>JAIXTH010000231.1 GCA_027484265.1 Alphaproteobacteria bacterium
CATGGCCCGCATCCGCCGCGAGCTCGAGCAAGTCCGCCGCACCCGCACGCTCCACCGCGAACGCCGCCAGCGTGCGCCCTGGCCGGTCATCGCGCTCGTCGGCTACACCAATGCCGGCAAGAGCACGCTGTTCAACCGCGCCGCCAGCGCCAGCGTGTTCGCCAAGGACATGCCGTTCGCCACCCTCGACACCACCTTGCGGGCCCTGAAACTGCCGGGCGGGCGCGAGGTGATCCTGTCGGACACGGTGGGCTTCATCTCCGACCTGCCCACCGAACTGGTGGCCGCCTTCCGCGCCACGCTGGAGGAAGTGGCCGAGGCCGACGTGCTGGTGCATGTGCGCGACATCGCCGACAGCGAGACCGAGGCGATGAAGACCGATGTGGAGGCGATCCTCGAAACCGTGCTGGAGGCCCGCCCCACCCCGGCCCCGGTGATCGAGGCCTGGAACAAGTCCGACAAGCTGGCGGGCGAGGATCTCGCCGACATGCAGGCCCGTGCGGCCACCAGCCTCGCCCGCGACGGCCTGGTGGCGGTGCCGGTCAGCGCCCTGACGGGTGACGGCGTGACCGAGCTGCTGGCAGCCGTGGAAGCCGAGCTGGCGGGCAATGCGCGGCCGGTGGAGCTGGTGCTGGCCGCCAGCGACGGCGCGGCCCGCGCCTGGCTCTATGGCCGCGGTGCGGTGGCGGGCGAAGAGGCGCTGGACGACGGGCGCCTGCGCCTCTCGGCCCGGCTCTCCCCGGAGGACGAAGCGCGGTTCAGGGCCCGGTTCGGGGCCTGAGACTGCGGCCTGCCGCCGGCATGACCTGTGGCGGCGCGCCGGCGCCCGGCGGCTGGCAGCCGGTGTCACGGGCGCTCCCGCCCCGGAATCAGCCCTTGACGATCCCGGGGTCCGGGCCGAAACACAAGGCCATGAGCACTATCGATCCCCTCGCGCTGGCGGGCGCAAAGGCCAAGGGCAAGCGGCCGTGGTTCATCGACCCGGACAGCGAGCGCCTGATGAACATGCTGCTGGTGGTGATCCAGGAACTGGCGGTCACCCGCGAGCGGATGGACACTCTGGAGCGGCTGCTGGAACAGTCCGGCACCCTGACCCGCGCCCAGATCGAGACCTTCGCCCCCACCAAGGACGAAGCCGACGCCCGCGGCGCCTGGATGCAGGAATACCTCGCCCGCGTGTTCCGCATCCTGCAGCAGGACCGCGAGGCTCTCGCGAACGGCACCGAGCAAAGCTCGGAAGACGTCGCCGAGGAACTGGCACAGCGCTAGCCCCCCCCCGGATCACCGCCGCGTGCAGCGGTGCCCCGGTGCGGGCCCCCTCTGTCGGAGTGACGCGCGAAACAGGGCCGTGTGTGACTGGTTCGCTGGACCGCGCGGCTCCTGCCGCGCCAGATTGCCGAGAAGCGATTGAAGGCGCTGGAGCACCGACACGGTGCGGCGCCACAGGCCGCTCATCACCCCGTTCTCGTGACACGTCGTGCCGCGCAGTTGCAAGGAACTGCCAGACTGCCGACAAGGTTATGTTGAATCCCCGCAAAGCGCCTTGTCGCCCCGCTAGAGCGCAGCTGCTTGCAGCTGCGCCGCACGAAGTGCAATCAAGTCAGAGAGATGCGCATCCATGTAGCGCCGCTCCGCGTCGCTGGCGCAGCTGCAAGCAGCTGCGCTCCAGGTCCTGCGACTGTTTGTCAGCAGTCTGGCGCGGCAGGAGCCGCGCGGTCCGGCACGGGGCCGTCAATCCCGCTTTTGCGCACTGTCGCCCCTCTCTGGCGCCCCTCTCTGGAGACGTTGCAGCGGCGCTCCGCGCCGCTGGGGCCGCTGCAGGCATCGGCCCTCCGGGGACGATGCCGTGCAGTTCAGGCTGCGGCCGAGACCCGGGCGAGGGCGCAGTGCGACCAGATTTCGCTGAGGGCGCCGACCAGGCGGTCGATGTCGGCGTCGGTGTGCAGCGGGGTGGGGGTGATGCGCAACCGCTCGGTGCCGCGCGGCACCGTGGGATAGTTGATCGGCTGGACATAGATGCCGTGGTTGTCCAGCAGCCAGTCCGAGATCATCTTGCACTTCTTGGGGTCGCCCACCATCACCGGAATGATGTGGCTGGGGTTTTCCATGGTGGGGATGCCCATGGCCGCGAGGCGGTGGCGCACCTGGCGCACCCGGCTCTGGTGGCGCTCGCGCTCGGCGGCCGAGGCCTTGAGGTGCTTCACGCTGGCGCAGGCGCCGGCCGCCACGGTGGGTGGCAGGGCGGTGGTGAAGATGAAGCCCGAGGCAAAGCTGCGCACGAAATCCACCAGGGCGGCGGAGGCGGCGATATAGCCGCCCATCACCCCATAGGCCTTGCCCAGGGTGCCCTCGATCACGTCGATCCGGTCCATCAGGCCTTCGCGCTCGGCAATGCCGCCGCCGCGCGGGCCATACAGGCCCACCGCATGCACTTCATCGAGATAGGACAGCGCGCCGTGGCGCTCGCACACCTCGACCAGCTCCCGGAGCGGGCCGATGTCGCCATCCATGGAATAGACGCTCTCGAACGCCACCAGCTTGGGGCGCGCCGGGTCGTCCTTGAGGATCAGCTCTTCCAGATGCGCCACGTCGTTGTGGCGGAAGATCCGCC
>JAIXTH010000164.1 GCA_027484265.1 Alphaproteobacteria bacterium
CCGGTGGCGGCGGTAGGGCGGACTGCGGGACAGGCACGCACCGCATGTGGCCTCCGGCACCGGGCTGTCGGGCAGGGGGATCCCGCACCGCGTGCACAGTGGCCCCGCCAGCCGGTCCAGCGCCTGCCACAGCGGTGCCTCGATCGTGCCCGGATCGGCCACCGGCTGGTCCGACAGCAGCGAACGCGCCGGCCAGATCAGGTCCGCCACCGACCTCAGCCTAAGCTTGAGTTGGTATAGTGTATCACTGCCATTCAAGGTGTGGTGATGTTGACGGGCGGGCAGACGCATTGGAACAAGGACCATGGAATCTGGAACGCCCACAGTCTTCGATCAGGCCCTGCTCGCCAAGCGGCGCGCGCGCGCGGTGCGGACACTGCCACAGGCGAGCTTTCTCAAGGACCGCGCAGTGGCCGATCTCGCCGACCGGCTGGAGGCGATCAACCGCACCTTTGCCGGGGCTGTGGAGCTGGGTGCGCAGGGGCGCTACCTCACCGACGAGCTGACGCGCCGGGGCCTGTTGGGCGCTCGGGTGGGCACGCTCGCCGTGACCGACCCCGAGCCCGGCTTCCTGGCCGGGATCGAGGGGGCGAGGACGGCGGCGTTCGAGTTCCTGGGGCTGGAGCCGGGTTCGGTGGACCTGGTGCTGTCGGCAGGATTCCTGCACTGGATCAATGACTTGCCGGGCCTCTTGGTGCAGGCGCGGCTGGCACTGCGGCCCGATGGGCTGTTGCTGGCATCATTCCTTGGCGGGCGCACGCTGCAGGAGCTGCGGGCGGTTCTGTATGAGGCCGAGATGGACTTGCTGGGCGGGGCGGGGGCGCGGGTGTCGCCGTTTGCCGATGCCCAGGACGGCGCGCGGCTGTTGCAGCGGGCGGGCTTTGCCCTGCCGGTTGCCGACAGCGACGTGGTCACCGTGCGCTATGCCAATCCCTTCGGCCTGTTCCGGGACATCAAGGCCATGGGCGAGTCGGCCGCTTTTGCTACCGGTAGCAGGCGGGGCCTGACCCGGGCCGTGATCGCCCGCGCAGCGGACATCTACACAGATCGTTACAGTGACCCGGACGGCAAGGTCCGCGCCACGTTCGAGCTGGTCACCCTCACCGGCTGGGCCCCCCACGAGAGCCAGCAGAAACCCCTGCGTCCCGGCAGCGCCAAGATGCGCCTCGCCGACGCCCTCGGCACCACCGAACAGTCCGCAGGCGAGAAGCCGGGCAGCTGAGAACGACCATCTGACAGCGGCTTTGCGGGCGCGTGCGCCACGCGCTAGAGACACCCCATGCCCCAGGCCCAGCGCACCTCCATCCCCCTCGACATCGGCACCATCCACATCGTCGGCATCGGCGGCATCGGCATGAGCGGCATTGCCGAAGTGCTGGCCAGCTGGGGTCATGCGGTGCAGGGCTCCGACGCCCGCGACGGCGCCAATCTGGCGCGGCTGCGCGACAAGGGGATCGCCACCTTCATCGGCCACGATCCGGCCAATGTGGCGGGGTGCGGGATCGTGCTGATCTCGTCGGCGGTGAAGGACACCAATCCGGAAGTCGAGGCGGCGCGGGCGGCCGGCATCCCGGTGGTGCGGCGGGCCGAGATGCTGGCCGAGCTGACCCGGATTGCCCCCACGGTGGCCATCGGCGGCACCCATGGCAAGACCACCACCACCTCGATGGTGGCCACCCTGCTGGACGCCGCGGGGCTGGATCCCACCGTCATCAATGGCGGCATCATCAATGCCTATGGCACCAATGCCCGGGTCGGAACCGGCGGCTGGATGGTGGTGGAGGCCGACGAGAGCGACGGCACCTTCACCCGCCTGCGGCCCAAGGTGGCGGTGGTCACCAACATGGACCCCGAGCACCTCGATTTCTACGGCACCGCCGAGGCGATGGAGGCTGCATTCGAGACCTTCGTGCACTCGGTGCCCTTCTATGGCTTTGCGGTGCTGTGCACCGACCATCCCGGAGTGCAGGGGCTGGTGAGCCGGATCCATGACCGGCGGGTCATCACCTATGGCTTCAACCCGCAGGCCGATGCGCGGGCGGTGGACCTGGATGCGGGGCCGGACGGGTCGCGGTTTGCGGTCGAGATGCGCGCGCGTGGGACGGGCGCCGCCCACCGGATCGAGGGACTGCACCTGCCGATGCCCGGCCTGCACAATGTGTCCAATGCCGTGGCGGCCATTGCCGTGGCCCGCGAGCTTGGCGCGTCCGACGACCAGATCCGCGCAGGCCTGACGGCCTTTGAAGGGGTCAAGCGCCGTTTCACCACGGTGGGCCAGTTCAATGGCGTGCGCATCATCGATGACTATGGCCACCATCCGGTGGAGATCGCCGCCGTTCTGAAGGCGGCCCGGCAGGTGTGCGCCGGGCGTGTGGTGGCCGTGGTGCAGCCGCACCGCTACTCGCGCCTTGCCAGCCTGTTCGAGGATTTCTGCCGCTGTCTCACCGATGCCGACACGGTGGCGATCGCCGATGTCTATGCCGCGGGCGAGGCGCCGGTCGAGGGCGTGGACGCCGATGCCCTGGTGCGCGGCGCTCGCGCCCACGGTCACCGCCGGGTGCTCAAGCTGGAGAGCCCGGACGCGCTGCCCGCCTTCTTCGCCGCAGAGACCGCCCCCGGCGACCTGTTCGTGTGCCTGGGAGCCGGTGACATCACGGCCTGGGCCGCAGGCCTGCAGGCACGGCTGGAAGCTGGCTGAGGCCCGCGCACGGCCGTGACAGCTCGGACCGCTGGCGTGCGGCATCACAATCATAAATGCGTAGAAATCCTGCAATTCTTCTGGTAGAAGTCGGGCGATGATCGCCGCCACATCCATCGAGGTACCGCACAGCTCGCAGGTCGCCATGACCGTGCTGGATGTCGCAGCCTGTATTCTGGCCAAGAGCGGCGAGATGACCGCGATGAAGCTCCAGAAGCTCGCCTATTATGCCCAGTGCTGGTCATTGGTCTGGGACGAGGCGCCTTTGTTCGATGCCGAGATCCAAGCCTGGGCGAATGGTCCCGTCATTCCCCAGCTCTATGAGGCGCACAGGGGTTGTTTCAAGGTTCGCCCCGGTTCGATAGCGGGCGACCCGGAGCGCCTTACCAAAGACCAACGGGCTACGGTTGACGAGGTCTTGCGCTTCTACGGCGGCAGGTCGGCGCAGTGGCTCAGTGACCTGACACATCTGGAGGCGCCGTGGCGTGATGCCCGCGCCCGCTCAGGTGCTGCCGACGGGCAGGCCTGTCAGGAACCCATCACGCACGCCCAGATGCACGAGTACTACGCCGGCCTCGGCAGCAAGGCAGGGCGTACCCCTTGAAGCGCCGCGAAGCGCGCATGGAGCGGCGGAATGCCCGCGCGCTGAAGGCCAGGGAAAAGAGTGCGCGACTTGTCGAAGTCGTGGCCGCAGACCAGGTGCCACGCTCGCTATTCAATCCGGAAGACAGCCGGTCGGCGCGCTCGATCGCCAATCCGGACAGCATCATGCAGATGCTGATGGGCTGTAGTCTGTTCGAATATGCTGACCGCGAGGGGCGTTGGTCATGGGGGCAAGACCGGAATTGGTGTTCTCCAGAAGCCCGGGCCAGCACGAACTGCGTTGTCAGACGGTCGATGAGCGAGATGAGCCGCCTGACATGGGCCGAGATTCTCAGTCAGACCACCGGCGGACGTGAGCGGCGCAAGAAGCACCACGTGCAATCCTGGGATAGCATATGCCCGGAGGCCCAGGCGCGTTGGGTCGAGATCGAGAGGACAGAGGACGAGCTGTTCAGATTTCGCGTGGGTGGCCAGGAACGCATCTGGGGCGTGCGGCAAGGGCCGGTCTTCCTTGTCGTCTGGTGGGATGCCGAGCATCGGATCTATCCTGTCTAGCCCGTCGCATCGGCGAGTCTGCGGTCCTGGCGGCAGGCCGGCGGCACCTGTCCCGGCAATATCGCTCTGCAAGAGGCCGCTCCAACTGTTCGGCCAGCACAGGTGCGGCGAACGGAAACGCCCCTGTTGTGATCCAGTGCGCCGGGATATGGAGAAGCCGCGAGCCGAGCCCGGCTGTTGGAAGAAACATCAACGCCGGGCGAAGCCCACGGACATCTTATTGACGCCCAGCTCGTAGCGCCGCTCCACCGGGTTCTGTGGATCGCGCGTGGCCTGTTCCCGGCTGGCCGGGCTCGCGCGAATGCGGGAGGGAGCGCCCCCGCTTTGGGGGTATGTGTCCGCAAGCCGGAAGAGGCAAGGATAGGCCATGTCGACTGCGACCCCGAACCCCGCTCCCGCCCGCGTGTTCCTGCTGGAGGATGACCCGCTGCTGCGCTCGGGGCTGATCCGGCTGGTGGAGCAGGCCGAGGGGTTCGAGCTGGCGGGCGAGGCGGGAACCGTGGCGGATGGGCTGGCGGCGCTCGCAGCCCTGCCATCCCCGCCCGACCTGCTGCTGGCAGACCTTGGCATGCCAGATGGCAGCGGCCTGGATGTGGTGCGCGCCGTGCGCCGTGCGCCCGACGCCCGGATCCTGATCTTCACCGTGTTCGGCGACCAGACCAGCGTGATCTCGGCGCTGGAGGCGGGGGCCGATGGCTTCGTGCTGAAGGATTCCCGCCCCGAGGAACTGGTCGCAGCCATGCGCTCGGCGCTGGCCGGGGGCGCACCGATCAGTGCGGCCGCCGCCGCCCACCTGCTGCGCCGCCTGCGGGCGGTGGATGCGCATGCGAGCGCTGCCCCGGCGCCTGCTCCGGGAGCTCCATCACCCCCGCCCGTGGACGACTTCGGCCTGACCCCGCGCGAGAAGGAAACCCTCGAGCTGCTGGCGCGCGGCTTCTCGCAGAAGGAAGTGGCCCGCAAGCTGGATATCTCGCCGCATACGGTCGGCGCCCATGTGAAGGCGATCTATTCCAAGATGGCGGTGAACAGCCGTTCCGAAGCCGTGTTCGAAGCCGTGCAGAGCGGACTGATCGACCTGGGCGGCAGGCCTCCGGGCTGATGGGCAGCCCGCTCGCCCCTGCGGTTCCGGCCAGCAGCCCGGTGGGCATCGGGGCAGAACGGCGCCAGTGGCAGCCGCTGCTGCGGCTGGTCCAGGCGCTGTGCCTGATCCATCTGATCTTCTGGACCGTCACCTGGACCGTCACCGCCCCCGCCGACCTGAGCCAGATTGCGCCGTGGCAGGTCCGCCAGGTCCAGACCGCCCCTGCCGTCTCCCTGACCAGCCCCGAACCCGCCCGGCCCTTCAAGGAAGCCGGCAGCGAACGGCTGTTCTCGGACCGGCCGGGCCTCTATCGCTTCAGCCTCGCCATCGACCGGCCCGCCGATGGCGCAGGCGTGTTCGTGCCGCTGCTGGCCGACAATGCACTCCTCTATGTGAATGGCGCTCTGGTGCGCGGAGTGGACGGGCGCTGGAGCGAGGCGCCCAACCGTCAGGGCAAGGCGGGCATGATCTGGGAAGTGCCACCGGCCCTCCTGCGCGAAGGGGCCAATGATCTGCGCCTGCTGGTAATCCGCGACTGCTGCCAG
>JAIXTH010000027.1 GCA_027484265.1 Alphaproteobacteria bacterium
GGCCGCGAGCTGGGTCTCAACGAGGCCTTCGTCGGCCGCCACCCCTTCCCCGGCCCGGGCCTCGCGATCCGCATCCCCGGCGAGATCACCCGCGAGAAGGCCGATATCCTGCGCAAGGCCGACACGATCTATCTTGAAGAGCTGCGCGCAGCGGGCCTCTATGACGTGATCTGGCAGGCCTTCGCGGTGCTGCTGCCGGTGAAGACCGTGGGCGTGATGGGCGACCACCGCACCTACGACCACGTCTGCGCCCTGCGCGCCGTGACCAGCACCGACGGCATGACCGCCGACTTTTTCCCCTTCGACATGGCCTTCCTCGGCCGCGTCGCCACAAGGATCGTGAATGAAGTCAAAGGCATCAACCGCGTGGTCTATGACGTGACCAGCAAGCCGCCCGGAACGATCGAGTGGGAGTAGGCCAAGAGCAGGCGGCGCATTGCGGGCCGCTACGCTCGCAACCGCGACGGCCGTGAAGGTGCCGCTTGCCGACACTGACAATGGAAGCGCGCCACTCAAAATCATTCACGTGCCCGGTGCGGCTAAGCGGGTGCTGGTGGACCACCTGATGCCCTGATGTCTGGCCACCCGCCTGACGGCCCTGTCGAGGCTGGCGAAGCGACGCCGAAGGGGTTGCCGTGACAAGGCCGGAAGGCGGAACACCGCAATCCGGATTCTGGTGGCGGTCGTGCAGGCCCCGCGCAGTCCGTCCCGGCCGATCGTTGCGCCCAAACTGGGAACATGATAAGTCTCGCTCATGCGGATCATTGCCCGGGGGACCCTGCGTGACTTTGTCGAGAGCCGTGCGGGCCGTGCCGATCAGCAGGCTCTCAAGGCTGCGCTGGATGCGTGGTTTGCGGAAGTCAGCAAGGCTGCGTGGCGCAGCACGGCCGATGTGAAGCGCCTGTTTGCCACGGCCAGCATTGTCGGGTCGGAGAGAATTGTCTTCAATATCAAGGGCAATGACTATCGGCTGGTTGTAGCTGTGCGGTACGATCTGGGCCTTGTGTGGATCAAGTGGATCGGCACGCATGCCGACTATGATCGGATCGATGTCCGGGAGGTAGACCATGGTGAGTGAGATCCGTCCCCTGCGGTGCGAGGCCGACCATGAGGCGGCGCTGCAGCAGATTGCCGCGCTCTGGGATGCGCCTGCCGGGAGCGCCGAGGCAGACCGGCTTGATGTGCTGGCGACCCTGGTGGATGCCTGGGAGGCCCGCCAGTATCCCATGGACCCGCCCGATCCCGTGGAAGCCATCCGGTTCCGGATGGAGAGCGAAGGCCTGACCCGCAAGGACCTCGAACCCCTGATCGGTTCGCGCACCCGTGTGTCCGAGGTCCTGAACCGCAAGCGCGGCCTGTCCATCGAGATGATCCGCCGCCTGCATGACCGGCTGGGCATCCCGGCCGATATCCTGATCCAGCCGTCGCGCACAGCATCAGCCAGGACCTGACTGCTAGACCATGCCCCCCCTTACATCCGCTGCGCCCTGCCGAGCTGGATGATCAGGCGGTCGCGGGCTTCGGGGAGGTCGCGGCGGAGGGGGGCCATCAGGTGGGCGGCTAGGAAGTGGGCGGTGAGGGCGAAGCCGTCGGCTATGTCGCCGGAGGCGAGCGGAGCCGCCGGGTCGGCGAGGAACGGCGGCAGGCGCAGGAGGCGGTCGGCATAGGGGGCGCCCGCGGCGGCGCTGGCGGCCCGGCCGGTGCGGGGGCTGACATAGGCCAGGTCCCGGGTGGTGCCGGTCAGGGCGCATTCCGACAGCCCGAGCCCGAAACCGGTCTCGGCCAGCAGCCCCACCTCCCACCGCACCAGCACTGCCGGCCACTCCGGCCCCGCCGCCAGCGCATCCAGCAGCACGCCCGTGGCGGCAAACAGCGCCGGATGCGCCTGCCGCTCGGGCAGCACGTCGCGCAGGACGGCGGCCACATACTGCACTGCTGTGAGGGCCGCCGGATCATCGAGCAGGGCGGCGGCACCGGGGCCGGACGCCTCGATCCGCTCGAACCAGCCGAGCGCATCCTCGGCCCGGGCGGTCCAGGCCGCGTCCAGCCGGCTGCCGGGCTCGAGCAGGGCCCGCTTGCGGCTGCCGGCCCCGCCATAGACCAGGCCCGCCAGCCGGCCCCGGTCCGGGGTCAGCACCTCCAGCACCGCATCATTCTCGCCGTGACGGCGGGCAGAGAGGGCAATGGCGGGTCCGGTCCACGAGCGCATGGCCTGTGGCTTAGGCCAATGCGGTCCGGGCGCAAACCGGGCTTGCAGGGGCGCGAGGCACACGGCGGCGGGCGGCCCGTGGTGAAGCCGGCTGTGGCGCGGCGGGCGCGGCGCCGCTAGAGGGGCGGGCATGACACTCAAGGCTTCCCTTCTGATCGGGGCGGTGATCACCGTCGGCATCGTCTCCTTCGCAGGCTTCCGCTCTGCGGCCCGCACCGGCGAGTTCACGACGCTGACCCCGGTGTTCGAGGGCAGCTGCCAGCCGGTGCTCGCCGGCATGCCAGGCGCCGAAGACCTGCTGCTCGACCGCGAGAGCGGCACGCTGTTCATCTCGTCCGATGACCGCCGCGCCTGGGACAGCGCCAGCCCTCCTGCCGGTGGCATCTATGCCGTCACGCTGGACGCGGCCGGAGCCACATCGGCCCCGGTGAAGGTCACCGACGCGGCCCTGACCGGCTTTCACCCCCATGGCATCAGCCTGTGGCGCGGCGCCGATGGGCAGCGGGTCCTGATGGCCGTGAACCATGCCGGTCATGGAGACATTTCTGCCACCCGCGTCGAGATCTTCGATGTGGGCGAGACCAACGCCCTCACCCTGCGCCGCAGCGTGCAGATCCCGGGGCTGGTGCGGATCAACGACATCGCAGCCACCGGCCCCGACAGCTTCTATGCCACCCGCGAGAGCGCGCTGGCGCCGGGCTCCCTGTCCGAGATGCTGGCGCTGATCCTGGCTGACGGCGGCAAGTCGGGTTCGGTGTGGTATTTCGACGGAAACACCGGTCGGCAGGTGGCCACCGGGATCGGCTTTGCCAATTCGGTGGCGCTCTCGCCCGACGGCGCGCGGGTCTATGTCTCGGGCACGCTGGACCGCACCCTGCATCTGTTCGACCGCAACCCGGCTGACGGCGCCCTGACCCTGCATGACAAGGTGTTCCTCGGCACCGGCCTCGACAATCTGGACGTGGAGCCAGATGGGCGGATCTGGATCGGCAGCCACCCCAAGCTCTTCACCTGGCTTGGCCACGCCCGCGATCCGGCCCGCGTCGCGCCGGTGCAGGTGATCATCGTCGAGCCGGCCACTGCGGGCACTGGCGGCAAGGTGGACCAGGTGCTGCTGCAGGATGGCACGGCGGGGCCTGATGGCTTTTCGGGCGCCACCGTTGCGGTGCGCAGCGGCCAGACCCTGGTGATGGGCTCGGTGTTCGACCAGGGCATCCGGGTCTGCACCCTGCCCGCCGTCTGGAAGCAGTCGCAGAGCCACCCCGCCCAGCGCCTGATCGATCCCGAACGCGACGATGCCGCCAAGGCGGCGCGCGAGAAGCTGGAAGCGGGCGCGAAGTAGCGGCAGCCGCCCGACAGCTTCGGTCGGTCCTGCCCAACGCGGTTGAGGTTTGCCGCCACACGTCCTATGTTGGACAACTGATCTCCTCCAACAGGAAAACTACGCCCATGGCCCGCGTTACGGTCGAGGACTGCGTCGAGCGCGTCCCCAATCGCTTCAATCTCGTTCTTCTGGCCGCGCACCGCGCCCGCCAGATCGGTGGCGGCAGCCCGCTGCTGGTGGACCGCGACAATGACAAGGACCCGGTGGTGTCGCTGCGCGAGATCGCCGACGAAGCCGTCGAGCCGATGGACCTGCGCGATGACCTCGTGGCCTCGCTGCGCGAAGTGAAGCCCGAAGCAATCCGCCAGGAAGAGGAAGGCGACCTGCTGGCGCTGGAAGCACCGGTGCTGGTGTCGGAAGAGGACGTGCTGCGCGCCCTGCAGCAGGAACAGGAAGCGGTCCGCGAGGACCCGTTCTGATCCCGCATGGCTGACGGCGCTCCTGCCGGGGCGGTCATTGCCCCACCGGCCGCCGAAGGCCCGCCGCCGCTCCCACCGTCGCAGACCGAGGAGCGGCCCCCGGCGCGCGGGCGGATCCTGCGCCAGTACGAGCTGATCGAGCGCATCAAGGCCTACAGCCCGGATGCCAATGAAGACGCGATCAACCGCGCCTATGTGTTCGCCATGCAGCACCATGGCACGCAGCTGCGTGCCTCGGGCGACCCCTATTTCGCCCACCCGATCGAAGTGGCCGGCATCCTGACCGAGATGCGGCTCGATACCGCCACCATCGTCACCGCGCTGCTGCACGACACGGTGGAGGACACCACCGCCACCCTCGCCGACATCGAGCACCAGTTCGGCGCCGAGATTGCCGGCCTGGTGGATGGCGTCACCAAGCTCACCAAGCTCGAAGTGATGAGCGTGCGCACCAGCCAGGGCGAGAACCTGCAGAAATTCGTGCTGGCGCTGTCCAAGGACATCCGGGTGCTGCTGGTGAAGCTGGCGGACCGGCTGCACAACATGCGCACGCTGCGCTTCATCAAGAAACCCGAGAAGCGCGCGAGGATCGCCCGCGAGACCCTCGACATCTATGCCCCGCTGGCGCGGCGCATCGGCATCTCGCGGATCGCCACCGAGCTCGAGGACCTCGCCTTCCACGAGCTTCAGCCCGAGGTCTACAGCACGATCCACGATCAGGTGGCGGCCCTCAGCGCCGAACGCGCCGAGCTGATCGCGGAAGTGTCGTCCAGCATCACCCATGCGCTGGATGCAGCCGGCATCGCCAGCAAGGTGCTGGGGCGGATGAAGCGGCCTTACTCGATCTGGCAGAAGCTGGAGCGCAAGACCGTCTCCTTCAGCCAGATTGCCGACCTGTTCGGCTTCCGGGTGATCGTGGACACGACCGACGCGTGCTACCGCGCGATGGGTATCATCCACCAGACCTGGCAGATGATCCCGGGCCGGTTCAAGGATTTCATCTCGGTGCCCCGCCCCAATGGCTACCGCTCCTTGCACACCTCTGTGGTGGGGCCGGGCGCGAAGCGGGTGGAGATCCAGATCCGCACCCAGGACATGGACGCCGTGGCCGAGAACGGCGTTGCCGCCCACTGGCGCTACAAGGGCGCCCAATATGGCTATTACCCCGCCGACAGCGGCGTTGCCGATCCCACTGAGGGCCTGCGCGCCATCGTGGACCTGCTGGAACATGGTGCCGATGCCGAGGAATTCCTCGAGAATGCCAAGCTCGAGCTGTTCCAGGACCAGGTGTTCGTCTTCACCCCCGATGGCGACATGATCGTGCTGCCCAAGGGCGCCACGTCGCTGGACTTTGCCTATGCGGTCCACTCGAAGGTGGGCGACACCATGGTGGGCGTGCGGATCAATGGCGAGGACCGGCCAATGCGCACCGTGCTGCGCAATGGCGATTCAGTCGAGATCCTGCGCTCGGACATCCGCCGGCCGGTGCCCGACTGGGAGAGCCTGGCCGTCACCGGCCGGGCCCGCTCGGCGATCCGCCGCCTGCTGCGTGAGACCCAGCGCGACGACTTCCTCAAGCTCGGCAGGCAGCTGGCCCGCCATGGCCTGGCCCGCTTCGGGCTCGATCCGGCGCAGCTGAACCTCGAGCCCGCCCGCGAGGCCCTGGGCTTCAAGAGCGCCGACGAGATGCACATTGCCATGGGCAAGGGCCACCTGACCGGCCTGCAGCTGGCGGAGGCCGCGGTGCCCGGCATTGCCCAGCGCCAGGTGCTGGGCGAGGCGCGGGTGTCGATCAAGGACGATCAGGCCCATGCCTTCGTGATCGGAGCCCGGCTGCGCAACGACCAGCGTGTGTTCTTCATGCCCTGCTGCTCGCCGCTGCCCGGCGACCGGATCGTGGGGGTGCTGGTGCCGGAAAAGGGCATCGAGGTTCACACCATCGACTGCCGCCATCTCGAGGAGATGGAGAACACGGCCCATGAGTGGATCGACCTCGCCTGGAGCGAGGAAGCCCGCGCCAGTGGCCTGGCGGTGGGGCGCCTGACCGTTACCTGCCAGAACACCAAGGGCGTGTTTGCCGAAGTCGGGCGGATCATCGCCGACTGCGACGGCAACATCACCAATGTGCGCGCCGACCGACGCTCGGAGGACTTCATCGATCTGGTGGCGGACATCGAGGTGGCGTCCAACCGCCACCTGAACACCATCGCCGCCTCGCTGCGGGCCCTGCCGGTGGTGGTGGACGTGCAGCGCCACCGCAGCTGAACCGCCGCACCACCCGGACCCGCGATCCGGCCTGCCCTCATTCCGCCGCAAGCTGAATCGCAATCTGGTCACCGGTGGCGGGCACGGGTCCTGCCGCGACAGACACATGATGGCGTGGGGCCGCCCCGGACGGGGCCGTGCACCAGCTGGCAGGAGGATTGTGATGGGTCGGCTGAGATGGACAGCGGCGGCGGCGGTGATCGCCCTGGTGGCGGCAACGGCGGGTCTGGCAGGTGGCACCGTGAGGGCCGACACGCCCGCAGCGGGGCCCGAGCGCCCTGCCCCGCGTCCAACGATCGAACTGGTAGCGCGCGATCCTGCGCTCAACCGCGCCGACATCGCACCGCAGCAGCTGGTGCTGGCCGATGCCGATGCCACCATCCAGGTCCATGGCCAGCTGGCCGACGTGGTGCTGCGCCTGCGCTTCCTGAACCCGTCGAGCCGGACCCTGGAGGGCGACTTTGCCCTGCAGCTGCCGCCC
>JAIXTH010000137.1 GCA_027484265.1 Alphaproteobacteria bacterium
ACCCCCGAAGGTGAGGAGGGCGCGGCGCGCGAGCCTGCCCGTCGCCGCCCCGGCGCCGGAACCCCCCGCCGCAGCCGCTCGGACGAATCGGCTGCGGTCAATCCCGCGATCGATCCCGGTGGCGGCAGCCGGGTGCAAATGGCAGCGGCCGTTCCCCAGGCCAGCCGCCCGCCGATCCAGCGCAGCGGCCCGCCGCGCCGCCAGCCGCCAGCAGCGGCGTCCGCAGGCAGCAACGCCCTCGACCGCGAACCGCAGCTTGCCGGCGGTCCAGGATGAACTGCCAGGCAGGTGGCCGACGTTTGGCTCCGGATCACCGCTGCTGGCAGCGGTGCACCCTGCGCGAGACCTTGAACGAGCCGCTGTCTGATCCTTGATCCGGTCCAGCCCTGAAAGCACCGCTGCGAGCAGCGGTGATCCAGCCTGTCCTGCCTTTCAGCGGACCTGAGCGCCTAGCGACTGGCGGGCCTCGACGGTGCCGGTGCAGCCGCCGGTGCGACCGCTGGTGCTGCCGTCTGCGCAAGGCGCGTCCGCAGCTGCGCCACCGCCCAGTCATGGGCGTCGCGGGCGAAGGCGCGGGTTGCTGCCTCGAGGCCGCGCACCGCTTCGATCGGCTTGCCGCGCCGGGCTGGCGCACTGGCCTCGAACCGGCGGGTGGCGATGATCTGGCCGGTGAGGCTGACTGTCAGCCGCGCTGTGCCGGAGATCCGCGCGGTGCCGTCGGCCCGGCCCTCCGGCCGGGTCACGTCGAAGCGGTCGAGGTCGAAATTGAGTTCGAAGTCCGGCCGGGCGATGGTGAGCGAGCGCACCGCGCCCCGCACCGCGCCCGAGCGGTCGAACGTACCCAGCACGACATTCTGCACCGTGGTCCCGGCACTGGCGGCGAGCCGGATGCCGCCGAGATAGGCATAGCTGCCATCCTCGCCGACCACCACGATCTGCTGGCCGCCATGCATCCGGGTCAGGACCGGAGTGCCGACCCCGAGACTGACAGGCAGCGGATCGCGCACGGCCGGCGTGGCCGGGTCTGCAACCATGTCCATCACCACATCGGGGTCGCCCGGGTCAGGCAGCAGGCTGATGCAGCCCGATGCCAGTGCAGCCGTCCCGAGGACAGCAAGGGCGGCCAGGCCTGCGCGGCGGCTGGGGCGAAGGCCAGGAGCGTGCGGCTTCATCAGCGCCACTCCACCACTGGCAGGGGCGGGGGTGCCACCAGCCCGCCGGGGTCATAGGCCACCTGCTGGCCCAGCTGGTCGAAGGTGACGGCCGCCGAGGTGACGGTCTGTGCCGCCCGCGTCATGTCGGGCAGGGTCTGGGTGGTGCCGAGCTGGAAGAAGCTGTCGATCGAGCGCGAGGCGCTGCTGACATCCACCGCAGCGGTGGAGAACTGGGTGCTGGCATCGGTGAGGGCGCGGGCGGCGGTGTCGACGCTGGCCAGGCCCTGATTGGCGGCGCGCAGGGTGAGGCGGCTCTCGCCCAGCAGATCCGAGGCTTCCCCGGTGAGGGCCGTGAGGCTGGTGGCGGTGGCGGTGGTGGCATCCACCAGAACGCCGGTCCGGGCGGTGAGATCGGCGGTGGCCGTGCGCAGATCCGCCCCCAAGGTCGCATAGGTGCCAGCGGTGGTCCCGAGGCCCCGGCTGAGGATCGAGATGTCGTTGGAGGCCTGGGTCAGGGCGCGGGCCGCATTGGTGGCCTCGTTCACCAGCCCGGCCTGGCCGGCGATGGAGCCGGTGGCGGTCTCGATATTGTCGAGCGAGCGGGCAATGGCCTGCAAATTCTCGTCGGCCAGCAGCTTGTTGAGCTGGGCCAGGGTCTCGAGGGCGGTCTGCAGCACGCCCTCACCGCCCGAGAACAGCCGGTCGAGCTGTCCGCGCCGGGATGCGATCACCGGCCTCTGGCCCATCAGGGTGGGGCGCAGCAGCTGGGCGCCCTCGCTGCCTGCGAGAATCTGGATGTAGTTCAGGCCGGTCAGGCCTGCCGGTTCCAGCTGGGCGATCGAATCCACCTTGATCGGGGTGGTGGAGCGCACCCGGATATGGGCGATCACGTCCTGATCGTTGGTCTCGTCGAGGCGCAGATCCACCACATCGCCCACGGCGATGCCGTTGAAATGCACCTCGGCCCCGGTCTGCAGCCCGCGCACCGGACCTTCGAACGCCACGTCATAATGGGAGTAGGTGACGTCGAACCGCACATTGGCGATCCACACCGTGAAGATGGCACCCAGGACGAACGCCAGCACGGTGAACGCCCCGATCATCACGAAATTGGCCCGGTTTTCCATTCTGGATCCTTCCGCCAGCTAGGGCGCCGCAGTCCGCCGGCGCCTATCCAAGAGCAGCCCGCCCCCGGGGACCGCTGAAATACTCCCGCGTCCACCCTTCGGCGTGTTCGCGAACATAGTCGAGAGGGCCGATGGAGGACACCTTCCCGTCCGCCAGCACCGCGACCCGGTCACAGGCATCGCGCAGCGTGTCGAGGTCGTGGGTGATGAGATAGACCGTGAGGCCAAGGGCGCTGCGCAGCTCGTTCACCAGCTCGTCGAACCGGCCCGCCGTGATCGGGTCGAGGCCTGCGGTGGGCTCGTCGAGGAACAGGATCTGCGGATCGAGGGCCAGCGCCCGCGCGAGCGCCGCCCGCTTGCGCATCCCGCCGGACAGCTCGCCCGGCACCTTGCCGGCCGCGTCCCCCGGCAGGCCGGCCAGGGCAATCTTCAGCATCGCGATCTCGTCGAGCAGCGCGCCCTCCAGCTCGGTATGCTCGGCCAGGGGCACCACGACATTTTCCTTCACGGTGAGGTTCGAGAACAGCGCCCCGTCCTGGAACATCACGCCGACGCTGCGGTCGAGCACCGAACGCTGCGCCTGGGAGGCATGCCAGACATCCTGGCCCAGCACCTCGATCGAGCCTGCCTGGGGCGCGCGCAGGCCGATGATGGCGCGCAGCAGCACCGACTTGCCGGTGCCCGAACCCCCCACAACGCCGACAGTCTCGCCGCGCAGGATATCGAGATCGAGGTTCTCGTGGATGGTGGTCTTGCCAAACCGGTTGGCCACACCGCGCAGCCGGATCGCCAGCCGCTCGGGTGCGACATCCAGCGTCGGGGTGATGGCATCGGCGGGGCTCACAGGTCGAGTTCCAGATAGATCATGGCGAAGATCGCATTCACGACGATCACCATGAAGATCGACTGCACCACGGCGGCTGTGGTGTGGCGGCCGAGGCTGATCACGTCCTTCTCGACTTCCAGCCCCTGGCGGCAGCCGATGATCGCGATCAGCGCGGCAAACACCGGCGCCTTCACGAGGCCCGCCCAGAAATAGCTGAGGCCGACATTCTCCTGCAGCCGCGCCAGGAACAGAGCCGGCGAGATATCGAGCTGGAGGGTTGCCACCACGATGCCGCCCACCAGGCCCGACAGGATGGCGAGGAACGTCAGGATCGGGCCCATCAGCACCATGGCGATCACGCGCGGCACCACCAGCATGTCCATCGGATCAAGCCCGATCACCTTCATCGCATCCACTTCCTGCGTCATCCGCATCGAGCCGATCTGGGCGGTGAAGGCGCTGGCCGAGCGGCCGGCGAGGATGATGGCGGTGATCAGCGCGCCGAACTCGCGCATCACCGAGAAGCCCACCAGCTCCACGGTGAAGATCGTGGCGCCAAAGCCCTCCAGGATGCCCGCGCCGAGGAACGCCACCACGGCCCCGATGAAGAAGCTGAGGACCAGCACGATGGGAATAGCATTGAAGCCGGCCGATTCCATGATCGATACTGTCGGAATCCAGCGGATCCTGCGCGGATCCTTGATGCCGGCACCGATGGTGGCCACGGTCTGGCCCACGAAGCCGAGGGTCTCCAGCGTTTCCTGCCACGCATGGGCAACGCCGCGGCCGATCCGCTCGAGAATATCCTTCAGACCTGTTGGTGGCTGCGGGGCCGGCGGATTGGCACACGCCCTGGCCATCACCTCGCGCACCAGGCGCGCTGCCGACGGGTGGTCGCCGCTGATCCGGTCGCCGGTGGCCGGGTCCGCTGCCGTGCCTGCATCCTGCGGGATCAGCAGGCGGCCCAGCATCAGGGCGCCAGCGGTGTCGATCTGGCCCAGACCGCCGACATCCAGCCCCGCCAGCTGTCCCCGCTGCTGCGCCAGCGTGGCAGCGAGGCCCGCGAGGGTCATCACCGTCCAGTCACCGCGCACGACACCGACCGGGCCCTGCGGTCCGGCGGCAATCTCGAGCACGGCGGCGGTGTGAGCCAAGCTGGTGCGTCCCTTCTGGATGCGATTCGCGCAGCGCCCGGACCATGCACGCGGCAGCCTGCGGCTGCAATGCGCTGGCGGCGCTTGGGGGCGAACCGGTGCCGCGTCCGGCGGCACTCCAAGCGCCCGCCAGGGGTGCGCCGTGGCGGGGCGGGCCCGGCATCTTGCCCGCTGCACCCATCCGCGATAGCGGACAACGCGCGGGTGAGCCGGGGGGCCTCGTGGAGTTGGCGTGGTGACAGGACCCCGACGGGCAGCCCGGAACGCGGCGGCCGGGCAGGTGGTGGCCCCTCAGGTGGCGGCCGGGCAGGTGGCGGACCCGGGGAACGGCGCTGATGCTCGCGGCAGTCGCGGGAGCGTCGGCCTGGCGCCCCCCGTGCTGTGGCGGCTGCGCGCCGCAGCTGCCGCCGTGACGCTTGGCCTGGTCTGGTGGGGATTGATGGCCAGGCCGCAGATGCAGGTGCCGCCCGCCGCGGAACCGGTGGCGGTGGTCGACATCGCGCCGGTGGACCCTGCGGCCCGTGCGACCCCGATACTGTCACAGGCCGAACTGGCCACCTCGATGCGTCCCGTCACCGCCGCATCTGCCGGCCCGGCCCGCGAACCCATGGCCCGGCCTCCGGGGCAGGCGCCGGCCTTCCCAATGCCCTCACCGGAAACAGGCATCCGCCAGCCCCTGCCAGAGCTGCCGGGTGCTGCCGCAGCAGTGACAGGGCTTGCGCCGCCGTCGGGAGCGGTTGCGGGGGTGCCTGGACCTGTCGCGGCCGGAGCGGACCCGGCGGCAGGAGCTGCCCAGGCAGGCCGGTCGGGTCCCGCACCGGCGCCGGGCCTGTCCCCAGCCTCGGCAGCCATGCTGCGCCAGCAGGCCTGCGAACAGCTGGATCCCGACCGGCGGCCGCCCGACTGTCCGCCCCAGGGCCGCGACGCGCGCTTGCAGGGGGACAGGGACCGGCTTGCGCGCAATCCCGACACCATGCCCGCGCGCACCCCCGCCGAGGAGCGCGCGCTGCGGGCTGCCGGCTGGCGGGACCGCTGCGAGATGGAGAATGGCCAGCAGGCGCAGGTGTGCATCACCTTCGGATATGTGCCGCCGCCGCCGCGCACCGTGGAGGAAATCTGCCAGCGCCAGGGCATCGGCGGCAACTGTACGCCCGCTCCCAGCCAGGAGGCGGTGGCGCGTGCCCGCGCCCAGGGCCCGGAGCCGCCAGCCGACGACTGAGGCAGCGCGGCGCGGCGCCCGTCTCCCTCAGTCCTCCAGCACCCGCAGCAGCGACCCATCCAGGTCCACCAGTGCAAACCCCCGGATCGGCCAGCCGAACACGCCCGGCGGCCCGGACAGGCGCGGGATGCCCTGATCGGGCAGCCCTGCCTGCGACCAAACCTGCCACAGCCCGTCGAGGCCGCTCACCCGCACGCAGGCGCTGAACGACGATGTGGCGGGATCGAGGTCGCGGTAGGGGAAGAACTCCAGCTCCAGCGGCCCGCGCTCCAGGATCATCCAGCCGTCATCCCGATACGCCGTCTCGAACCCGAGCGCCGCATAGAAGGCCTCGGTGGCCTCGAAACTGCGGGAGGGGAGGTTCGCGGTGATTCGGTCGGCCATGGGTTTCAGGTCCCGTTTCGCTGCCCCGTGCAGGACCGGGCAGGCATGCAGGTGCCGTCCGGCCGCTGCAATGGCCCTGCACAGCCATCCAGCGGGCGCCAGACGTGGCGCGCTGGGCCCACCTGTCCAGACAGCGGCATTGTCTAGACCACACTACGGTTAGCCGCGTCTGTGTAAATTGACACTCGGGGGGTGTCTCCTAGTTAGTGACCGGTGGGAGCGACCCGGCGGGGCGATCCGCCCGACACCCGTGTGTCGCGGGTCCAGTCGGGATGCAGTGTGGAGGGATCGGGCGTGGATACGGTGGCAGTGGTTCTCGACGGACCTGGCAGTCTGGGCCTGAAGCGCCTGGAACTGCGCGCGCCCACCAGCACCGATGTGGTGGTGGAAACCCGCTGGAGCGGGATCAGCACCGGAACCGAGCGCCTGCTCTATACCGGTCGCATGCCGCCGTTTCCGGGCATGGGCTATCCCTTGGTTCCTGGCTATGAAAGCGTGGGCGAAGTGGTGGAGGCTGGGGCCGAGAGTGGCCTGGTGGCGGGCCAGATGGTCTTCGTGCCGGGCGCCAGCTGCTACAAGGAAGCGCGCGGCCTGTTTGGCGGCGCCGCCGCCCGCCTGATCGTGCCCGGTGCCCGTGTGGTGCCGGTGGATGCGGGGCTGGGCGAGCAGGGGGTGCTGCTGGCACTCGCGGCCACGGCCTATCATGCGATTGCCGCCGGTGCGGTGAAGCCGGGCCTGATCGTGGGCCATGGCACGCTGGGCCGGCTGCTGGCCCGGGTCACACTGGCGATGGGCGCGGCCCCGCCGGTGGTGTGGGAGACCAATCCGGTGCGCCAGGGCGGCGCCCAGGGTTACGAGGTCCTGCAGCCCGACGACGATGCGCGCCGCGACTATGGCGCGATCTATGACGCCTCCGGAGCCCCCGGCCTGATCAACAAGCTGGTGGCGCGCCTGTCGCACGGCGGCGAGATCGTGCTGGCCGGCTTCTACGAGGAACCCGTGAGTTTCGTATTCCCGCCCGCCTTCATGAAGGAGGCGCGCCTGCGGGTTGCAGCGGAGTGGACCCCGGCGGACCTCGCCGGCACCCGCAACCTGATCGAGACCGGCCGGCTCGACCTTTCCGGCCTCATCACCCACCACCGCGCGCCGGATGCGGCCGCGAGCGCCTACGAGACCGCTTTCAGCGACGCTGACTGCCTCAAGATGGTGCTGGATTGGAGGAGGGCGGCATGAGCACCGTAACTTTGATCGACGACCGACGCCTGCGCGAGGAAGCTGCCATCGAACCGGATCCGGTTCCGGTCGGCGAGGCCGCCAGCAAGACCCAGATCATCGCCATCTATGGTAAGGGCGGGATCGGCAAGAGCTTCACGCTGGCCAATCTCAGCCACATGATGGCCGCCCAGGGCAAGCGCGTGCTGCTGATCGGCTGCGACCCCAAGAGCGACACCACCAGCCTGCTGTTCGGCGGCAAGAGCTGCCCCACCATCATCGAGACTTCGTCCAAGAAGAAGCTGGCCGGTGAGGAAGTCACGATCTCCGACGTCTGCTTCAAGAGCGGCGGCGTGTTCGCGATGGAGCTGGGCGGACCGGAAGTGGGCCGCGGCTGTGGCGGCCGGGGCATCATCCATGGCTTCGAACTGCTCGAGAAGCTCGGCTTCCACGAGTGGGACTTCGACTATGTCCTGCTCGACTTCCTGGGCAACGTCGTGTGCGGGGGCTTCGGCCTGCCGATCGCGCGTGACATGTGCCAGAAGGTCATTGTCGTCGGCTCGAATGACCTGCAGTCGCTTTACGTCGCAAACAACGTCTGTTCGGC
>JAIXTH010000262.1 GCA_027484265.1 Alphaproteobacteria bacterium
CGTCACCCCGGACCGGGCGCGGCCCGTTGAAGGTGATCATCGGATATTCCATCCCGCCCACCGGGCCGTTCACTGACTGGGCCGTCGGATAGGGATAGGGGAAGGTCAGGCGCCCGTAGACATTGATGGTGTGGGCGATGGAATGCGTAGAGTAGCGGCTCCACAGCGGATCGCCTTCCTTGGGGAAGAAGCTCATCGCCATCACGGTCGGCCCGCCATCAGCCTGGGGCACGGCCATGGCGTCCCAGATGTATTTGCGCGAGCCGGCGAAGGCAAAGTCGCGCACGTTCTGGGCGGTGAAGCGCCAGGTGCGGGTGCCGGTCGCACGGGTGCGCTCGGCAGCTGCGGCTTCCTGCGGGGTGACGATATAAACCGGGCTGCGGCTGTTGGCGCGGGCCTGCGCCATCCGCTCGCGCTGCGCCGGGGTCAGGATCTCGGCCTCATTGGCCAGCACACCGGTGGACGCCACCACGAAGTCGGACGGCACGGTGATGTTCACTGCATAGTCGCCGAACTCCAGCGTGAATTCGCCCGCCCCCAGAAACGCCTTGTTGTGCCAGCCCTCGAAATCCGAATAGGCCGCCAGGCGCGGGAACCACTGCGCCGCCAGGAACAGGCAGTTGCCGTCCTCGCCGGGCCGGGTGAAGCATTCGAAGCCCGACCGGCCACCCACCACCCGCGTGTCCACGAACGGCATGGTCCAGCGCACCTTGAACCGCACGCTCTGCCCCGGTGCCAGCGCCTGGGCGAGATCCACCCGCATCAGCGTGTCCACCACGTCATGAGGCAGGGCCGCGCCGCCGTCTGCGGTCACCGATTCGATGGTAAAGCCGCCATCCCAGTTGCGCATGGTGCGGATCCGGGTGGCTTCCTCCACCGACAGCCGGCCGCTGTCAGTGGTGGTGCGGGTCAGCTCGGCAATGCTGTCGCGGCGGAAATTGTTCTGATCCAGCAGGAGCCACAGGTACGTCAGTGTATCGGGCGAGTTGTTGGTATAGGTGATCCAGGCCTCGCCAGTCAGGCTCTTGCGGGCCTCATCCAGGCTGACATCGATCGCATAGTCGACCTTCTGCTGCCAGTAGCGATGGCCCGGCGCCCCGGACGCGGTGCGATAGTCGTTCGGCGTCGGCAGCTCTTCCGGGTCCAGCTGCCGGAAGGCATCGCGGAAATCCCCCTTTGTCTGGCGCAGCGCCTGCGCATCGAGGACAGAAGGGATCGCCAGACCCAGCACGGCAAGGCTGGCGGCGGCGGCAGCAGTCAGACGCATCACGTTCATGTGATGCTTGGTGCCAGACCTCGCAGCGCGATGCAATCCAGCAGCGGTGCCCCGCCTGTAGCGCCCGGCATCTATGCCTCCAGACTGCCCGGGCCCGACACGTCCCTGTGCATCCGCCCCGGCCACCGCGCCTTGACCTTGGCCATACAGGTGCAGGACAGGGGGAACCGTATCTGCAGAGGACCAGCGATGACCGCGCCCGATTCAGGCCGCGCCTGCGGCACCTGCACGCTGTGCTGCAAGCTGCCGGCCATAGCCGAGCTGTCGAAACCGGCGGGCAGCTGGTGCCATTTCTGTGCGCCGCAGTCGGGGTGCACGGTCTATGCCGACCGCCCGAAGGTATGCCGGGATTTCCGCTGTGGCTGGCTGGCGGAGACCAGCTATCCCGATCACTGGAAACCGTCGGCCTGCAGGATGATACTGGTCACCCAGCCAGGCGGACAGCGGCTGAATGTGCATGTGGATCCGGACCGGCCCGATGCCTGGCAGCGCGAGCCGTTCCTCAGCGATCTGGTGGCCTGGGCGCGCGATCTGGTGCCGCAGGGGATCTCGGTGGTGGTGCAGGCGCCGCCGCGCCTGATCGGCATCCTGCCCACCGGGCCGCAGGATCTGGGGCAGCTGGCGGCGGGCGGCGAGGTGGTGCTGGACCGGCGCCAGCGGCCCGACGGGGTGGTGTGGCGCTATCGCCGGGTGCCGCTGGCGGGCGAGTTCGGGAGCTAGAAACCGCCTGCCGGAGCCCATGACGGCGAGGTGCGGCCCTTGGCCGCGCAAGGGTGGGCAAGGCGCCAGCAGCGCACTATACCACCGCCCATGAACCCGTCCGAGCCCCTGCCCCGCCGCCATACGGCCGCCACCTGCACCTCCATGGCCGATGTGCGCCACGAGATCGACCGGCTCGACCGCGAGCTGGTGGCCCTGCTGGCCGAGCGCCAGTCGTTCATGGATGCGGCTGCCCGGATCAAGCCGCACCGCACCGCCGTGCGCGACGAGGGCCGGATTGCCGACGTGATGGCCAAGGTGCATGCCGCCGCTGCCGTGGCAGGTCTCAGCCCTGCGATTGCCGAGCCGGTCTGGCGCACGCTGATGGACCGCTGCATCGCCTATGAATTCACCGCCTTCGACCGCCGCGCCTCCACCGACGCCGACGCGGCCTGAGCAGCGGTATGCCACGGCGCACGGTTGATGACGCGCTTGCGGCCCTGAACGCGGTCAATCGAGCCGGATAATGTCAGGCATTCCCGCCGCAGCCCCGGTGGTCAGGCTGCGGGCATGACAGCGATCATCGTCGGCGCAGGCCCGTCCCTTCACTTTGGCTCCAAAGATTGACACCAGGTCGTCGCGCCTCAGTGAGACAAGGTCGGACTTCAATTGCAGCAGCGGGCAGCCAGTCTCCCGCAGTATGAGGCGCTCGAAACCGAGTGCATCGGTGGCCCTTGTCAGTCGCCCGACATTCACATGGTTGCGCGCGAACAAGTCGAGCAATCGATCCCCGGCGGTGGCGCAGCGGGCGTTGTAGA
>JAIXTH010000182.1 GCA_027484265.1 Alphaproteobacteria bacterium
CGTGACCTTCCTGATCTATCCCGGCTTCGGCCAGAGCGATGACGGGGTCTGGACCTCGCCCGACGGGATGGCGAAGATCGCCTGGTTCAGCGACCCCGAAGGCAACAACCTCAGCATCACTGGCAGCTAGGCCGCGCCCCGGTGCCGGTCTGATCAGGCCAGTGTGCCCACCGACACCGTCCAGGGGTTCACCTGCACCGCACCGAACACCCGCGCAGCCGTATAGGGATCGGCCGCGATGAAGGCGTCCACGGCGGCGCGGTCGGCCATGTCCAGCACGAACAGCGAGCCGGCGATGGTGGTGCCGTCGGCGGCAAACAGCGGGCCTGCCAGCTTCACCGCCGCACCCCGGGCGCGCACATAGTCGAGGTGGGCCGGGCGGGCTTCCATCCGGCGGGGCAGGGCGTCTTCGGCATCGAGGCAGTGCAGGACAAACAGGGCCATCAGTCACTCTCCGCGCGGAACGGCCGCGCCAGCAGCACGCCGATGGCATCGCCGACCCCCACCCGTCCAGACAGGATCGCATCCACCGCCGCGCAGATCGGCATGTCGACCCCCAGCTGCGCCGCCAGCTGCGCCAGCGCCGGGGCCGTGCCCGCCCCCTCCGCCACCGACCGCTTGCCCGCCAGCGCCTCGGCTACCGTCTGTCCCTGGCCCAGGGCATGGCCGAGGGCGAAGTTGCGGCTGGACCGGCTGGAACAGGTCAGCACCAGGTCGCCGAGGCCGCACAGGCCTGCCAGCGTCGCGGGCTGTGCCCCCATCGCCACCCCCAGCCGCCGCATCTCGGCAAAGCCGCGCGTGATCAGCGCCGCCCGGGCGCTTTCGCCCAGGCCCCGGCCCTCCGCCATCCCGCAGGCGATCGCCAGTACGTTCTTCACCGATCCGCCGATCTCGGCGCCGATCACGTCATCCACCCAATAGGGCCGGAAGTGCGCCACACCGATGGCGGCCACGATCCGCGCGCCCACTGCCGCATCGGCACAGGCCAGGGTCACGGCGGTGGGCAAGCCCGCCGCCACGTCCTTCGCAAAGCTGGGCCCCGACAGCACCGCCACACTGGCAGCCGGGATCTCCTCGGCCAGCACCTGGCCCATCAGCTTGAGCGATCCGCGCTCGATCCCCTTGGAACACAGCACAACAGCCGTGCCCGGCCGCACATGCGGCGCCAGCTGCGCCAGCACCGGGCGCATGTGCTGGGCCGGCACCACCGCCAGGATCACGTCGGCCTCCGCCAGCGCCGCCATGTCGGACGTGGCCGTGATGGCGGGCGACAGCATTTGGCCCGGCAGGAAGGTGATGTTCTCGTGGGTCTCGTTGATCGCCGCCACCACGTCGGGCTCATAGGCCCACAAGGTGACCGGGCGGCCCGCCGCAGCGGCCACCTGCGCCAGCGCGGTCCCCCACGCGCCCCCGCCCAGAACCCCGACGCGCGGCGCTTCGGGGGCCGTGATACTGACGTCTGAATCTTTCATTGATTGTTCAGCCCACTTCCGTTACCAGCCTGCCATGGACGAGAAAGAAGCCACCCGCGAACGAATTCTGGCTGCCGCCGGTGCACGCTTCATGCACTATGGCTACCAGAAGACCACCATGGCCGAGATCGCGCGCGATCTCGACATGTCGACGGGCAATCTCTACCGCTTCTTCCCCTCCAAGCTCGACATCGCAGAAGCCATAGCCCTGTTCCACGAGCAAGACGAAGACGCTTTGCTGGAGCGTCTCACCGAGAACCTCGACGATCCGGTCGAGACCTACCGCAACTTCTGCCGCACGGTGCTGGAAGAGACCTTCCGGGTGATCGCCGAGAGCCGCAAGGTGTTCGAGATCGCCCAGGCGATCTCGTCGGAGCGGCCCCAGTTCGCCAACCGGCGCCTGGCGGTCGAGCGGATCTATATCGGCCGCATCCTGAGGGCCGGCGTCGAGAAGGGCCAGTTTGCCCCGCTGGCCGACATCGAGTTCACCGCCGAGATGCTGCAGTGCGCCACCATGAAGTTCCGCTATCCGCAGCTCTCCAACTGCTTCAACCTCGCCATGCTCCGCCGCGAACTGGAAGGCGTCCTCGACCTCTTGTTCGTGGGGCTTCGGGCGCGGTGAGGGTGCGCGGCGGTGACGGCTTACCGTTCGGTTATGGTCTGCCGCGCGCAACACTCTGGTCTGATCGGCCTCAGGTGAATGGCAGCAGACTAAAAACAACCAAAAGACGCTGGTGCTGATTTATATCTTGAGATAGAAGTTTTGGAGTCGCGCGACCAACTGCGCGAGAAGCGCACGACATGTGTGGCCGCCGGGCCACTATCGCTTTGCCAGGCTTGTGGAGACAGGGACCTGATGGCTATTTCCGACGCCATAACCGTCGCCGACGATTTCCTGAAGCTATCAAAGCTCAACCGGCGCCCGATCACGCCGCTTCAGCTGATGAAGCTCGTCTATATCGCACACGGCTTTACCCTGGCACTCCTGGACGAAGACCTGTTCTCTGATGAGATCCAGGCCTGGAAATATGGACCTGTCATTCCGAGGCTTTATCACGCAACCAAGCAATTCGGGCGGGGGCCCGTTCCATTTGAAATGATCGGTGATGCCCCCGTGTCAATTCACGGACCCGCTGCAGCTATCATCCGGCAGGTCTGGGAAAAGTATGGTGTCCTGAGCGGCTATGCCCTGTCCCAGCTCACACACGCAGACGGTACACCCTGGTCGCAGGTCTATGATGAGTTTCGGTACGACGTGCCTATCGGCGATGGCCTGATCCGCGAACATTACCTGGAACTGCTCAGTGACCGAGCCTCACGTCCCGCCGCCGCCTGAAACTGCAGGCCAGCCCGTCAAGTGGTCGAATCCTCACTTTGTGGATCGGGCTCTCAAAGAGGGCGAGTGGTGGAGTGACCTGGGCAAACTCAGGCAGAAGGCCAACGCGGGAATGCTGAGGGCCTATGGCTTCATTGCCGTCGGACTTTTCACCCTTGTCAGCCTGCTTCTGGCCATCGGCATTGTGTCATACGCTGCGGAAATGCTCACGCCATGGGGTTGGTTGAGTGAGACCCAGGTGGATCGAATTGAGGCATTCCTGAGCAGCGGTTTTGTGGGTGCCATCATCGGGTGGATTGCAAAGCGGCACTTTGATCATGACAAGACCGCATGATGTGAACGGTTCGGTTGGCTGGAACCTGAGCTGCAGCTGTTATGCCCCGCTGCCGCGCGTGCTTTGAGACTGCTGCCACGCCGGTCTATGGAGCGCGCGTGTATCCGCAACTCCGGCGCCCGTTCCCATGCCCCAGCTTCTGATCGAACTGTTCAGTGAAGAAATTCCCGCCCGCATGCAGAAGCGGGCGGCCGAGGACCTTGTGAAGCTGCTGATGGACGGGCTGACCAAGGCGGGGCTGGTGCCGGAGGCGCAGGCGGGGTTCAGTGCGCCGCGGCGGCTGGCGGCGTGTTTCGAGGGGCTGCCGGTGGCCGCCGCCGATGTGCGCGAGGAGCGCAAGGGGCCGCGCACCGATGCGCCGCAGCCGGCCATCGACGGGTTTCTGCGCGGGGCGGGCCTGGCCTCGCTCGATCAGGCGCGGGTGGTGAGCGACCCGAAGAAGGGCGACTTCTATGTGGCCGACATCGTGCGGCCGGGCCGAGCCACTGTGGATGTGCTGGCCGAGCTGGTGCCGCAGGTGGTGCGCGCCTTCCCCTGGCCGAAGAGCATGCGCTGGGGCGAGGGCAGCCTGCGCTGGGTGCGGCCGCTGCACCGGATCATCTGCCTGTTCGATGGCGCCGTGGTGCCGTTCGATGTGGACGGGATCGCCAGCGGCGACACCACCGAGGGCCACCGTTTCCATGGCGGCGCCCCGTTCGCGGTGCGCGACTTCGATGATTACGAAGCAAAGCTGCGCGCCGGCCACGTGATCCTCGACCGGGCCGAGCGCAGGGCGGCGATCCTCGCCGATGCCCGCACCCTGTGCCAGGCCCGCAATCTCGAACTGGTGGAGGACGAGGGCCTGGCCGAGGAGGTCACGGGCCTGGTGGACGAGCCACACGTGCTGCTGGGCGACATGGACCCGGCGTTCCTCGACCTGCCGCCCGAAGTGATCCGCCTGACCCTGCGGGTGAACCAGAAATACTTCGTGGTGCGCGACCCGGCCACCGGGGCGCTGGCGCCGCATTTCGTGGTGGTGTCGAATGTGAAGGCTGCCGACGGCGGCGCGAAGATCGCCGCCGGCAACGCCCGTGTGCTGGCCGCCCGCCTCAACGACGCCCGCTATTTCTGGGACCTCGACCGCAAGACCCCGCTGGAGAGCCGGGTGGCGAAGCTGGATACGATCGTGTTCCACAAGGATATCGGCAGCCAGGGCGAGCGGGTGGCCCGCATCCGCGCCCTGGCCCGGGACCTCGCGCCGCTGGTGGGAGCGGGCCCCGAAGCCGCCGACCGCGCCGCCCTGCTGGCCAAGGCCGACCTCGTGACCGAGATGGTGGGCGAGTTCCCCGAACTACAGGGGGTGATGGGCCGCTACTATGCGCAGCACGGCGGCGAGGCGCCCGCCATCGCCGATGCCGTCCGCGACCACTACCGCCCGGTGGGCCCGTCCGACAGCGTGCCGGTGGAGCCGGTGAGCGTGGCCGTGGCCCTGGCCGACAAGCTGGATACGCTCAACCGCTTCTTCGACATCGGCGAGACCCCGACCGGGTCGGGTGATCCCTATGCGCTGCGGCGCGCGGCGCTGGGCATCATCCGGATTGCGCAGGAGAACCAGCTGCGCCTGTCGATGCGCGCATGGCTGACCGCGCCGGGCCTGTTCGACTTCCTGCTGGAGCGCCAGCGGGTGTGGCTGCGCGATCAGGGCACCGCCCCGGATATCAGCGAAGCCGCCTTCGCCGTGGGCGACGATGATCTGGTCCGCCTGACTGCGCGGGTGGCGGCGCTGTCGGCCTTCCTCAAGACCGAGGACGGCGCCAATCTGGTGGCTGGCTTCAAGCGCGGCGCCAATATCCTCAAGGC
>JAIXTH010000168.1 GCA_027484265.1 Alphaproteobacteria bacterium
CTGCGCCTCGGCCCAGGGCACGCCGATGATCCAGGCCAGCGGCGCGAAGATGAAGCCGAAGATCCGCTGCAGCGTCAGCGCCTCGCCGCCCACGTCCGGGAACGCCCCCAGCACCGCATTGCCGATCGCCACGAATGACACGAACACCAGGAGGAACGCGCCGACATTCACGATCACCATCATGCCGTCCTGCACGCCCTTGGTGATCGCATCCATCGAGCTTTCATAGGTCAGGGCCGAGGCGTAATCGATCCCGCCGGACGGCCCGTCGGCCTTCTCCGGGATCATGATCCGCGCCAGCAGGATCCCCGCCGGTGCCGTCACGATCGAGGCCACCAGCACATGGCCCGCTGCATTGGGCAGGCTGGGCGCGAGGATGGTGGCATAGGCCACCATGGTCGAGCCCGCCACGGTCGCCAGGCCCACCACCATCATCAGGAACAGCTCCGAGCGCGACAGCCGGTCGAGATAGCCCTTGATCACGATCGGGCTCTCCACCATCCCCATGAAGATGTTGGCGGCGGTGGCCAGGGCACTGGCGCCCCCCAGCCCCATCGACTTCTCGAACACCAGGCCGAACCCGCGCACCACGGCCTTCAGGATACCCCAGTGCCACAGAAGCGCCGACAGAGTGCTGATCACCAGGATCAGCGGCAGCACCTGGAAGGCAAAGATGAAGGGCGGCGGGGCATTGGGGTCTGCGGGCGCATAGGGCAGCGATCCGCCCCCCAGATAGCCGAACACGAACTGCGTGCCCGAAGCCGCCGCCGCCGCCAGCGCATCCACCCCGCCATTGATCGCATCCAGCACCACCCGCGAGCCCGGCACCCCGAACAGCAGCAGCACCAACGCCGCCTGCACCGCCATGGCGCCCAAAGCCAGCCGCCACGGAAACACCCGCCGGTTCTCCGACAGGGCCCACACCGCCGCAATGATCAGCAAGGCCCCCACAACGGCCCGCGCATTGTCAAACCCCCACTCCATCGCGTCCGCACCCCATCCAAGCCCCGCGCCTCCCCGCAGGAGCCGCCGCCAGTCCCCCCACCGATAAGCACCCCCGCCCGCCCCCACAAGGCCCGCCACCGCACACCACCTTGACCAAGGCCGAAGCTGACGCTTCACACGCCAGCCATGAGCTCTGCCCGCACGACGATCCATCAGGTTGGCCGCAGCCGTGTACCGGTCGTGGAAATCGACCGCTTCGCAGCCGACCCTGCGGCTCTGGTGCGCGAGGCCGCAACACTCAGCTTCGGCCCGGCCGGCCCACACTATCCAGGTCTGCGCGCCCGGGCCGCTTCAGCAACCGTGCAGGCACTGCTGGCCCCGCTGTCGGGGCTTCTGGCAGATGTCTACGGACTGTCCGGTCGGGTGCAGGTGATTGCGTGTGACTGGTCACTGGTCACCACGCCGCCGCAGGCGCTCACCCTGGTCCAGCGCCTTCCGCATGTGGATGTGCCCGACCCGGCCAGGGTAGCGGTGTTGCTGTATCTGTCCGGGCCAGATCTGGGGGGAACGGGCCTGTTCCGCCATCGCGATACCGGGCTCGAGCGCCTCGGCCCTGACGACTTCGGACCCTATCAGGCCAGCCTTGAAGCAGGCCTTGCCCGAACCGGCCCGCCGCCCCCCGCCTACATCACCGGGTCCACCGAACTGTTCGACCTGATCCATACGATCGAAGCCGCCCCCGGGCGCCTCGCCATCTACCCCTCCAATGCCTTGCACAGCGGACTGGTGGGCTCCGGTCTCCCGTTGTCCTCCGATCCGGCATGGGGCCGCCTGACCCTCAATGCCTTTCTCGGGCCGGCCTGACAGCAAGGCTGCCTGTCCGGCTGCTTGCCGACCGGTGCCGCTGAGAGCTGTCTGGCTGTGCAAGCTTTCGTCTTCGGGGCTTCATTTTGTGCAGGCCTTCTGCCATCGCCCCTCCCATGACCGCCCCCATTCCAACCCCCACCGTGCTCGGGATCGAGACGTCTTGTGATGAGACGGCTGTGGGGGTGGTGCGGCTGGGGGCTGACGGGCGGGGGGAGGTGCTGGCCAGTCTGGTGGCGAGCCAGGTGGCGGCGCATGCGCCGTTCGGGGGGGTGGTGCCGGAGATTGCGGCGCGGGCGCATGTGGAGGTGCTGGACGGGCTGGTGCGGCGGGCGCTGGACGAGGCCGGGGTCGGGTTTGGCGGGCTCGACGGAGTGGCGGCCACGGCGGGGCCAGGGCTGATCGGCGGGGTGATGGTGGGGCTGATGGCCGGCAAGGCGATCGCGCTGGCGCGCGGCCTGCCGCTGGTGGCGGTGAACCATCTGGAGGGCCATGCGCTGTCGCCGCGCCTCGCGGGGCCGGTGCCGTTTCCCTATCTCCTGCTGCTGGTGTCGGGGGGGCACAGCCAGCTGCTGGCGGTCGAGGGCCTTGGCCGTTACCGGCGCCTGGGTTCGACCATCGATGATGCGCTGGGCGAGGCGTTCGACAAGAGCGCCAAGGTGCTGGGCCTGCCCTATCCGGGCGGACCGGCGCTGGAGGCGGCGGCCCGCACCGGCCGCGCCGATGCCTGGCCGCTGCCGCGCCCGCTGCTGGGGCGGCCGGGGGCGGACTTCTCGTTTGCCGGGCTGAAGACGGCGGTGCTGCGGGCCGCCGAGGCCGCGGCAGCCGCCCGCGGTGGTGACGGGTCGGGGGCAGGGGAGCTCGCCGCACAGGATGTGGCCGACATCGCCGCCAGCTTCCAGGCAGCGGCGGCGGACGTGCTGGCCGACCGCACCGGTCACGCCATGGATGACGCTTTGTTTACCGACCCCGCGCACCGCCGCTTCGTGGTGGCCGGGGGTGTGGCGGCGAACCTAACGATCCGGGCGCGGCTGGAGGCGCTGTGCGCCGCGCGCGGCTTTGCGTTCCTGGCGCCGCCGCTGGCCTATTGCGGCGACAATGGCGCGATGATCGCCCTCGCAGGCGCCGAACGGCTCGCAGCCGGGCTGGTGGACAGCCTCGACGCCCCCGCCCGCCCCCGCTGGCCCCTGGACGCAGCCGCCGCCACCACCGCCCCCGCCACCCTCAAGCCCGGCCGCAAGGGCGCCAGGGCCTGAGCGTGAAGCGCTGCGCAAGGCTGTGGAGGTACCGGTGACGGAGGGCCGTGCACCTGCATTCACCCGGCCCCGGTTCCTTGCGGGGCGGGCGCGGGGATGCTAACAGCGCGCCGTCTGAACCGGAAAGCCGGGCGCCTGCCTGCTTATATCCTTGGTTTTGCACTTCTTTTAACTGTGCGCTGTGCGGCTTCGATTCCGAATCCGGCAGCGTGCTTGCGCATGAGAGCCCGCCTTGAGCGCTTCAGCTGCATCCGCCTCGTCCGAAGCGGTCAATCGCTATGCGACCACCCTGTTCGAATTGGCCCGTGATGCGGGCCTGTCGGACAAGGTCGAAGCCGATGCCCGTTCGCTGGCCAGCGCCTTTGCCGGCTCGCCCGAGCTGCGCACCGCGCTGGCGAGCCCGCTGGTGGCTGGCGAGGAAAAGGCAGCCGTACTGACCGCCATGGCGGCCAAGATGAAGCTGCAGGACCTCACCGCCCGCTTCCTGGGTGTGGTGGCCGCCAATGGCCGGGCCGGCGATGTCGGCCACATGGCGCGCACCGTGATCAGCCTGTTCGCCCGCGCCCGCGGCGCCGTGACCGCCGAAGTCGCCACTGCCGAGGCGCTGAGCCCCGAGCAGACCGCCGAGCTGAAGGCCGCGCTGGAGCGCGCCTTCAAGGCACCGGTGGACATCGAACCCTCCGTCAAGCCCGAACTGATCGGTGGCCTCGTGGTCAAGGTCGGCTCGCGCCTGTTCGACGATTCCGTCAAATCCAAACTCGACGCGCTTAAGACCGCATTGAAAGGGGCCTGAGGCATGGACATCCGCGCCGCAGAAATCTCGAAGATCCTCAAGGATCAGATCAAGAACTTCGGAACCGCCGCTTCGGTGGCCGACGTTGGCACCGTGCTCTCCGTGGGCGATGGTATCGCCCGCGTGTACGGCCTCGACAGCGTGCAGGCCGGTGAGCTGGTGGAGTTCCCGGGCGGGGTGAAGGGCATGGCCCTCAACCTCGAGCGCGACAATGTCGGCTGCGTGATCTTCGGCGAAGACCGGGGCATCAAGGAAGGCGACACCGTCAAGCGCCTGGGTGAGATCGTGTCCGTGCCGGTGGGCCGTGGCCTCTTGGGCCGCGTGGTCGACCCGCTGGGCAACCCGATCGACGGCAAGGGCGACCTGACCGATGTGGCCGAGCGCCGCATGGTCGACGTGAAGGCCCCCGGCATCATCCCGCGCAAGTCGGTGCACGAGCCGATGCAGACCGGCATCAAGTCGATCGACGCGCTGATCCCGATCGGCCGCGGCCAGCGCGAGCTGATCATCGGCGACCGTCAGACCGGCAAGACCGCCATCGCCGTGGACGCGATCCTGTACCAGAAGGAAGCCCACGACACCGGCGCCTCCGAGAGCGAGAAGCTGTATTGCGTCTATGTCGTGATCGGCCAGAAGCGCTCGACCGTGGCCCAGCTGGTCAAGGTGCTCGAAGAGCGCGGCGCGCTGTCCTACTCGATCATCGTGGCCGCGACCGCGTCGGAACCGGCGCCGCTGCAGTTCCTGGCGCCGTTCTCGGGCTGCGCCATGGGCGAGTGGTTCCGTGACAACGGCATGCACGCGCTGATGATCTATGACGATCTGTCCAAGCAGGCCGTGGCCTACCGTCAGGTGTCGCTGCTGCTGCGCCGTCCGCCTGGC
>JAIXTH010000088.1 GCA_027484265.1 Alphaproteobacteria bacterium
CACCTTGGCGACGATGATCGAGGACGAGGAATTGGCGAAGGCATTCTGGATCACGGTCAGCATGATCAGGCCAGGTGCCAGAAAGTCAGGAAAGGGAATCCCGTCCACCACCCGGTGCCCGGCGCCAAACGCCATCACAAACACCACCATCAGCAGCCAGCTCGACACCACCGGCCCGAAGATGGTCTGGACCGCGACCTTCCAGAACCGCCGCACCTCACGCTCGTACAGCGTCTTCAGTCCGATCAGATTGAGGGCGCCATAGCGGCGCGGCGCGGGCGGCGTGGCGGTTACGGTACCGGATTGCTGACTCATGCCTGCCCGATAGGCCTTGCCGGGCTGATTTGCAAAGGGCTTCGGGTGTCGGCGCCAGACAGCCGCCGGACAGTCGTCAGGTTGGTCTCGGATCTGACCCCGCCGTTCGTCAGGCCTTCAGGTCGAGTTCGTGGCGGGCGGCGGCGCGGGGGGTATCGGCCGCGGGCTGGGGTGGCGGCTGGCTGGCGCGGGCATAGCTCGCCTGCCCCGCCCGTTGCTCCTCGGGCGGAGGTTGCAGCTGCTTCGGCCGGAAGACCGTGGCTGCGAAGACTGGACTGAGCGCTGAAGCGAGCATGCGCGGGGGTCCCGTTAGCGACGTGACCGGATGGACCGCGCCGTGCCTGCACACATAGACCGGGGCAGGTTCCGGCGCGGTCAAGACAGATGCCGGCATTTGGCGAAAATTGTACCGGTCCGCCAGGAACTGCCCGCACCCTGAATGCGCCATAAACGGACGTATATTTATCGAATTCCGGTGAAACACCCCTTCCGGAGCGCGGTTGTGCGCCCTATGTTCCCGTGACCGACGAACCGAGGCCGCCATGACCACCCACTTGCCCCCAAGCCAGCGCCCCACCGAACGCCAGATTGCCTATCTCAAGAAACTGACCGGCATTTCCCATGGCCTGCGGCTGCAGCGCTATGTGGCGCGCAAGGCTGGCCGCACCGCGCCGGAGGCTGGCGGCCCGCCCCTGACCCGCACCGACTATGCCCGCGCCATCGACGCCGAGCTCGGTGCCCGCAACTGGAGCCGCCAGCGTCAGGCGGCGTGATACACGTCCCAGAGGCAGCTGCCTGAATGGAGAACGGGCGCGCAGGAGACCCCTGCGCGCCCGTCTGATCAGTGTCTGAGGGTCGCTTGCAGCCGATTACAGCTCGGAGATGAACAGGCGGGCGCGGCCGTCGCCGTCGCCGAGCGTACCGACCCAGATGTCATAGACGCCCGACGGCGGGTTGCTGATCACCACGGCCGGATCGAGGTCGCCGCCGCTGTCATCGTCGCACAGCCAGCTGCCGTCCGGCATGTTGATCACCAGCGTGGTGTCGCCGCCCGAGACAGCCCCGATCGTCAGCTGGCCGGTGCCGGAGTTGCGCCAGGTCAGCTTCACGTCCGGTGCATTGGCGATCATGCCGTTGCAGCCATTGCCCAGATCACTGGCATCCACGCTGCCGCCGGCCACCAGGTCCACGGTGGTCGGGTCCGGCAGGAAGCCCGAAGTGAGGTTCAGGTTGGCGAAAGAGGGCGCCAGCGACGCATCCTGCGCCACTGCGGGCAGCGCCATCACCATACCCGTCACCACTGCGGCACCCGCCGCCAGCACAACACCTGCACGCATAGTCATATTCCTTACCTGTGGATACCCGTGGGGCATCCGGTCCGTTCCCGTCACAAACGCGTGTGCACCAGATTGCGCCGTGAGCGCAAGCCACGCGAAGACGGGAGGGCGGGCACGGGCAGCCGCGGAATCGCCACTGAGACGTCTCTGAAACTTCATGTCGCAGAGCTGCAACCGAATCCTGCTGTGTGCGTATGGCTTGCCCATGCAGTCTTCCCGCGCCCCCGCCCCCCGCCCGCACGCGGCAGCCGACAGGTCCGGACCGGACCCGTCCGGCGCCATGCCAGGCCCGCGCCCGGCCAGGCACTGGCATTCGGTCGTGCAGGATTTCGACTGGCACCTGACCGGCGTGAGGGTGCGCAAGACCGGTGCCTTCGTGCCGTTCGATGCGCCGCACCTTTCGGAGGTGCTGCACTGGGGCATCTATTTCGCGGCCGTGCTGATGGCGCCCCGCCCGGCCGACGGGCCCGTGATCGGGTTTGCGCCGGACCCAGCGCGGCCCTGGTATCTGGTCTGGCCGGCGCTGCGCCTCGCAGGCGGGCGGCCTGCAAGGCCCGGCGAGACCCCGGACATCTGGATGCACTTTGCCGACGAGACCGTGGCCGCCCCGGTGACGCCGCCACGGACCGGCCGCCCGACATGGAACTTTGCCGCCGGTGATCTGTCGAAGACGGCCGTGGCCGCCGCGTTCGAGCAGGCGTTCGGCTATCCGCTGCGGGTTGACCCGCGCACGCACACCGGCCCGATGGTCGAGAAGGGTGAGGCCAATGGTGTGCATGACGGCCGTATCGTCATGGGCCCGGTCCAGCCTGCTCCCGGCAAGGTCTACCAGCGGCTGGTGGAGAATGTGGCGCCCGACGGGCTGATGGAGGATCTGCGCACCCCCACGCTGGGCGGCGAGCCGATCTGCGTGTTCATCAAGCGCCGTCCCCGTGCCGTGCGCTTCAGCAATGACAACAGCGACTGCCTGCTGGCCACGCCCGACAGTGTGTTCAGTGCCCGGGAACTGGCCGCGATCCGCCGCTTCTGCGCGCTCCTGCACCTCGACTGGGGCGGACTTGATATCCTGCGCGACGCAGCAGACGGACGGCTGTACATTGTCGACGCCAACCGCACCGACATGGGCCCGCCCATCGCCCTGCCCCTCGAACTCAAGCTTGAAGCCACCCGCACCCTTGCCCGCGCCCTGCGCGCAGCAGCCGGGGCGGCGACCGGAGACCCTGCCAGATGGCCGTGACTATTCCCTATGTCAGAGACTTTGCCTTCGAATATGGCCACGTCGACCAGGTCAGCCCCCTGATCCGCCGGGTGATCGCCCGCAATCCGGGCCCCTTCACCTTTACCGGAACCGGCGTGTACATCATCGGCCAGGGGGAGGTGGCGGTGATCGATCCCGGCCCCGAGCTGGCCGAACATTTCGAGGCCCTTCAGGCGGCACTGGCTGGCGAGCGGGTGACCCATGTGCTGGTGACCCACCAGCATGCCGACCATTCCCCGCTGGCGCGGCCGCTGGCAGACCTGTTCGGCTGTGAGGTGCTGGGCTCGGGCGTCACCGTCACCAAGGTGCTGCCGGGCGAGATGCGCTTCGATGACGAGGCCGATGCCGGGTTCCGCCCCGACCGCGCCGTGGGCGCCGGCGACGTGATCGCCGGTCCCGGCTGGACCATCGAGGTGGTCCCCACCCCTGGCCACACCGCCAGCCACACCGCGTACCTGCTGCGCGAAGAGAATGCGCTGTTTTCGGGCGATCACATCATGGGCTGGTCGACCACGGTGGTCAGTCCGCCCGATGGCGACATGACGGCCTATCTGGCGAGTCTCGATGCCGTGACCCAGCTCGCGCCCGCGATCATCTGGCCGACCCATGGCCCGCCGATCACCGAGCCCCTGCCCTTCATCGCCGCCTACAAGGCGCACCGCCTCGACCGGGAAGACCAGATCCGCGCCCGCCTGCAGGCCGGTCAGACCCGGATCGCCGATATGGTGCCGGTGATGTATGCCGCCGTGGATCAGCGCCTGTGGCCGGCGGCCGCCCATTCGGTGCTGGCGCATCTGGTACGGCTGGTGGAGACCGGCGAGGTGACCTGTATCGGTGAACCGGGGCTGGGCAGCGACTATCGCCTCGCAGCCTGAGTGGACCGCCACTGCACCCCGGCGCCTGCCCTCAACCCGGATCGCTCAACAGCGCAGCCATCCCGGACAGGTCATGGCCGGCGCCTGTGGCCGCTGCGATCACCGAAGCCGGATCGGCGCCGCGCTTCCAGGCCTGCGCCAGCGCCCACAGGCTGACCGAGCGGCGCCCGCTGCGGCAGTAGGCCAGCACCTTGCCATCCCCGGCCGCCACCAGCGCGGCATCCATCGCATCCACCAGTCCGGGGGCGAGGCCGCCCGACATCGGCACCCAGGCATAGCTGAGGCCGGCGGCCTGCGCGGCGGCGGCCACGGTGGCATGATCCGGCTGGTCCATATCCTCGCCGTCTGGACGGTTGCAGATAATGGCCGTGAAGCCAGCGGCCTTCAGGGCGGGCATATCCGCCGGATCGATCTGCGCGCTGACAGCGAATGTATCGGTGACCATGGCGGGACCGCCCATTGACCCTGCTCCCCTGTTGAGACTGCTCTCTATTCGGCAGTCGCAGCTGGTTATGCAACTGTCATGCACGGCACGATTGACACTCATCACAGCCGCGCCCCAATGGCGCCAGGTTTCCGGCCTGCGGCTCTGTGTGGCGGACGGGGGCGCTTCGTTCCAATCTGGCGGCCTCTGGGCCTGAACATCGATCCGGCTGTCCATGCTGACTTATATTCTGAGGCGCCTGCGGGTTGCGATTCCGACGATGGTCGTGATCATCGCGGTGGCGTTCTTCATGATGCGAGCCGCGCCCGGCAGCCCGTTCGACAGTGAACGGGCGGTGTCCCCGGAGATCCGCGAGGCAATCCTGGCCTATTACGGCATGAACAAGCCGCTCTGGGTTCAGTTTCTCGACTATTGGAAGGGCCTGCTCACATTCGATCTCGGGCCATCGCTGCTCTACAAGGATCAGACGGTGAGCGAGATCCTGGGCTCGGGCTTCCCTGTCTCGATGACGCTGGGCATCAGCGCCCTGATCCTCGCGATCTCCATCGGCGTCCCGCTCGGCCTGCTGGCAGCCCTGAACCAGAATTCATCGGGCGACTATTCGGTGATGGCGCTGGCGATGGTCGGCATCTGCATCCCCACTTTCGTGACCGGCCCCCTGCTGGCGCTGCTGTTCGGGGTCCAGCTGGGCTGGCTGCCCGTAGCCGGGCTCGATCGCGGTGACATGACATTGGACACCATGCTGCTGCCCGTCATCACCCTGGCTTTGCCGCAGGTGGCGATCATCTCGCGGCTGGTACGGGCCAGCACCATCGAAGTGCTGCGCTCGAACTTCGTGCGCACGGCGCGCGCCAAGGGCCTGCCGGAGTTCCAGGTGCTGACGCGCCATACGCTGCGCGCTGCCCTTCTGCCGCTGGTGTCGTATCTGGGACCGGCCTGCGCCGGCCTGATCACCGGCTCGGTGATAATCGAGACCGTGTTCCAGCTGCCCGGTATCGGCCGCAACTTCGTGACCAGCGCGCTGCAGCGTGACTATCCGGTCGTGATGGGCGCCGTGGTTCTGTATGCAAGCCTGATCATCCTGTTCAATCTGCTGGCCGACATTGCCCTCGGCCTGCTCGATCCGAAGGTGAAGTACGAGTGACCCTGCTCGCCACCCCCGCCGAAAAGGCCGAACTGATGCAGGCCGCCACCAAGGGCAGGTCCCTCTGGGACGATGCCCGCGCGCGCCTGGTGCGGAACAAGGCAGCCATGGCCAGCCTGTTCATCCTCAGCTTCCTGGTGCTGGTGGCGATCTTCGGACCGCTGCTGTGGCCGCACCCCTATGACAAGATTTTCACCGAGCATGCGGGCGATGGCCCAATGCTGCAGGGTGGACACATCTTCGGCTTCGATGTGCAGGGCCGCGACCTGGTGGCGCGGACCATCTATGGCCTGCGGATCTCGCTGGCGGTGGGCATAGTCGCGACGCTGGTGTCGCTCATCATCGGCGTCGCCTGGGGCGCAACCGCAGGCTATCTTGGCGGACGGGTGGACCAGTTCATGATGCGCATCGTCGATGTGCTCTATGCCCTGCCCTTCATCTTCTTCGTAATCCTGATGATGGTGGTGTTCGGTCGCAACATCATCCTGATCTTCGTGGCCATCGGAGCGGTGGAGTGGCTGACCATGGCGCGGATCGTGCGCGGGCAGACCATCTCGCTGCGCCGCAAGGAGTTCGTCGAGGCCGCCGAGGCCATCGGCGCGCCCACTGCGCGGATCGTCGGCCGGCATATTGTGCCGAACGTGCTGGGGCCGGTGGTGGTCTATGTGACCCTCACCATTCCCGCCGTGATCCTGGCGGAGAGCTTCCTGTCGTTCCTGGGCCTCGGGGTGCAGGAGCCCCTCACCTCCCTGGGCAACCTGATCCAAAACGGCGCCAAGGAAATGGAGATCATGTGGTGGATGCTGGTGTTCCCGGCGGTCACCATGATGGTCACGCTGTTCTGCTTCAATTTCATCGGCGACGGCCTGCGCGACGCGATCGACCCCAAGGACAGATAGGGCGCCGGCAGGCCAACTGGCCTTCTGCACAGCTAAGCTGCCCGCGCGAACCGACCCTCAATCAGGGTGTTGGTGGGCCGGCGGGTGGACCGGGCGGTGACACAGGTGGCCGGCGTCGCGGGCGCGACGCCACGACGGTTCGGAACGGCGCCTCGCGCGTCCACATGCTACCGGGCTGTTCCTTCTGGTCATGCAGGTCCGCGCCATTGACCCGGTCCCAGAACCTGCCGCCAACCAGCTGTTCGGCGTCATAAGTCTTGACCAGGAACGAACTCAGCGGGCCCTCGACGGCCTCGTTCTTCATCAGGAACGTCCAGACATTGATGCCGCCCCGCCTGTCTTCGGCCAGAACGCTCTTCACGAAGGCATGGGGCACGGGGACATCGATCCCCACCGGGTTGCGGGGATCGCCGATCGTTTTCACCGGCTCCTCGAAGAAGAAGACCGGACAGGTCAGGACGAAGGTTTCCAGGATGATCTTGCGCCCCTGATCGTCCTTGTAGCCGTCGAGCTCGCGAACAGCCGCCTCCAGCTCCCGCCACTTGCCCCGGTTGAGGTCCGGCGCCTGCGGTGACATGTTGGACATCAAGAACGTCTCGCTGTTCACTAGAGCACCGAGGTCATGGTTGGCGCTCGAAGCCAGGTGGCCGCGGTCATAGCCGTTACCTCTATAGGCTTCGAGGCTGGCCCGGAACCGACGCGGGATCCGCGAATCTGCCCGGAAGTTGTCGAGCCGGTCACTCTCTTCCATGTTTTCAACGAGCTGCGCCTGGCGGTTCACGATCTCGATGACCCATTTGGCCTGCCGGAAATACCATGAATAGCCAATGGTGAAGTAACGGCCGATCAGCAACTGATCGCAGACCGGTGCACCGTAGCGCAGCTCACGCTGCATCTGGAACGGATCAGTGTTCATCCCGGCCCTCCTGTTTGATGCCCTGCCTATGAGCCGGGAGACTGTTTATCCACCAACACACCTGCGATGGAAAGCAAAAAAGCGGACCATTTCCGACTGTCCGGTTCAGCGCCCGCAAGAAGCACTAAAGCCCCGCCGGTCCAGGAGGATCCGGCGGGGTATACTCAGCGACAAGAGCCGTGAGTGGCTTCAGTACTTGAACCGCGCGCCCACCAGATAGCGGGGGCCGAAGGATTCCCACTCGATCGGGCGGGAGAAGTTGTCGGCATAGCGCATGGCCGGGGTATCGAGCAGGTTCACCGCATCGAAGGTCAGCTCGATATTGTCGGTCAGCTGGTAGCGCACCGACAAATCCAGCTCGTCATCCTTGAGCCAGTAGATGTCGCCATTGCCATCCGGCACCAGCGCGCCGTTCACCGTGGCATAACCGCCGACCGACTGCAGCCAGTCCGTGCGGACCTGATAGGCGAGCCGGACCGACAGGCCGTACTGCTCATAGGTGATGGCAAAGTTTGCCACCATGTCGGAGGCGCCGGTGAGATCGGCCACACGGGTGGGAGCGGTGCCGAAGGCCGGGATGGTCATTTCCGAGTCTGTGACCGTGGCCGTGAAGCGCCAGCCGAAGCCCTCCATCCACTCCGGCCCGCCAGCAGCCTGCACCCAGTCTTCCACCCGCTGGTTCCAGGTGAATTCCACCCCGGTGATCGAGCCGCTGCCGCCGTTGCGCAGGGTCGAGAAGGTGTAGCCAGAGCGGTCGATGGTGGGGCTGTCCAGCACATCAAGGCCAAAGATGCCGGTCTGGGTGAACAGAACGCTGGACAGATCCTTGTGGAACACGCCCACCGACATGTAGCCCTCGTCCTGCCGGTACCACTCCCAATACACATCAAGTCCGACTGCTTCTTCCGGCTTGGCATCGGGGTTGCCGCCCGAGATCAGCTGCGGGCCGTCATCCACCGAGAAGTTCGGGGCGATTTCATCGAAGTCGGGGCGCGAGGCACCGGTGGTGATCCCGAAGCGCAGCTTCATCTCGTCATTGAGGTCCCAGTTCACATGCAGGCTGGGATAGGCGCGGGTCTCGTCGGATTCGGTGGTCAGCAGCACCGGTGCCAGCGGCGAGAAGCCCTGACCGGTATTGGTGGTCTGCTCCACCCGCACCCCGAATACCACACTGCCCCAGCTGGGACGCACGGTGGCCATGGCATAACCCGCGGTGATCTCTTCGGTCACGGCATAGAAGGCCTGGCGCTCGGTAGCGGTCTGGCGCCGGGCCACGCCGGTGTTGATGAGGTCGCTCATGTAGCCCAGGAGCGCACCTTCCGAGTAATAGCGGAACGTGTAGCCCAGCACCTGGCGTCCTCGGAAGGGACCGTCGATCGCCACAGACGACATCGCGAATTGCGGACGGCCGGCAGCGGTCAGGTCGGCGGCGCTGGCCGACCAGGTGATCGGGTCGTTGGTCTTTTCGCGATTGGTGTAGAGCACGCCGAACTTCAGATCGGCATCGAACCCGAACAGCTGGATCGACCGTTCAGCATCGGCGCGGAACGTGGTGGCCTCGGTGGTGGCACCGCCGGTCACGGCATCGATGTTGAGGAAGGTCTGGGCGAACTGCTCGACTTCCATCACCCGGGCGCCGAGGCTGCGCACCGCGCTGGAGCCTGTGCCGGTCAGGACCGTGCGGTACAGCTCGACACCGTGATTGTAGGGGTCGGTGAAGCTGTAGAGCACACTGGGGCGCTGCAGCGGATCGGTGGGGCTCTGGAAGAACGGCTGGGCGGCGTCGTCCTGGCCGTCCTCGGTCTTGGTGTAGTTCAGGCGCCAGCTGACATTGAAGCCGAACAGCCCGTCATGTTCCCCGCCCAGCGTGCTGGACCAGGTGTATTCCTTGATCGAGGCGGTGCGGAAGTTGCTCTGCAGGCGCGCGCCATAGACCACACCGCGCTGCGGGGTATTGCCGTTGCAGATGTCATTGGCGCCGTTGCCGCCGCTGACCGGTGTGGACAGGCTGGTGCAGGCCGTGGTGGGGGTGTTGGCAGCCCCATTGTCAAAGCGGAAGATGTAGTTGTTGCGCAGCTCGTTGTCAGTGAACTGGGTATAGACCGTCTGGGCGAACACCCGGCTGCCCTCGCCCAGCTGCCAGTCGGCGCGCAGCGAGCCGGAGATGTTGCCGCGGGTGAGGCGATACAGCTTGTTTTCGTGCTCGCGCGCCCAGACCCGGGTCTCGGAACCCGGACGGCGGTCAATGCCGCTGGGGCCGGTGGCGCCTTGCAGCACACCACCCGGACGCAGCCACGGATCGGTCTCCCAGTTATCGGTGATCATCTCGCGCTCATAGTAGGACGCTTGGGCCAGGATCCCCAGATTGCCGTCGAAGAAGCGGTCGGCCACGACGAGGCTCGCATCCACTTCACGTCCGCCGCCGAGGTTCACTTCACCCAGCTGCACCGAGCCTCGGATCGCACGGCCGCGGTAGTCGAACGCCGAGCGGGTGCGGATGTCGATGTTGCCCGACACCGTGTCGCCCGACATGTCCGGGGTGATGGCCTTGGCCACGGTCACCTGGCTGGCGATGGCGCTGGGGATGTTGTCGAAGCGGGTATCGCGACCCTCGGGCGACACGATGTTCAGCCCGTCGATCGAGATGTTGGTCCAGCGGCGCGGCTGGCCGCGCAGGTTCACATAGCGGGCCTGGCCCTGGTCACGCTCGAGCGCCACACCTGGCAGGCGGCCCACGGCGAAGGCGATGTTCTGGTCGGCGAGGCGGCCAGCTTCATCGGCCGAGACCACCGACACCAGATTGACCGAGGACCGCTGCACCTGCAGTGCGGCCCGCTCCGATTCGGCCAGGGGGCGGGCACCGCGCACCACCACAGTCTCGGTCTCCGCAGTCGTGGTACCGGACGGTGCGGTGGCCGTCCCGGCCTGCTGGGCCAGTGCCGGGCTGGTGATGGTGGCGAGTGCTGCGCCAGCCAGAAGAGCAATGCGGCGCCGTGCGGCTGCCGGACGGAATGTGGACATGGTTGGCTCCCCAGGCGGCCTAAAGGGCCGCGACCGGGGCGCCGTATCGGGGGTGCGCAACGGCTCCACGACAGGTGTGCAACAGCTGGGTGATATTCACGCGTCAGCTCTGTGACACAAACCGGTCCGCGCGATCACCCGCCAAACGGGTGATCAGGGTTCGAGCGCGCCGAGTTCATCCTCGATGAAGCGGCTGAAATCGCCTGCCGAGGTGAAATCCTTGTAGACCGAGGCATAGCGCACATAGGCAACCGGGTCGGTGGCTGCCAGCGCCTGCATGACAAAGCCCCCCAGCAGGCTGGAGGGGATGTCGCTCTCGCCGGTCGCTTCCATCCGCTTGACGATGGCTGCCACCAACTGCTCCTTCTGCTCGTCGGTCACATCGCGCTTGCGCAGCGCGATGGAGATGGAGCGGTAGAGCTTGGCATGGTCGAACGGCTCGCGGGTGCCGTCACGCTTGACGACTTTCAGCTCGCGCAGCTGCACCCGCTCATAGGTCGTGAAGCGGCCCCCGCAATTCGGGCACTGGCGCCGGCGCCGGATCGAACTGCCGTCATCGGCCGGACGGCTGTCCTTCACGATCGTGTCCGGATGATTGCAGAAAGGGCAGTGCACGACGGCAGGTCCGGATTGAGGTTCAGTAGATCGGGAAGCGGTCGCACAGCGCGGCGACTTCGGTCCGCACCGCCGATTCCACCGCATTGTCGCCATCAGGCGAGTCCACCAGCGCATCGAGCACGTCGGCGATCCGGCCTCCGATCCAGGTGAACTCGGCCTCTGTAAAGCCCCGCGTGGTGCCCGCCGGGGAGCCGAGGCGGATGCCGGATGTCTTGGTGGGGGGCAGCGGATCGAACGGCACACCATTCTTGTTGCAGGTAAAGCCCGCGCGCTCC
>JAIXTH010000221.1 GCA_027484265.1 Alphaproteobacteria bacterium
ATCGCACACAGGCCGCCGTGGATCGCGGGAAAGCTTGCCGGATGGCGCAGGACCGCGCGCCCGAAGACCGGCCCGGCCAGCTTCCGGCGGCCACCGTGCTGCGCCTGCACAGGCTCCGGGATCCGGCCCACCTTCCAGCCTGCCACCCTGTCCGGCCACAGGCCGATGGCCGCATCCTGGATGGCATAGGCCTGCGCCATCGTCTGTGGCATCGCTCCGGGATAAGCCGGTAGCGTCCGCCAATCCAGGCGCGCAGCCACGAGGCTGTGCGCGATGGCGGCAGTGGCGTCAGGAGAAATAGGTGCCTCCATTGATGTCGAGGCTGGCGCCTGTGACGAAGGCTGCGTCGCTGGAGGCCAGGAAGAGGGCTGCGGCCGCAATTTCCTCGGCAGCTCCCTCACGGCGCAGGGGCGTGCCGGCAGCAACCTTTTCCCGCACCTCACTGGCGGTGAACGTATCATGGAAGGTGGTGGCAATCATCCCGGGCGCCAGCGCATTCACCCGGATCCCGCTGGGCCCCAGCTCCTTGGCAAGACCACGGGCCAGCGTCATGACAGCCCCTTTCGCGGTGGCATAGGCGATCGCCCCCGGACCACCGCCGTCACGCCCGGCCTGCGAGCCGAGCAGCACGATCGCGCTCCCCGCCCGCATGTGTGGCGCCGCTGCCTGCGCCATCTGGAAGGCGCTGGTGACATTGAGGCGCATCACATGTTCGAAGAACGTGGCATCCATCTCGGCGAGGCGTTTGCGGGCGACAAGGCCGCCTGTCACATGGACGAGGGCGTGGATCGGTCCGCCGCCCTGGGCGATGACGTCCGCTACCACCGCCGCCGCCTCGGTCGGCTCGGTCAGGTCGGCGTGGATGGACCGGCAGGTACCGGCGAGGCCCGCGGCAGCCGCCAGCGTGGCTTCGGCGGCATCCTTGCTGCCGTGATAGGTAAAGGTGACGCGGGCACCGGCCCGGGCGAAGGCCAGCGTGATGGCGCGACCGATATCGCGGGCACCCCCGGTCACGATGACGGTCTTGTTGGCAAATGACATGCGTGCGTCCCAGCTTTGTTGATCATGGAAGCGGCGTCAGGCGCTCGACCCGACGGCACAGAAACAGGATGGAGAGGATCGAGAGCGGCACGAAGGCAGCCGACAGGATGAACACCGGTGCATAGGAAATCTCGGCCAGGACCGGCACGGTCCAGGTGACAACCAGCACACCCAGCACCGCCGCCATGCCCGAGAAGCCAGCCAGGGTCCCAACAGCGGATCCGGCGAGGTAATCCCCCGGCAGGGTCTGGATGTTGGAGATCGCCAGCTGGAAGCCGAACAGGATCACCGCAATCAGCAGCACCGCCATCAGTGGCGTCGCGGCCACCGCCGTTGCCAGGAGGGCCGGCACCATCACGACCCCGCCGGCGACAATCACCGCCTTGCGGGCCCTGCCGATCTCCCAGCCCGCACTGATCAGTCGCCCGGCCACCCAGCCGCCCAGGAGACTGCCGATCGCCGCCCCGACAAACGGCACCCAGCCGAACAGTCCGATCTGCTTGATGTCGAAGCCGAAGCTGTCAGCGAGATAGATCGGCAGCCAGGACACGAACAACCACCAGATCGGATCGATCAGGAACCGGGCCAGCACGATCCCCCAGGCCTCCTTGTGCCTCAGGAGCTCCTTGAGACCCGGTGAGTAGGTCACGGCATCGGGATCGGTATTGGCCGGCACCCGTCCGGTCAGGATTTCCTCGCGCTCTTCGGCGCTGAGCCATGGGTGCGCTTCGGGCGGCGCCCGGCAGACCATCAACCACGGAATGATCCAGAGCATGCCGCCGATCCCGATCAGCAGGAAAACCGATGGCCAGCCGAGGAGCAGGAACAGCGTTGCGATCAAGGGCGCCGAGATGATGGCGCCGATCGAGGCACCGGCATTGAAGATACCCTGCGCCAGCGCGCGCTCCTTGACCGGGAACCATTCGGCATTGGCCTTGGCCGTGCCCGGCCAGGCGCCAGCTTCCGAAACGCCCAGCAGCATACGCAGCGCGATGAAGCTGCCCATGGACCGTGCGAAGGCATGGGCCGCGATCGCGATCGACCAGACGGCAATCGCCAGCACGAAGCCGGTGCGTGTTCCGACCTTGTCGAATATCCTGCCGAAGGCCAGCTGGCCCACGGCATAGGCCACCATGAAGCTGGTGACGAGGACGGCATATTCGTCCTTGCCATAGCCGAGCTCCTTGGAAATCTCGGGCCACATCACCGCCAGGGCGTTGCGGTCAATGTAATTGATGATGGTCGCGATCGCGATCAGGCCGATGATCATCCAGCGGACCGGGATCCGTGTCGTCCGTGTGGTCATGGTGCGGTATCCGTCTGGTTGGTGGACATGCGGGCGGCCGAAGGCGTCGCGGCGGCGGCCAAATCGCCGAAGCCCGACCAGCTCCAGCGGATGCCATCGGCGGTCACGCTGTGGGTGCCAGGGCCGGGCTCCCAGGAGACCCCGAAGGCGATCGTGGTCCCGGACAGGGTCTCGATCACGATCAGGTCTGCCCGGTCCCCCTGCACGAGGCGCACGCGGCGGATCCGGGTCTGGGCGTCACGGGCATATTCGAACGCGGCGCTGTACTGGCCGTGCATTTCGAGGACGCCGGCAATGGCAACTGAGGGCACATCGCTGGCCTGCAGGATCAGGGCGCGTTCCGGTCGCAGATTGTCATTGGGATCCTGGGCGCCCAGCTGGGCCTGAACCACCGAGCTGACCTGCGAGGATGCAAAGCTGTAGGTATAGAAGCGGTCCTGATTGAACCAGCCGATCTGGCCGCCATCACGCACCGGCGCGCGGGCCCGCTCCCACAGATGCTGGTAGCCCGCCCGGTTTCCCAAGGGGCGCAGCACGTCGGTGTTGGTCTCGAATGCGAGCGGGCCACTGAGCAGGACGCCCTTGTAGTGCAATGGCAGATCGAACTGGTGGCTTCCGGTTCCGCCGTCGGTGCGCACCAGATCGATCATCACCGGATCGTTCCCGAGCGCGGGATGGCGCACCAGGCCAGTGGCGCGGCGCACCACGATGCCGGGGTAGACACCACGGTCCTCTGCGGCGACGAGCTGCACGTCTCCCGCGCCGTCGAAGTGCAGGATGCGCGAGTGGCTGGCCTCGGCCACGTCCAGCTGGCCATCGTGCTGGCTGCGGCCATCCACCACCAGGGCATTGTGCGCGACAGTCTGGCTGGCCCAGCTCTCATTCTCGGGCAGGTAGCGCCCCCCGGCCTTGCCGACCACATTCAGGTAGCGGGCGGCACCATAATCGGCCAGCACCTCGCGCCCGCGGTCATACAGCAGGATGCTCAGCTGGTCATAATGGCCATGTTCCATCCCGTGGGTGGTGGCTTCGAACACGAGGGTTGCGGCCCCGGCATCGGGCCCGCCGCGCAGGATGCCAAGCGCCCCACCGGTCCCGTCTCCGCCTGCCCGCAGCAGCAGCGATCTGAAGTCAAATCCGACAGGGCCCTGCCGGTCTGCAGCCTGTCCGAGCATCAGCCCCTCGGGCGACAGGTCGACACGCCCTTGCAGCCGCGCAACCGCGATCCAGGACCGATCCCCGGTCAGCGCGTAGGCCAGGGCAGCACCTGCCACCAGCTCGGGCGTATCCACGCCCTTCTCGCGGATCGAGTCATTGATCGGGAAGAACAGGCCTCCATGGCTCATCTGCACGAGGTTGGAGATCGCCTTGACCAGCACCCCGTCGCGATAGGCGAAGATCTGCCGCCCGGGCTCGTGCAGTTCGATCATGCGGGCCAGATCGAGGAATGGCTTCAGCGCATAGCGCTGATAGTAGGGCCCTTCGGCATAATAGCCGTCCGGCGACCACAGGGTATCCAGCTGCTTCAGGAAGCCGGACGAGCGGTCACCGTCCAATCCCAGCAGGGCCCGGTCCACCAGGTCGCGCGCACCGATGACATATCCCGTCATGCCGACCGCGGCCGCGGCCCAGGTACCGTGATTGTGGATGCGGCGGAACGTGGCCGGTGTGCCCACCGACAGGAAATCGGCCATCGGCCGCAGCACCTGGCTCTCGATCCGCTGCCGGTCGGTGGGTGCAAGGGCGTCGCGGATATAGGCATAGCCCTGGATCGATTCGACCAGCCACACGCAGTCATTCAGCGACTGCCAGAACAGCCGTCCCCGCTGCTGGCTGGCCATGACCGGATGCAGCGGCAGACCCGGATACAGGTCTGCGTAGGTCAGCAGGATATCACGGGCGAGTTCGAGATAGGCCCGCTCGCCGGTGATGGCATAGAGCGCGCCGGCGGTGCGGATGATGCGGTAATTGTCCTTGTGGCGCTCGTGAGTCACCCCGCCGCCGGGGTCGCGCGGGACCGGCACGGGCGGGCGCGCCGTCAGCCAGGGTTCAAGATCGCGCCGCGCCAGCTGGATCGCGCTGGCGGTCAACCCGCTGCTGCTGCGTCCGGCGAGGATGTCGCCAAGCCCGCCGCCCGCAGTAAAGCCCCCGAAATCCCGCGGCACCCGCCCCGTGGCGGCAGCGTCCGGGACTGCGGCACCTGCCCCAGGCTCCGGTGCGGCCTGACCGGCTGCCAGCATGGGCGTGCTGCAGGCGGCCAGCGCCCAGACAAGTGACGGAACCAGTATGCGCTTCATGGACGGCCTCCAGCAGATGCACCAGGACGCTGGTCGATGATGCGCAGCAGGCTTGCCGCCTGCTCGAGAAGGGTGGGCTGGCCGACCTGGATGGTCAGGCTGCCGGGCTGGCTGTCGACCAGCTGATTGTTGCGGGCCTCGATCCGCTGGACGCCGATCAGCTGCAGGAAACCTGCGCCCTGTCCCACATTCCGGAACAGGTTGTCCTCCAGAACCAGGGCCGGTCCCAGCGTGCTCTCATCCCGGCCGGTCCGTACCAGCACCAGGGCGGGTGCTGCCGTGTCGGCAAAGCGCGACCGCGCAATCTCCACCCGCTCGGCGCCATAGATGCCAAGGCCGCCGGTCTCCGCACCAAGATCAAGAACCGGTCCGGAGATGCCCGTGAAACTGCTGTCGACCAGCCGGACCTGTCGCGCAAACGTTCCGGGCTCTCCGCGCAGCACAGCAAAGCCGCGGTTCACCGTCATGGCACTGAAGCTGCACTGCTCGATCGCGAGGGCATAGCTGCTGGGACCGGCAACAGCTTCGGCCCGGATCACGGCGTTGCCACCGGCATCGGGAGCCTGCGCGCCCGACACGGCAAGGCCGCGCAAGGTCAGCTCACCCGACCCACGGACAGCAAACAATGTCGAGCCCTCGAAGGTCAGCTGCGGCGGCTGCGCGGGATCGGCTGCCTCGAGAGTCACCGGGCGGGTGACGAGAACCAGCCGACGCTGATGGTAATGCCCAGGCCCCAGCCGCAGGACTGCGCCGGGTGCAGCGGCTGCCACGGCGCGGTCCAGCACATCCTCCCCAGGGGCGACACTGACCACACCGCCCGCGGCAGCCCTGGCCCGCTCCAGCCGCCAGGCCGGTCCGACCGCCGTCCGCGGCACCACCTCGAACCGGCTGGCGCCCACACCTGCAGGGGCGTCCAGCACGGGCAGCTCGCCGACCCGCAAGGCCTGGGGAAGCGGCAGCTCCAGCGGCGCGAAACCGGCACCGGCGCCTTCCGGAACCAGCGCCGCCGGATTGAGGAAATTGCCGGCAAAGCCGATCCCGCCGATGGGTGCGCGCAGCTCGAACAGATCGGCGGGCGCCGCGATGATCAGGTTGCGGGCAAAGATGCTGTCGCGGGGCGCGAGGCTGAGCTCCTCGCTGGCGCCGGCCCCGAACGTGATCCGCGCGGGGGCGATGAAGGTGTTGTTCTCGATCCGGGCATCGACCACCTGATGATAGCGGTTCAGCGGCGAGTCCGGCACGCCGTTCATCACCGCCAGAGCACTGACCGAACCGGTCCCGTTGAGGCCGATGAACCAGTTGTTGCGGACGGTCTGACGGGCATTGATCACCCGCACACCGCCGGTGCCGGGCTCGCCGTCACCGTAGAACACATTGTTCTCGACCAGATTGCCATTGCCATGGCGCAGGACCACCGCACCCTGGGACCGGCGGAATACGTTGCCGCGAACCAGATTGGCCCCCGACTTGATCGAGATGATCTCGACTTCGCCACTGGCCTCCTCGAACCAGTTGTTCTCGATGCGGGTGCGCGAATCCTCCAGCGAATTGTGGCTGGTGCCGACCCGGATGGTCTCGCCGCCATTGGAGCCCAGAGGCGGGCGGCGGCCGAACAGATTGTGATCGATACTGTGGTTGTTCTCGTTGCTGTCGGGCGCATCCAGCCGCACGGCCAGTGTCACCCCCTGTGTTGCCTTGCCAGCCAGCAGCGAGTGATCGAACCGGTTGTTGCGGCCGAACAGTGCGACCCAGATCTCGGTCTGGGTACGGTCCGGCCTGTTGTAGTCGATGATGGCCACATCCGTGACCCGCGAATTGAAGGCGAGTGTGCGGCTGTCGGTCCGGAACGCGATCACTTCCGTGGTTGGCGAGTGGCCGTCCTGGAACCGCAGTCCCCGCACGACCAGGTGGCGGCCCGACAGGCGCAGGTTGGACTGACCGCTCAGCACCACCTGGCCCGGCGTCTCAGCCTCCAGCGTGATCGGCGCATCGGCGCGCCCTTCGCCGGTGAAGACAATCTCGAAGTCGCGCCACACGCCGTTGGCGAGCCGGACCGTATCGCCGGGGCGCAGCCGCCGCACCGCCGCCGTGTATTCCGCGATCGACCGGACCCGTACCACCCGGCCGACAGCTGCCTCGCTGCGAGGGCTGGAAGCGGCACCCGCCGGCGCGTCCGCAGCAGCGGGGGCCTGTGCCATGCCGGCAGCGGCCGGCTGCCCGCCCGCCAGACAGAGGACCAGGAGTGCCAGCAGGGGCGAGCTGTTTGCCATTCGCCTGACAATCGGCGATCCATGACCGCGTGACCGCGCCATCCGCTTCCTCCCCAGTCCGGCGCAGCCCCCGGCCACACCCGCTGCCTTGATGGCAGTCTGTTCACCGATCATGCTAATTGGTCCTACAAACCTGTCAACCGCTTTTCTGAACAGGCCTTGCCCCGCCAGCTCCAACCGGGCGCCAACAGCCCCCTCCACACAGATTCAGGCTGCATTTTCCCTGACAGGCGGAGATAACAGCGGCAAACGGCCCCTTTGGCAGACCAATCACCCGGTTATTGGATGGCAAAGTGGTTCATTAAGTGGTTGACAAGTTGGATGGCCTGCAACAACGTCGCGCAAATGGCTCGAACACAAGAGCCTCGGGAGGAAGAGGCATGACTGTCTTTCGGCATGGACTGCGCCGTCCAGGCGTTCCGCTGCGTGCGTCTGCGTTGAGAGGGGCAGCGGGGATCGCGCTGCTGGCACCGATGGTGCTGAGCGGGCAGGCAGCCCTCGCCCAGACGGCCCAGCCCGCCACGCCCGCGCCGCCGGTGAGCACGGCCACAGAGGCCCCGGAGCTGATCGTGGTCAGCGGGGTACGGGCTTCGATCCAGTCCTCAAGCGCCCTGAAGCGCGAGCTGGATGTGGTGGCCGACACGCTGTCCGCCGACGACATCGGCGACCTGCCGGCCCTGACCATCGGCGAGGCCATCGAGACCATCACCGGCGCCTCCACCCACCGGGAGAAGGGCGGCGCCTCGGAAATCTCGGTGCGCGGCCTTGGTCCCTATCTGGGCGCCACCACCTTCAACGGCCGCGAAGCCAGCAACGGCTCGGGTGATCGCTCGGTGAACTTCAACATGTTCCCGTCGGAGATGGTCAACACCATCGCGATCTTCAAATCCCAGCGGGCAGACTTTGTGGAAGGCGGTGTTGCCGGGATCATTGATCTGCAGACCGTCCGCCCCCTCTCCTTCAACCGCCGGCGCATCCAGATCGAGGGCCGCGCGATCCTGCAGGAGTACGATTCCAAGCTGCTGGATCCGCAGGGTCCTGGCTGGCGCGGCACGTTCAGCTTTGTCGACCAGTTCGAGATCGGACCGCTCGGCGAGCTGGGCGTGTTCTATGGCTATCAGGCCGGCCAGAGCACCAATCCCGAAGAACTCTACAATGCCAGCACGACCTGGCAGGCCTGCAACAACACGCTGGTGGTGGCTGCTACCGCCAACTGCGTGGCTGTCACGCCGCAGAATGTGGCCTCCGGCCAGACACCCGCCGGGACACCCCTCTACCTCGCATCCGGGTCGCAAGGCTTCGCCCAGATCACCGAGAGCGATGACCGGCGTGCCCATATCGCCGGCCTGCAATGGCGTCTGAACGACAGTTTCGAGATCAACATCGACTACCAGCAATCGACCTACGAGTTCCAGGAGGACCGTCAGGTCCTGAACTTCTCTGAGACCCTGCGGGGCCTGAGCGACCGGGTGGTCACGCCCGATGGTGTCCTGCTGGCATTTTCGGGCAACTCCACCATCGAAAGCTCGCCATTCCGGCGGACCCAGATCGAGGAGTATGACGGCGGTGGCATCAATGTGGCCTGGCGGCCGACGCCGCGGCTCGAGCTCAAGTTCGACTATGGCTTCTCGAACACCTACCGGTCGCGGGTCGACCGCGAGGTGCGGATGCGCTCGTTCTCGCGCGATATCGATGGCGCCACGATCCCCGGGGTGCTCACCGGCCAGCGCCTGCCCTACACCTATGACGCCCGCAACGGCTGGCTGCCCTCGATCACGGTGGGAGCCGGCTTCGACATCAACCGCGCCGCCAATTTCTCGGCGGCGGCCCGGACCCGCTGGACCGAGCAGATCCGCTGGGACGAGATCGAGGCGGTCCGCTTCGATGCGACCTATCAGCTGGGCGATACCGGCATCACGTCCATCCAGGCGGGTCTGCGGCACAGCGAGCACTCGTTTGAGGATGTGCCGCAAGCCCGGATCGAGGTGAATTACGGGACGACAACGGCCGATCTCGCCCTGATCGCGACTGCCAACCGGGCCTGCGCGATTGCCTTTCCGCAGACAGGCTTCTTCGAGGATGCGGAGGGCGGCACCATCCGGTCCTGGGCCTCGTTCGATCCGCTGTGCCTGATGCGCAGCCTGATCGGGACTGACAACCAGGGCCGCCCGGCCGACCTGCGCAGCAGTGCCAACCGCGATGTGCTGGAAACCGCCACATCGGCCTATCTGATGGCGAACTTCGAGCTGGTCTCGAACGGCCGCCCGCTCACGGGCAATGTGGGTGTGCGGTTCGTCCGCACCGAAGTCGAATCGGTCGGCCTTGGCAATGCATTCACGGTGGTCACCAATCCCGATCAGACCATCCGGCTGGTCGCCGATCCCAACAGCTTCACACGGACGGCCTTCAACAATGTCAGCGAGGAGTTCCTGCCCAGCCTGAACCTCACGCTGGAATGGTCCGATCAGCTGCAGTTCCGCTTCGGATTGTTCCGCGCCATGTCACGGCCGGACCCTGAAGACCTGGGTGCGGGGCGGACCTTCACCCTCGAAAGCGGCGTGGCCTTCACCAGTGTGGATGCCGCCATCCGCAGTGTCACCGCCTCCGGGAACCCGGCCACCGAACCCCTGATGTCCTGGAACATCGACCTGTCTGCGGAATACTACTTCAACCGCGACTCGATGATCTCCGGCGCCATCTATTACAAGTCCTTCCAGGGCGGGTTCGAGACCGTCCTGCAGCAGGAGAATTTCACCATCAACGGCCAGCCGGTGGTGGCGGATGTTGCGGTCGAGCAGACGTCGTCGGATACCAATCAGATCTTCGGGTTCGAACTGACCGCCACCCACCGCTTCTCCTATCTGCCCGCCCCGTTCGACGGTCTGGGTTTCAAGCTCAGCTATAACTTCGCCGACAGCAACTTCGAGACCGAGGATCTGCGGCTGGGTGACCAGTTCGATGTGGCCACCGGGGTCACAGCGCCCGGTCTGATCCCCCCGGTGGGTCTGTTTGGCCTGTCCGAGCATGTTGCATCCGGCTCCATCTACTACGAGATCGGACCGGTCGACATGCAGCTGATCTACAAGTACCGCAGCCAGTACTACCAGCAGTTTGTCGGCGCCCCGGCCCAGAACCGGCTGGTCGATGGCGTTGGCGTGCTGGATTTCCGTGCCAGCTGGCGGGTCAACGACATGCTCAGCCTGTCGCTCGAGGGCTCGAATCTGACCAATGCCGAGCGAATCGACTACATGCCGGTTGATGGCAGCATCCGTCAGGCCAACCTGTACGGTCGGCGCATCTTCCTTGGTGCGCGGTTCCGGTTCTAGGTCGATGACCCCGCCAACCGCTGGCCGTCCGGCGATACAACTCGCGTATCTTCAGGGGGTTGCCGGGCAGGTCCCGGCGGCGGGGCGGATGGTCCAGGCCGGCTGCCAGCCGGGCAGGCTGAAGGTTCCATGCGAGGTCCCTTGCCTGCCGGGCCTCGCATGTGGTTTCACATGGGGACGACCATGAGCAAGCAACGTCTCTATCAGGCTGTCGCCCAGGATCTCATCGAGGCGATCGAGAGCGGGGAGTTCCCGCCTGGCACCCGCTTGCCCGGCGAGCGCGAGCTGGCAGAACGCTTCGAGGTCGGCCGTGTCACGATCCGGGAAGCAGAGGTCGCCCTTGAGGCGCTCGGCTACATCACCATCAAGACCGGCTCCGGGGTCTATGTCCGCAATCGCACGGCGGTGGAGACCGGCCAGGTCCCGGACGTGACCGCCTTCGAACTGACAGCCGCCCGGGCGGTGATCGAGGCCGAGGCCGCAGCCCTCGCAGCAGCCAACATGACCGACCGCGGCCTGCTGGAACTTGAGGCTCTGGTTGAAGCCATGTCGGATGCCGAGCGCAATGCCGCCGACGATGGCGAGGATGTGGACCGCCGGTTCCACCTCACCATCGCGCGCCTCACCGGCAACCCGGTGATCGAGCACATCGTCGCGATGCTGTGGCGCATCCGCGGGGAAAGCCCGCGGGTCCGGGAGGTCTATGCCGGCGTCTGCGCCAAGGATGCCGAGGCCCGGACCGACGAGCATGCCGCCATCCTCGACGCGCTCAGACGCCGCGACCCGGTGGCATCGCGCCTGGCCATGCGGGAGCATTTCCAGCGCCTGTTCGAAGCCATGCTCCACGCCAGCGAAGCCCGCGCCATCGCCGAGCTCAAGCAGCGCCTCGTCGAAGACCGCAACCGCTTCCTCGTCACAACCCAGATCTAGCCCCGGGATACGGGCCGGCCACGAGCCAGACTGTCCAACCAATGGGGGCCGGTTCATCGCGCCTGTCATGACAAATGCAGCTTGACGGCGAACGGGCACATCCCGACATGCTGGCCCTCCATCACCTTGGGCATGAGCAGACTCAGGAGCGGCACCTCCATGCGGCATCGAAAGCTTGGCCTTGTCAGCGTGCTGGTTCTGCTCGCCAGTGCAGCTGGTTACGTATTGCTCGGTTCCGGATCGGGGGCGCCGTCGCTGTCACAGCCGGCAACCGCCGCCGACGCCACGACCATGGAACGCGGGGCTGCTGCGTTCGTTGGCGGAGGCTTTGGTGGCCTGTCCCTGCACGCGCTGGACAGCAATGCAGTGCCGTTCAAGCTGGTCGCGGCAGCCTTGGTGATGGAGGAACAGGCGCGCGATCCTGCGGCCCCTGCGGATATGTCGACCTTTCGCCGGGTCATGCAGGGTTTCGGCTTCCTTTACCCGACCCAGCTGGACGGCCTGCCGCCGCGCCTGACAGCGCCTGTGTCCGACAAGCCATTCGGCATGACGCATGGGTTCATCGCCCCCGTCGTGGGGTCACGCGTGGAAGTGGCCAACCTGGGCTGTGCGTCCTGCCATGCGGGTGTGGCTTATGCACCGGACGGGATGCCAGAGCCCGGGCGGGTGGTGCCTGGCATGCCAAACACGTCACTCGACCTGGAAGCCTATATTCAGGCCGTGTTTGTCGCCCTGCGCCGGCATGGGAAGGATCCGGCCCTGCTGACCATGGTGAACACCCTGTTTCCCGACATGCCACTGAGTGAGCAGCTCAGTCTGCGTTGGATCGTACTGCCCATCGCGCAGCGCAGGCTGGCGGAACTGGCGGGCGAGGAGCGCGCCTTGCCCTTTCCCAATGGTCTGCCCGGGGCAACAAATGGCGTCGCGGCCATGAAGCACCAGCTTGGCACCGAGCTGTTGGGGGGCGGCGCGGATGAGCGCGGCTTTGTCTCGATCCCGGATCTCGCGCTGCGCCACCTGCGCAACCGGCTCCTCGCCGATGGGATCTATGCCACGCCTTCTGGCAGCGCGGATCGCGGGGAACTTGCCGCCATCACCAGCTTCTTCACTGTGCCCAGCATGGGGGTCCGCCCGGAGCAGGCACGGCACCATGTCGCCGAAGCCGAGGCGATCTTCGCCTGGCTGACCGAGTACCGCCCCCAGACATTTCCGGGTCCGGTGGACCCCGCTCTCGCCCGGAGCGGCGCGGCACTCTATGAGCGGTCCTGCGCCAGCTGCCACGGGCGGGTGACGTGGGAGGGCGAGCGGCCGGTTCTGGCGAGCTATCCCAACTGGATCGGCGACGTGGGTACCGACCGGTTGCGGATGTCTGTCTTTGATGGCGCACTGACCGGGGCTATCCGCCGCTCGGCCTATGCCAATGAAATCCAGCTGAAGCCGGGGGAAGGGTACGGAGCGCCGCCGCTGGCAGGTGTTTGGGCCACAGCGCCCTACCTGCACAATGGCTCGGTGCCAAGCCTGGCTGCCCTGCTCGATCCGCGTCAGCGGCCTGCCCGGTTCATGGTGGGCGGCCATGCGCTGGACTGGGACAGTGTCGGTATCCGTCTGACCCCGCAAGGCGGCTATCCGGCAGGCCATCGCCCCTTTTCCACCCCACAGTGGGTAGACACCAGCCAGCCGGGGCTCGGCAATGGCGGTCATGGGTTTGGCAGCGAAATGACACCGCCAGAGCGCCAGGCACTGCTCGAGTTCCTGAAGCTGCTCTAGGCCAGCAGCACTTCATCCAACGGCAGGCGGGCGGGCGCAAAGCCGTCGCCTGCCCGCAGCCCGATCCGGAACGCGCTGACGAGCCGCCGGTCCGACCCCAGGCCATGCTCGGTGCACAGCGCTGCCGCGCTCTCCCGATGATCCGCCAGTGCCGCCAGCACATTCGCGCCAAACCCTGCCGCATCGATGGCCAGCCAGCTGCGATGGAAGGCCCGGCCGGTATCGAAAGGGTCCTCGCTGGCCGGTCGATGGAACAGGCCCACCGCCACAGCGTGCGCGAAGCCTGTGCGCTCCGCCAACAGGTGGGGGGCCAGGCCAATAGCTGCGAGAGGTCGGAACAATGGGCCGAGCACGGCACCGGCCGCCGCTGCCGTCAGTGGCGACAGCTGCATGGCCTCGGCGTTCAGGCCATCGCGCGCCCAGTCTGCATGGCTGGGTCGCAGCCGCATCCAGTGGCGCAGCTCGGCACGGAACCTGTCGTCGCGCATGATCGCATAGCTGGCCCGATCGCAGCGCGCGGCGATCGCATCAATCCGGGCGGCCTGTATCACCACCAGAAAGTCGTCAGCCGACAGGGCCGCAGCTCTGGCACGGTCAGCCGGCTGTGGTGGCTGGAACGGGCCGCGCCAGGATGCACGCCTGGCCAGGAGGGGCAGCAGCGGATCCGGCGCGGCACCTGGCGCGAACGACAGGCGGGCAACTTCGCGCAGGGACCCGGCGGCCCCGCCGAGCCGTTCGATCCGGGTGACCAGTCCTTCTGCCGAGGCAGCAATCGCCACGCCCTCGGCTGCGGCACCAAGGCTGATTGCGGCATCATGCCCGCTGGGGTCGCCCACAGTAAGGCGGCGGCTTGTGTCTTCCAGCAGCACCAGTCCCGCGCCGTCGAGCCGCCAGCGCGCGGGCTGTACATTGTGCACACTGGGCGAGGCGATTGCTGCCTGAACCAGTGCGCGCAGCAAATCACGGGTCATGACAGCTCCTTGCGGAACAGATGCAGGCGATGGAGCGGGCGACCATTCAGCCGTTCGATCTGGCGCAGACTGGCCGGGTTCTCGTCGGCAATCCAGGTGACACCAAAGCTCTCGTATCCAGCGGCCTGCATACGCTCCAGCGTATGGGCCAGCATTGCACCCATGATACCCTGGCCATGGGCTGCGCGCGCCACGGAATAGAAGATCACCACGGCCCGCCTGCGGCGCAGCCGGAAGCGCAGGAAGTGGACTGGCGTGAGCAGGCCGATGCGCGACCGCGTCGCTTTCAGGAACCCGTTGAGGTCGGGGATTGCAATGATCACACCCACCGGCTCGCCATCGCGCGTCAGCACCGATGACAGGCGCGGATCCAGGATCGCCGTCATCTCGCCGGCCTGGAAGAGGAACTCTTCCGGTGTCAGGGGCACGAACATCGGGTTGTCATGAAAGCCGTCGTTCAAAAGCTGCCGGGCTTCCGCCATGCGCTCCGGGAACGTTTGCTGCGCAATCGGCGCGAAGCTGAAGCGGGCCGGATCCAGCACGTGCGGCGGCCGTCGCGCCGTGGCGACGTCCACTTCGAAGGTGGTCATCGGAAAGAAGCGCGTGAAGCCACTGGCCTCCAGCAAACCTGGCAGCCAGGGTGCGCCGACGATCATGTCGGTATACGCTGTCTGGCCAAAGCCGCCGGTCAACACACCGCATTGCTGCATGGCGGTGAGATTGAAGTTGCCGACGAGCTCACCCATACCCTGCTCGCGGGCAAAACCCTCGGCGGCGGACAGCAGGAGATGGGCTGCAGGCGGATCATCGGCGCAGTCGAAGAAGCCGAACTGCGCCCGGCGCCAGCCCCAGCGCGCATTCGAGGCCCCATGCATATGGGCAATGATCCGCCCCACCGGCCGGTCGCCGCGGTGTACGGTCCAGAACCGGTAGGCATTGCCGGCCTGCCAGAGCGGGTTCCGGCCCGGGTCAAGCATCCGCACGATGTCGCCCTTCATCGGCGAGACATAACCGAGTTCTGGCGGGTAGGCGTTGAAGGGTGCCTCGAAGAAGGCCTCAACGTCGCCCTCGCGCAGGACCAGGCTCATGGTGCGCGCTCCAGCAGGCGCGCCACGATCATCAGCTCGGAAGTCAGCCGTTCTTCCTCGAGCACCCCGCCGGACACGGCCACGAAGCGCGGCGGCTCCTGCGAGAGGCGCAGGAGATGGCTGGCACCAAAACGGGTCAGGAGTTCCCGCGCGGCCCCATCGAGGGTCTGGCTCCCGCTACCGCTGCTGCGGGAGACCACACGCTGGCGCGCAAGCCCGACAACCAGATCCACAGGGATGTCCGCCAAGTCGCTGCCGGCAACCGGAACAGCGCTGGCCAGCAGGGGGTGAGCTGACAGGATGGCGCCCTCCTCGGATCCCGCGCGGGCCACAGCCAGCAGCAGCCCCTCATTCTCCCTGGAGGGGAAGGCAAACCGCTCGAACAGAAGCGCCAGAATCGTCGCGCCTGCTGCTATGGCCGCCACCGCCACAGTGACCGGTGCCGGCGCACCCACGAGAACCGCCGCCACCGCCATCAGCACTGCAGCGCCGACCGCCAGCGCGACATCGCCAACCAGCCGCAGCGGACTGCTGGCATCGCCTGCCAGCCGCGAGCAGGCCAGCACGAACACCAGCGCGGCAAATGCCCCACCCCGGAACGGGAGGTCAGCAAACAGCTCTCGGAAATCGGTGGCGACCAGAGGCACCGCCAGGACAAAGGCCAGTGCCAGCATATCGACCGACAGTCTCTCGGCCATGAAGACCTCGGCACGATGGCGCAGCAGGTGGGCCAGAACGGCCAGCACGACCACGCCCTGGAAGACTGCGAGCGCCAGGATGGCAGCTTCTGCCCACACCAGACCAAAGGTCACTGCCAGCACGGAAAACACACCTGCGCCCCCGAGGGCCAGCAACTTCACCGCACGCGGCGCATGGCGCCGCACCAGCTCCTCGGCCAGTCTGAGTGTGGCCAGCGGCAGCCAGGCCGCCACCACCAGCGTACCCGCCACCAGCAGAGCCGAAGGCAACGCTGCAGCGGCCAGGCGGAAGGCCATCAGGACCGCGATCAGCGTGAGCACCCGCTTCAGATGCAGCGGCACCCCACCGCTGCGCGCCGCCACGGTCACACCACCGCGCGCAACCAGCGCAGCCACCAGCGCGATGGCGGTCAGAAGAGCGCCGATGGCGGTCATGCCAGCAGCCTGGCCATGAACTGCCGCACCAGCAGACGCTTGGCGAAGGCCACCGGTGCGGGCAGCGGGCGCTCCACCCGGCTGGCGTGTGGGTTGAAGAAATAGCCGCGGCAGTCGGTGCCGCCCGGTCGCGCCAGGATCACCCGGATCGCCTCCTCGGCCATCAGCGTCCCTGCCATCGTCACCATGGTGGCGAAGCTGAAACGCGAGCGCTTGCCCGCTGCGACTTCGCCCGCCACATCGAGATCGACGTACTTGTGGCTGGACGAATGGACCAGCACATATTCGATCTCCTTCATCAGACAGGCCACGCCCATGTCGCGGGTGATGTCGCGCCAGTCGACCCCCACCGTGGGATAGCCCAGCCGCTGTTCCAGACGCGGGTCCTGTGGACGCACCACCGTGACCGATGGGAGAGGCGACGCATAGGCGTCAATCAGGGTGCGGCCATGGGTGCGGGTCTGGCGGTAGAGTTCAGCACCTGCGGCGGCGTCATCGGTGCCATTGATCGCCACATCGACGCCCGGGAGGATCTCGGGCAAGTGCTCGGTCCATTCCCGGCCCAGCACTTCGATCTCGGCCTCCGGATTGATTTCGAGGGCGAGGCGGCGGGCGGCTTCGGCCTTCAGCTCGCCGATGGTGTCAGCCCGGCAGAACAGCTGGCGATTGAGGTTCGACACTTCGAACACATCGATATCGGCGATCACGAACCGTCCCAAACCAGCCCGCACCAGCGCCATGAAGGCCGCGCCACCCATGCCGCCGACACCGGGAATGAAGACGCGCGATGACCGTAACCTTGCCTGCTCGGCCTCGCTCACAAAGCCGCGGTTGCGGGTGGTCATCTCGTGATAGCTGAAGGAGTTCATGGTGAGGCTCTCAGGCGGCCGAAGGGGCGGGAGGGATCCAGCCACTGGATCAGCGGCGCCAGCAGGGCGCCGGCCAGCACGATCGCTGCCTGCACCATCAGCTGCGGCAACACCGCACGCGGAACGCTGCGCATCAGGAAGCGCTGGCCGGCGGCGAGGTCGAGGCTGCCGATCTGCAGCACATCGTCGCCGCGTCCATAGTCGAGCTCGCGGGCGCAAAAGGCGTTGTAGTTGTCGTTGCGGTGCTTGGTGGCGACGTCGAAGCTCTTTTTCAGATTGTCGGATCCACCGGTGTAGGCGTCGGTGATCACATGCCTGTCGGAATCAAAGCCGGCATCGGCACCGACCCCGAAGGACTTGCGGTGCCGCCGCATGATCTGATGGGCGAGGTGCCGGTGCGTGAAGGACTGGGCTGTGCCGGACTGGGCCGGGAACACATCGCTGAAGGTCTCGGCCACCATGCCCACCACGGCCGGCACCTGCGTGACACTGCTGACCCACAGCGGCCGCAAACCCTGGCGCAGGAACAGCGCAAAGCAGGTCAGCCCGTACAGGATCCATGAAAGTCCGCCGCTGCGCTCTTCCGGATCGACCATCACCAGCCCGAGGTGCAGCACCACTTCCCGCTCACCGCTCCGGATCACGTCGAGCTGTGGCATGGCATTGAAGGCGACGGGCCGGTTGTCAGCTGTCCGGGTGACCAGCGTGATGACGCTGTGAGACCATGCATCGCTCCCTTCGGCAAACAGGCCATAATCCAGGCTCTCGCCAGCCAGACATGCCCGCACCACGGTCTGGCAGTCTTGCTTGAGCTGCACCAGTTCTGGCGGCGACAGGCTCACATCCGGACGTTCCACGATCCGGACACCATAGTCCTTCGATGCCCTGAAGGCGATCTTGAGCGTATCGCCCGCCAGCGCCCTGACGAAATAGAACAAGCTCGGTCCCTCGCAGCCGTCGAATTCGGGTATCTTGCACCGCCCAACGATAAACTGAAAGAGACCTGCAAGGGTCGGACCCTGAGCTAAATGCCGTACGACCCGGCGCGCGTGGCGGGCCCTGCGGGGCAGCGCGCGGCTAAGCCTGCAATCCGAGCCGCTGGCGTTCCTGCCGGCGCAGGCGCGGAAGGTCTGTGCGCATGTCCTGCTGCAGCCAGCTCATGAAGGCCTGGACCGTGGCGCTGGCACGGTCTGCCTTGCGGCACACCACGAAATAGGCGCCGGCGTCCTGCGGCGGAAGCGGCAGGGGGGCGACCAGGTCGCGGGCGTTGGGCGCATCCAGAACCAGCGGCAGCAACCCCAGCAGCACGCCGCGCCCCTGGGCGGCCGCATCAATGGCCGAGGGAACATTGTCGAAGGTCAAGGTGCGTCTTGGCTTCAGGCCGGGGCAGCCGGCTGCGGCCAGCCACTGCGGCCATCCGGCGCGGCCCACACTCAGATCGATCAGGGTGGCCTGTGCCAGGTCCGCCGGCGTCAGGACTGTCCCGGCCATGCCTGGCACACACAGCGGCGTGGCGCGCAAATCCAGCAGCTTGCGCCCGAACAGCCCGGCGGTGACGCCCGCCACATTGCGGATGGCAATATCCGCCTCGCCCTTCTCCAGGTCCACCACCCGCGCATCGGTGTCGATCGACAGGGACAGCTCCGGATACAGCGCCTCGAACCGCGCCAGACGGGGCAGGAGCCAGACATTGGTGAACAGCGGCAGCGCGGCAATGCGCAGGTGCGTGGCCACCGCGTCGCGCCGCGCCTGTGCAAGTGCGGTGTCGATGTCGTGGAAGGCCTGGTACAGGCGCAGGCTCAACACCTCGCCCTGTGCGGTCAGACGGACCTGACGGACCTGGCGGACGAACAGGGGCGCCCCGACCCAGTCCTCGAGTGCCCGGACCTGGTGGCTGACCGCCGACGGCGTCAGGCCCAGCTCCAGCCCGGCATCGCGAAAGCTCTGCCGCCGCGCGGCAGCGACGAAGGCGCGGAGGGCCGCGGAACTGGGTGCATCGCGTCTCATGGATGAACAGAATTCACCCATTCGGTCGAAGACTCAAGTGTCGCCGGTGTCGCGCGACCGTTAGTGTGGCGATTGACCAGGAGGCACACATGACCGCTACCTCACGCGCCGGACCCGACCGGGCCTCCCTGCGCGCTCCAGGCTTCTGGCTCGCGGTTCCACTGGCTGCACTGCAGGCGCTGAATGTCGTGCGGGCGATCGTCGATCCGACAGGATTTGCGGCCTATTTCGGCGCGCCGGTGATCGGCCCGGATGCCGTGGCCTGGGTCCAGGTCTATGCGCTGCGCACGGCCTTCATTGCCGTGCTGGTGAGCGTGCTGCTGGTGCGCAGGGACCTGCGGGCACTGGCCTGGACCGCCGCCGCCGCCCTGATCCTGCCGCTGGGGGATGCCTGGCTGAGCCACCAGCTGGGTGCCGCACCATCCATTGTCCTGCGCCATCTGGCCATCGCAGCCTATCTGGCCGTGACCTGCGCTGCTTTGTTCATCGCCACCCGCACGGCGGGGCGTGCGGCATGACCAGTCCCATCAGCCGGCTTGCGACCCGGATCGATACCGCAGGCGCGCGCCACCGGATGCGCCGTCACCGCGAGGGCTGGCCCGCGCAGGCCAGCGCGGGCGTCGCCTTCTTCCAGTCACCCAAGGTGCAGTACCGGTATCGCCAGGCTGGCAGCGGCCCGGTCATCGTATTCAGCGTCGATCCCCCCATGACGCTGGAGGTGTATGACGGTCTGATGGCGGCGTTCAGCGACCGGTTCCGCGTGATTGTCTTCGAGCTGCCGGCCATGGGGTTCTCCGCCGCTGCCGACAGTTACCGGTTTGGCTTTGCGGAAACCAATGATGACCTGGCCGGTTTCCTGCGGGCGGTGGCCGGGCCGGGTGCGATCCTGGCCTTCTCCTGTGTTGCCGGTCATGCTGCGATCGATATCGCGGTCCGCTATCCGGATCTGGTGTCGCATCTGACCCTGCTCCAGGCCGGCGACGTGGCTGCCTTCACCGCGTGGAAAGCCGCGCGGGACCCCAAGGGCATTCTGGCGACGCCGGTGCTGGGCCATCTGGCGATGCGCCGCATGGCGCCCAGGCGGATGCCCGCCTGGTACAGGCTGTCGGTCGGCCGCAAGGAGATGATCGGCGAGCTGTGCCGGTGCGCCGACCGGTCTTTCCAGCATGGCGCGCAGTGGTCGCTGGCCAGCGCCTACCAATGCTACATGGACCCCGCCGTGCGGCTGCAGGCGCCGCACCAGCCGGTGCTCTCGATCTGGGGCGCGGCAGACGGCTCGCACCCGGACGGCAATGCCCATACCGTCCGCCGCCTGTGTCCGGATGCCACCTGCATCACGTTCGATGACCTGGGACACACACCCGAACTGGAAGACCCAGCCCGGATCTGCCGTGCCATCCTCGACTTCCTGCAGACCCGGCCGGACGGTACGCGGGCCTAGCCGCACCATCCGGCAGGACAATGGACACCAGCTCCCCTTACGGGCGGCCCGGCCCGTGCTATCGACATGGCGGGGTCCGCACGTGCGGTGGGGGGAATGGATGAGTGAGACATCGGCAATCGATACATTGATCGATCAGGCAACCGCCCGTCCGGCCCCGCCTGGCGGCTGGCTGACCGAGCTGACGCGGCTGGTGTGCGCGGCCTATCTGCGGCTGAGCGGCTGGACGGTGCGGGGGGACTGGCCGGACCTGGCCAAGGTGGTGCTGGTGGCGGCGCCGCACACCTCGAACTGGGACGGGATCAACATGCTCGCCGCGGCGGGTTTCTACCGGGTGCGGCTGCGCTGGATGGGCAAGGCCAGCCTGACGCGGGGGCCGTTCGGCGGCCTGATCCGCTGGCTGGGCTGCGTGCCGATCGACCGGTCCGGCACCCATGATGTGGTGCGCGCCATGGCAGACGCCTTCGCCCGCGAGGACGCCATGATCCTGGCGATCCCGCCGGAAGGCACACGCGGCGCGGTCCGCGAATGGAAGACCGGCTTCTACCACATCGCCCGCGCCGCCGGCGTGCCGCTGGTCCTCAGCGTGCTGGACTATGGAACCAGGACCATCAGCCTGGCGGCTGTGGTCCGGCCCAGCGGCGACTATGAAGCCGACCTGCCGGTCATCCGCGGCCACTATGCCCGGGCGGTTGGCCTGCGTCCGGAGAAGTTCGTGACCTAGAGCGCTGGACCGGATCATCGCCACAGGCAACGGACCTATAGCGGGGGCGGGGAACGCCGCGCAGACCTGTTGTCCGGCTCCGCCCCGTCCGCGCCCCGCTGGACCGCATGGTACCAGGATCGGCTGGCCTACAGCGCGCCGTGGCAGTGCTTGAACTTCTTGCCGGACCCGCAGGGGCACGGGGCATTGCGCGGGGTGTCGAGCCAGACCCTTGGCATCGGGCCGAGCGGCGACGGCACCAGATCGTCACCGGCAGCGCCCATCTCGTCGAGGCCGGTCTCGGGCAGCGGCTTGAGGGTGGCCCAATCGGGCGTGGCGCCACCGAAGATCCGGTCGAGATCGGCGCCGAAGTCGGGCAGGTCAGGGATCGGCCCGCCAGCATCCACCGGAGCCCCCGGCGCGGCGGCCGGCTGCTGGAACACCACCTGCAGGTTCATCAGGGTGGAGGTCACATCACGGCGCAGGTCCGACCGCATGGTCTCGAACAGCGAGAACGCCTCGGTCTTGTACTCGATCAGCGGATCGCGCTGGCCATAGCCACGCAGGTGGATCACGGCGCGCAGGTGGTCGACCGTCACCAGATGCTCGCGCCACTTGGCGTCGATGGTCTGCAGCAGCACCTGCTTCTCCAGACCTCGGGTCTGCTCGGGGCCGATCAGCGCCACCTTGGCGGCCCAGGCCTCGTCGGCGGCGGCGGTGATCTTCTGCTGGATGTCGGCATCATCGACACCTTCGGTGCCGATCCATTCCTTCACCGGCAGCTCGAGCGCCAGCACCGCGCGCACGTCGGCGTCCAGGCCGTCGGCATCCCATTGTTCGGGCAGCTGCTTGGGCGGCATGGTGCGGGTGCAGATGTCCTCGATCACTTCGGTACGCATGTCGGCCACGGTCTCCTCGACCGAGGTGGCGCGCATGAAGTCCTTGCGCTCCTCGAAGATCTGCTTGCGCTGCTCGTTGATCACATCGTCGTACTTGAGCAGGTTCTTGCGGATCTCGAAGTTGCGGGCTTCCACCCGCTTCTGCGAGATTTCCATCGCCTTGCTCATCATCTTCTCTTCGACGGGCTCGTCTTCCTCGATCTTCATCGCCGACATGATGGCCTTGAGCCGGTCGCCGCCGAAAATCCGCAGCAGGTCGTCCTCGCAGGACAGATAGAATTTGGAGCGGCCGGGGTCGCCCTGACGGCCGGTCCGGCCGCGCAGCTGGTTGTCGATCCGGCGGCTTTCATGGCGCTCGGTGCCCAGCACATACAGGCCCCCCAGCTCCATGGCCCTGACCCGCTTGACCTCGATGTCCGCCTGGATGCGGCTGCGCAGGTCGGCAAGCTCTTCGGCCGTCATCTCCCGGCCCCAGGCCTTCTCGTTCTCCTCGCGCTCGCGGCCGACGCGCATGTCGAAGTTGCCGCCCAGCTGGATGTCGGTGCCGCGGCCGGCCATGTTGGTGGCGATGGTGACCGCGCCTTCCACACCCGCTTCGGCGATGATGTAGGCTTCCTGCTCGTGATAGCGGGCGTTCAGCACATTGTGCGGGATGCCTTCGGCCTTCAGCAGCGCCGAGATGGTCTCCGACCGCTCGATCGAGGCGGTCCCCACCAGGATCGGCTGGCCCTTCTCGCGGGTAGCCTTGATGTCGGCAATGATGGCGCGGTGCTTGGCGGCGAGGGTCTGGTAGACCACATCATTGTCGTCGATCCGCTGCACCGGGCGGTTGGTGGGGATCTCGACCACGCCGAGACCATAGATGCCTTCGAATTCAGAGGCCTCGGTGGACGCCGTACCGGTCATGCCCGCCAGCTTGTCATAGAGGCGGAAGTAGTTCTGGAAGGTGATGGAGGCCAGGGTCTGGTTTTCCGGCTGGACCTTGACGTTTTCCTTGGCCTCGATCGCCTGGTGCAGGCCCTCAGACATGCGGCGGCCCGTCATCATGCGCCCGGTGAACTCGTCGATCAGGATCACCTCGTCATCCTTGACGATATAGTCCTTGTCCTTGGTGTAGAGCTTGTGGGCCCGCAGTGCCTGATTGCAGTGGTGCACCATATTGGTGTTGGCCACCATGTAGAGCGAGCCTTCCAGCAGGCCGTGCTCCTGCAGCAGCTCTTCCATCCGCTCCGAGCCCGCCTCGGTGAACATCGCCTGGCGCTGCTTCTCGTCGACCTCGTAATGCTCCTCCTCCAGCAGCGGGATCAGCGCATCCACCTGGCGGTACAGCTCCGACCGGTCGTCGGTGGGGCCGGAGATGATCAGCGGGGTTCGGGCTTCGTCGATCAGAATGGAATCGACTTCATCGACGATGGCATAGGCGTGTTCGCGCTGCACCATCTCCTCGAGGCTGTACTTCAGATTGTCGCGCAGATAGTCGAAGCCGAGCTCGTTGTTGGTCGAGTAGGTGATGTCGCAGGCATAGGCCTGCTTGCGCTGGGCGTCGGACAGGCCCGGCACGATCACGCCGACCGTGAGGCCGAGGAAGCCATAGATCTGTCCCATCCAGGCGGCGTCGCGGCGGGCGAGATAGTCGTTCACCGTCACCACATGCACGCCCTTGCCGGTGAGCGCATTGAGATAGACCGGGGCAGTCCCCACCAGGGTCTTGCCCTCGCCGGTCCGCATCTCGGCGATCGAGCCCTGGTTCAGCACCATGCCGCCCACCAGCTGCACATCATAGTGGCGCTGGCCGAGGGTGCGCTTGGCCGCCTCGCGGACCACCGCAAATGCCTCGTCCAGGATGTCATCGAGCTTGGCGCCCTTGGCCAGCCGGTCCTTGAACTCGGCGGTCTTGGCCCGCAGCTGCTCGTCGGACAGCGCTGCGATGGCCGGCTCGAGCGGATTGATCCGCTTCTGGACGCGCGCCATCAAGTCCTTCACGCGGCGGTCGTTGGACGTGCCGAACATCTTCTTGACGAGGGAGAGCATGGAAGGCCTTGGAGTGGGCACGCCGGAGGATGGGCCACGGCGTCAGGTTGGCACCGGCCCCGGCAGCACGGGTTCCGGATGGGAATTCGCGGTGCCTGTCAGCTAGGAATGTGGCCTGCCTGTGTCAACGCACGCCGGTGCGCAGACACTGCACCCGGTCCCCGACTGTCGGGGAATGGTCACAGGAAGCTGGCCTGTCAGGGCTGCGGCCGCACCAGCTGAGCGCAGCGGACCCGCGCGAAGCGCCCAAAACCCTGGATGAAGGGCTGCGGCGCCCGGCCCGCTGTCAGCATCGCGCCTCCAGGGGACCAGCAGGCCGCCGCACCGCGCCGCATTGACACGCATCGCGCTTGCCCGCACCGACCGCACGCCATCCACCAGCCGGAGCCGCTCCATGAAGTCGCCGCGTTCGTTCTACAAGCCACTGGCCATCGGCGCCCCGGCGCCCCTGCGGGAGCTGCCCGTGCGGGTGGAGCGGATGATCCACTTCGTGCCGCCGCATCTCGAAAAGGTGCGGGCCAAGGTGCCGGGGATGGCGGCGCAGGTGGATGTGATCCTGGGGAACCTGGAAGACGCCATCCCGGCCGATGCCAAGGAAGCCGCCCGCGAGGGCTTCATCGCCATGGCCCGCGCCGTGGATTTTGCGGCCACCGGCACCGGACTGTGGACCCGCATCAACTGTCTCAACAGCCCCTGGATGCTGGATGATGTCACCCGGATCGTGTCCGAGGTCGGCGACCGGCTGGACGTGATCATGGTGCCCAAGGTCGAGGGGCCGTGGGATATCCATTATGTCGACCAGCTGCTGGCGCAGCTGGAAGCCAAGGCGGGCCTTTCCCGCCCGATCCTGCTGCATGCGATCCTCGAGACCGCAGAAGGCGTGGCCAATGTCGAGCAGATCGCACTGGCGAGCCCGCGCATGCAGGGCATCAGCCTCGGCCCGGCCGACCTTGCCGCCTCCCGCGCCATGAAGACCACGCGCGTGGGCGGCGGCCATCCCGGCTATCGCGTGGTGGCCGACCCCACCACCGACGGCAGCGCGCGCGCCAGCGTGCAGCAGGATCTGTGGCACTATACCATCGCCAAGATGGTGGATGCCTGCCAGACCGCCGGGATCAAGGCCTTCTATGGCCCGTTCGGCGACATCGCCGACCTGGAAGCCTGCGAGCAGCAGTTCCGCAACGCCTATCTGATGGGCTGCGCCGGGGCCTGGTCGCTGCATCCGGACCAGATCGCCGTGGCCAAGCGGGTGTTCTCGCCCGACCCGGCCGAGATCGCCTTTGCCCGCCGCATCCTGGAGGCCATGCCCGATGGATCGGGGGTGGCGATGCTGGATGGCAAGATGCAGGACGATGCCACCTGGAAACAGGCCAAGGTGCTGGTGGACAGCGCCCGTCTGGTGGCAGCAAAGGACCCGGACCTCGCCGCCGCCTACGGCCTGTGAGCCTGTAACGTCCCGGTGGATCAGGCCGGTGGATCAGGCCAGCTGGCGCGCCAGCAGGCCCTGATCCACCAGCATCTGCGCGATCTGCACCGCATTCAGGGCCGCGCCCTTGCGCAGATTGTCGGCCACGATCCACAGCGCGATGCCATGCTCCACCGACGGATCGTCGCGCAGACGCGACACATAGACTGGATGCTCGCCCGCGCAGTCGACCGGGGTGGCATAGCCACCGGCTTCCCGGCGATCCATCACCAGAATGCCCGGCGCTTCATGCAGGATCTCGCGGGCCTCATCGGCTGACAGCTCGCCCTCGAACTCGATGTGCACGGCTTCGGAGTGGCACACCATCACCGGCACCCGCACGCTGGTGGCGCTGACCTTGATCTTGGGGTCCAGCATCTTCTTGGTCTCGACCACGATCTTCCACTCTTCCGTGGTGTAGCCATTGTCGAGGAAGTCGCCGCCATGGGGGATCACGTTGAAGGCAATCTGCACCGGATAGACTTCCGGCTTGGCCGGCTGGTTCACATACAGGCCCTTGGTCTGGAGCCACAGCTCCTCCATGGCTTCCTTGCCGGTGCCGGACACCGACTGATAGGTGTCGACCACCACCCGCTTGATCGGCATGCGCCGGTGCAGCGGGGCCAGCGCCACCACCAGCTGGGCGGTGGAGCAGTTGGGATTGGCGATGATGTTCTTCTTGCGGAAGTCCGCCAGGGCGTGCGGGTTCACTTCCGGCACGATCAGCGGCACGTCCGGATCCATCCGCCACTGCGAGCTGTTGTCGATCACCACGCAGCCCTGGGCCGCGATCTTCGGGCTCCACTCCTTCGACACCGACCCGCCGGCGCTCATCAGGCAGATGTCCCAGCCGGTGAAGTCGAAATGCTCCAGCGCCTGGCAGGTCAGGGTGCGGTCGCCATAGCTGACCTGGCGGCCCATGCTCCGGCGCGAGGCGATGGCGGCCACTTCGGTGGCCGGGAACTTCAGCTCGTCGAGGATCGCCAGCATCTCGCGCCCGACATTCCCCGTGGCGCCCACAACGGCTACGCGCAGTCCCATCTTGATCTCTCCGGCCATCATGCTGGCTTTGCGGCTGGCTGCTTAGCGGGCTGGAGGGATCGGGGGAAGGGGGCGAGGCGGCCCGGTCAAGGCTGCGCGCATCGGCTGGACCGCGCGGCTCCCGCCGCGCAAACTTCCGACAAACGGCTGCAGCGCGTTACTCCATGGATGGCGGTGAACGGAAAGATGTCCTCCGCCCGCCCTTTTCCCCGGTGCCTCCCGTCGCTGCCAGCGTGGATTGCAGCCGTGCCGTCCGGTTTCAAGGACGCATCTGCGATGCGCCGCAAGCGGTGGCTTCGCCATCCTTGAGACCGGTCGTCCCACCTGCATCCCCGCCGCCAGCGACCGGCGACACCGGGGAAAAGGGTTGAAGTGGAAGGCAACAGAGCTGTGCGCCAGGGGCGCACCAGCTCAAGC
>JAIXTH010000167.1 GCA_027484265.1 Alphaproteobacteria bacterium
AGCACCACGCCGCCCAGCGTTACGGCTCCTGCGATGCCGGCCCACAGGGTCCAGTTGCTGGGTGCGGACGCCACCGGCGACAGCTCGGTCTGCGATGCCAGCAGGCTGTCATCGCGGTCAGGCGTCTCGAAGCCGGGCGGCACCGGGGGAGGCGGTTCAGTTGCCACGATTGCCCTCCCCGCTTCCGAAAATCCGGTCGAGGAAGCCCCGGCGTGGCGGGTCGGCCTGACGCGGTGCCTCGGGGCCGGGCTGCGGGCCCTGCCAGCCCTCGTTGCGCACCCGGGTCACCTCATCACCCATCCGCAGCACGAAGCCGGGCGCCGTGCGGTCCACCACCGTCCAGCCCTCGACGATCGTATAGTTCACCAGCGCCTCGGTGCCATCGGCCTCGACGGCGAACAGGCCCGGGGTGGGGCCATTGACCTGCCAGCGGAACCAGGTGCGCTCGCCATCGTCGAACACCCGCTCCGGGACCAGAACGCGGCTGCCGGTGACGGAATAGGCGCTGTTGGCGGCAGGCGGCGGCACGAAAGGCTGCGGCGCTTCGGCCTCGACCGGCGCGTCATCGGGATAGGTGAAGCGCACCCGGAAGATGATGGCCGGATCGTCCGGCGCCCGCGGCTCTTCCGCCAACAGTGCAAAGGCATAGCGGCGCTGCGAGGTGACCACGACCATGTTGGTGGCGGCTTCCCGCTCGATCGGCTTGATGAACAGGGTATCGGCGCGGCGGTTGGGCGTCACCTGCCAGGCCAGGGAGTCGCCGATGGCGACATTCTCGATCTGCTCGTCGGCGCCGAACTCGATCATCATCTGATAGCCATAATGGCCGGTCAGCGTGACCACGGCATCGGGATCGAAGGCCACAGTCCGCACACGCGGGTCCACAGCAGAGGGCACCGGCACACCGGGGCCGCCTGCAATCGGCTGGTCGCGCAGGATCAGCGGGTCGGCGGCGCCGCCCACCGGCTGCTGCGCCAGGGCCGGGCCTGCCACGGCGAGCATGACAGCCGTCAGGAACAGGACGCGCATCATGGCGCAATCCCCGGATCGACCGGCACATAGGCTCCGGCCGGAGTATCGTCCGTCGGCTTCTCGCCCGACGGAGCGGCAGTGGCTGGCATGGGAGCAGCCGCGCCTCCGGGCGCCACGCCCGGCGCAACGCCTGTGCCGCTGCCGGGTGCGGTCTGCACCGGCAGACCGGTGACCGGATCGATCATCGGCTGCACCGGTGGTGGCGGCGGTGGCGGCGGCAGCGGCGGGGCGGGCATCGACACGGGCGCGAACGTCTGTGTGTCGCGGCGATAGTCCGACACCTGGAAGCCCAGCGGATTCAGGTAGCGGTCGGTCTCGTTCAGCGGCGCGCCGCTGAAAGCGAAGGTGACGGCGGCGGTATAGGCATTGCGGTTGCCGCCGCTGGTGGGGCCCTCGGTCTGGACCGTGTCGAAGGCGACGATGGCCGTCGTGGGCGAGGTGAGCGTGACGTTCTTGACCGTCACCTCGATGCGGCTGGTCTCGCGCACCCGCGAGCGGATGCCGGCCGGATTGTTGCGGTCCCAGTCGCGCTGGTAGGCCTGTTCGGCATCGCCCACCGACCACAGCAGAGTGCGGCGGAAGTTCTCGCGATAGTCCTGCGCATCGAATCCCTCGCGCGACAGCACATATTGCACCAGCGCCGCCTGCGCGACCGCCTCGGTCTCGCTGATCGGCCCCAGCCGGACCCCGCGCGCAGTCTGGACATAGCCGGTGTTGCGGTCGACCGTGATCGTATAGGGCACCTCGCGCTTGAGCGGCAGCATGACGAGGATCGTGACAGCCTGCAGCAGGGCGAGGCCCCCGGCAGCGCCGGCCACGGTCCAGGCGATACGGCGCGAGCGCCGCAGGCTGTCGAGCGTGTCGGTGCCCCAGCTGCCACCCGGCTCATAGCTGGTCGGCGCCAGCGGCACGTCGGGCGCGCTGTCGGACTGGCGGGGGGTGTCGTCGGAAGTGCTCATCGGAAGGATCCGGCCGGAGAAAGTGAACCGCCAGCGGGCTGGCCAGGCAAGGTCTGGCGGCGCACCACGGACGAACGGCGCCGGCCCATCTGGCCCAGGCGCAGGCTACCATCGCCCGCATCCGGGCCCTGGGCGAGACTGACAGTGGCCGTAACATCGGTGCGGCGATCAAGACCCGATCCACCGCCGGAGCTGCCACCCGCAGCGGCATTGGCGGCGGCCAGCGCCGCGCTGCCTGCCAGCCGCTCGGGTCGCCGGTCCGGGGCGCCTTCTGGGGCAAGGCTCGCGGCCAGCCGTTCGGCACGTCCGAGCACGGGCTGGCCACCGCCATCCGCAAACGGCGGGCCGCTGCCGCCACCGGCCATCACCGGCATCGGATCTGGCAGACGGGGCTGGAAATCCGGCAGCCGGAAGCCGGCCACCAGCCGGGTGCACATGCCCATTACCGAGATGAACACCGCCGTGAAGGTCAGCACGATCACCAGGATCGTCAGCACCGGCTCGATGTCATAGCGCTCCTCGGCCCGCGCGGTGGCGAGGCCCGCCAGCGACGGCTCCAGCGACGCCAGCAGCGCAGCCAGGAACACGATGGTGGCCAGCGGAACCAGCGCAAAGCCCAGCGCCGTGCGCAGCCAGCCCTCGAAAAAGCCCTTGGTGGTGTCGAACAGCAGCATGCCCACGAACAGCGGACCCAGCGCCAGCAGAAGACCCAGCATCAGCTTGGCAAGGATGATGATCCCGAGAGTCGAGACCAGCAGCGTGACAGCCGACAGCCACAGCGCCGTGGCGCCAAAGGCCGGGCCGCCCTGCAGGGCCGAGCGCATCTGGATGACCGGGGTAATGTTCTGCAGCGCCGCCGGGTCGGTTCCCGGCGTCGGCTGCAGCGTGATCTGGCCGCCAGCCACGCCCATGCCGGCCGCTCCTGAGGAGCCGTCATCGCTGGTGATGGCGAGGGCCGAAGCGCTCTCGGTGAGGGTGTCGAAGGTCAGCTGCAGGCGGCCCCAGATGTCGGTGGCACCACCGCCCACGCCCTGCTGCATCGGCACCGAGGCCAGCAGCTCGTTGGCAAAGCCGGCCGGCGCATCGAACAGCACGCCGAACACCAAGGTCTGATAGGTGGCCCAGCTGGTTGTCAGCACCACAATGGCGCCGAGCTTGAGCGCGATCATCGGCAGGTCCGCCACCCGCAGGTCCGTGCGCCCGGTCAGCAGCCGGAAGCCCAGCACGGCCACATAGAGCGTCAGCAGCACCGTCAGCACCGCTGCCAGCGCGGAGCCTGGGCCGAAGAAGGCGTTGTAGCCGCCCTGCACCCCCTCGCGGATGTTGCAGTCCACGGTGAACAGCAGCGAGCGGACCAGGCCGACTTCGGGCGGAGGCGATGCACACTGGCCGATCATGAGCCTGCCTCCGCCTGGCCGGTCAGCAACGGCAGCCAGCGGGCCGGATCGTCGCCCACCTCGGCGCGCAGCTCGTCGAGGCGCCGCACCGACGAGGCGCGCCCCGACAGCACGGTCAGCAGGGCGTCCATTCCCTTCAGATCCAGCCGCGCAACCACGCTGTCTGTGCCGTGCTTGATCAGGAAGCAGCGCGAGGTGTCGGGCAGCGCCCGCACCAGGTCGAGCTCGTGCCGGGTGAGGCCGAAGCCCCCGCAGTATTCCTCGGCCAGTGCCTTGGGATTGGGCATAAAGATCTGGGTGGCGGCCTGCTCGATGATCGCCGAGGCAATCTGGCTGCCCAGCGCATCGGAGGCCGACTGGGTGGCAAAGCCGACGATGCCGTTGCGCTTGCGGATGGTCTTTTCCCAGTCGCGGATGCGCGCCACGAACTCGGGATCATCCAGCGCCTTCCAGCCCTCATCCACCACGATCATGGACGGGTGGCCGTCGAGCCGCTGCTCCACCGAATGGAACAGCACCATCATCGCCGGGGTGCGGGCCACCGGATCGTCGAGGATCGCGGTCATGTCCACGCCCACGACCCGGGCCGACAGGTCGAGCCGGTTGACCTCATTGTCGAACAGCCAGGCGCGCGGTCCGTCATTGATCCAGGGCTCGAGGCGGCTGGCGATGTCGCCCGGCTCGGGGCGGCGCACGCCGGCCAGCAGCTCGGCGAGGTGCCGCAGGCGGCGGTGCACGGCGGGCTGCTCGAAATTCGCGGCGACGGCATCGTCGAGCTGGGCCGCTTCAGCCACGCTCAGGCTCTCGCCATTGGCAGTCACGAGGCGGCGCAGCCAGGCGGCGATGAAGGCGCGGTTGGCGGGGCTGTCGTCA
>JAIXTH010000293.1 GCA_027484265.1 Alphaproteobacteria bacterium
AGGATATCGATCAGGAGATCGGCGCCGTCGCGGGTGGTGCGCACGACCGATCCAGGCTCGACGTCCATCACGATGGCAGTGTGACCGGGGATATTGGTGCGCACGATCGCCCCGATGCGCTGCGGCAGACGCGAGCGCACCTGGCCCAGATCAAAGGCATAGTTGCCGGGGAAGGCAAAGGCAGCGCGGTCACCCCGGCGCCCTTCCACGGGATCCGGGAGCCGCGCACCAGTCAGCCGCAGGCGGGTGAAGCCACTGGCCGCGGCTGCCGAAACCGTAACCCGCGGCGCTCCTTCCCTGGCGGGGTGCATCACCAGTGGCCGCGGCGTGGCCGGCGCGCTTCCGGCCGCGGCCGTAGCGCCAGCCGCGCCAGTGGCTTGCGCCAGTGCTGGCGGGGCACCCAGGCCTGCCAGCGGGCTGGAGGCGGCGACAGGCGGCGGATCGCCCGCACCATCGGCCAGGATATCGAAGGCCTGCACGGCCCCATCACGGCTCGACACCACCCGGACACCCTGGACCAGCGCGATGCGGATGGTACGGCGGTCGGCACTGAGTGCCGCCGCAGCGACCCAGTCGGGCGCCTTTGCCGTGAAGACGGCCGGGTCCACATCCAGGGCGCGTGGCAACCGGACCAACAGCAAGGAGCCCCCCAGACTGGCGCGGGCCTCCAGCTGGGCGACGCCGGCGGGCCAGGTCAGCACCAGCCGCGCATGGTCTGCCCCCTGCGCGGCATCGAGGGTCACACCCTGCATCGCCTGCGCGGCCGGCAGAGGCGCCGGTGCCGCACCGGCCTTGGGCGCAGCCGCCTGACGCCCGGCAGCCTGGGTCCACGCCGGGTGGGGGACCACCAGCGCGAGGCAGACACCTGCAGCGAGGAGCCGGCGCAGCCGCATCATCAGCCACCGCCTCCCTTGCCCGGGGGCGGGTCAGCCGGTGCCTGGCCGCTGGCGGGGCGCGCCGTCGGCTGCGGTGCGGTGGGGGCGTTCGGCGCGCGGGCTGTGGGCGCGGTCGGCGGGGTCGGCCCGGCGCCGGTCTGGGCGGGCGGACGGGCTGCGGCCCCCTGACCGGCAGCGCCAGCGGCGGGTGCGGCGGGGGCGGAGGCAGTGCGTGTCTCGCCGGGACGGGCGGCAGCGCCAGCCGGGCGGGCAGCAGGCGGCGGCGCTGCCGCTGCCGGTGCCCGCGACAGGGCCGACAGGTCGGGCGCCTCGACTTCCGCCAGCATCACCGTGACCTCACGGGCCCGCTGCGGCTGCATCTGCGCCAGGATCGCACCCAGCACCGTCGGCTTCATCCGGATCACGATCTTGCGGAGGGTCTCGTCATCGAGGCCCTCCAGCACCCGGGCGGCATCGCGGGGGCGCATCTTCTCGTAGGTTGCGACCAGCTGGGTGATCCGGGCCGTCTCTGCCTCGTCCATCTGGCCCAGCAGGCGCTGGATCGAGGCTTCGGCCTCACGCAGGGCAGCCATCCGCTCGGTGATGCGGTCATCGGCAGTCTTGAGGACCCCTTCGCGGGTGACGATGTCGCGCTCGCGCGCATCCAGCGCCTGGCGGCGCTCCTGCAGGCTCTGCAGCAGGCGGAACTCGGCGGCGCTGATCCCGGCCTCGCGGGCGAGGTCCACCGGGATGCACATCGGCGGGCCTTCGGCAGCGGCTGTCTCGGTCCCGGCAGCGGCCGCGTCGCCAGCGGCGGGCGCTGCGGCGGCATCGCCCTTGGTCTCGTCCTTGGCCTCTTCACCGGCGGCAAAGGCGTTGGTGGCGTCCAGCGCAAGACGCCCGGCCTGCACGAGGCCGAGCGCACCAAGGCCGATACCGACCGCCGCCAGAAGTCTTGGTTTCCAGCTCATCGCAATCCGCTCCAGCGCCCCCGCTGCCGCGCCACCAGCTCCGGATCGGGCCTTGGCCGGTCTTCCTCATAGAGCCACCCCTCCCGGTCAGGGATCGACGGCCGGGCCGCCTGGCCAGGGTCGGCCGGGCGCGGTGCCACGCCCGAGCGGGCAGCAGGCTCCAGCGCACGGGCTGCTGTGGTCAGGAACTTGAGGGCCTCGCCAGCGCTGCGCGCTTCCTCGACCTGGCGCTCCAGATCGGTGGAGGCAGCTTCGGTCGCCGCCTTCAGCGCCTTCACCGCAGCCTCGGCACGGCTTACCGCCGCCGCCAGCTCGGCAGCGGTGGCTGCCACGCCATCGCGACCGGCACGCATCGCCTGCAGGCGCGCGTCCAGCCGCAGGCAGATGATCCCCACCAGCACGAGGGCCACGGTCATCATGATCTGCACAGCCGGTCCGGCCAGGGCACTCACATCAGCCAGCGTCATCCGAACAGCTCCCGGTGCGCCACCGCCGACAGGGGCTGGTCCACCCGGACCGCGATCCCCCGCCCGACCCGTCCCATCCGGCCACGGGTCAGCGAAACCTGACCGCAGCGCAGCTCGATGGGAGAATCCGGCGGCGTGTTGAAGAAGACCGTCTGGCCGACCTTCATGTTGATGATGTCGCCCAGCGGCATGGGCAGCTCGTCGATCACGGCCTCGACCTGCATTTCGGTGGACCACAGCTCGGTGGCGAGGTGGCCTTCCCAGATGTTGTCGCGTCCGAACTTCTCGCCCATGAACTGCTGGATCAGCATCTTCCGGATCGGCTCGAGCGTGGCGTAGGGCAACAGCAGCTCCACCCGGCCGCCGCGGTCTTCCATGTCGATCCGCATCTTGATCATGATGGCGGCGTTGGCAGGGCGGGCAATGGCAGCGAATCGCGGGTTGGTCTCGATCCGGTCGAGTTCGAAGTCCACCTGCTTGAGAGGCGCGAAGGCGGCCTTCATGTCGTCGAGGATCACGTCCACCATCCGGGTGACCAGCATCCGTTCGATGGTGGTGTAAGGCCGTCCTTCGATCCGCATCGCGGTGGTGCCGCGCCGTCCGCCCAGCAGCACGTCCACGATCGAGTAGATCAGGTTCGAATCCACCGTCATCAGGCCGTAATTGTCCAGCTGCTCGGCCCGGAACACCGCCAGAACCGCTGGCAGCGGGATCGAATTGAGATAGTCGCCGAACCGGATCGAGCTGATGTGGTCGAGGCTGACTTCGACGTTGTCCGAGGTGAAGTTGCGCAGCGAGGTCGTCATCAGCCGCACCAAGCGGTCGAACACGATCTCGAGCATCGGCAGGCGTTCATAGGACACCAGCGCCGAGTTGATGATCCCCCGGATCCCGCCCTTGTCCTCGCCGCTGTCATCGCCGAGGTCGAAGCCCAACAGGCTGTCGATCTCGTCCTGGTTCAGGACCCGTTCTGCACCGATGGTGGAGGCTGATGAGGTCCGGCCGGTCTCGCCGCCGACCATGGCTTCCCACTCGGCAGCAAAGGCATCGCCACCGCCGCCATCGTCACCACCACCCGCGCCGAGCATCTCGGCTTCCCAGGCTGCGGCCATATCGTCCTGATCGAGATCGTCTGCCATCAGTTGACCAGCATTTCTTCGATCAGCACGGCTTCGACCTTGGCAGGCGCGACCGCGAGATTGACGCGCTTGAGCAGCTCGAGCTGTAGGCGCTGGTATCCGGCCGAACCGGCCACGTCCTCGGTACGCAGCTCGCGCAGGAAGCCGGTCAGCTGGTCCTTGATCATCGGCACCGCTGCCTCGAGCGCGGCGGCGACTTCGGTGTCAGCGGTCTTCAGTGTGATCTTGAGCTTGAGATAGGCGGGACGGTCGCTGCTGGTGGCGATATTGACGAGGATGTCCGGCAGGGTCAGCAGCCCCTCGCCATTGGGCCCCTCGCCCAGCACCGGAACCTGGCCGGGCTCGCCTTCCTTCTTCTCGCCGCCCTTCTCCTTGTCCTTCTCTTTTTTCTTGTCTTTTTCCTTGTCCTTCTTCTCCTCACCCTTGGCATCGGCGGCCCCTGCGGCAGCGGGGGGCTTGTTGAAGACGAGGAACCAGGCCGCAGCACCGCCACCGCCCAGCAGCAGCACGGCCGGGGCGACGATGAACAGGATCAGCTGCTTGCCCGCGAGCTTCTTCTTGGCCGGTGCGCCTTCGGCGCCCTCGCCACCAGCTTCGCTCTCGGGTTCCTTTTTCTCGGACATGGCAGAGGCAGGACCTTGGGGTTCGGACAGACAGACCCCCTCGCGCAGGCGCGTTGGAGTCCCGGGTGTTGGCGCAGATGTCGCCCGGGAATGTTAAGGAAGGGTGGAAAGGGCGGCAGAAACTGCCGCAATCGGGTCAACCGGGCAGCCGTGCGGCTGTCCTCGCCGGGCAGAACCTGCCGGGCGCACCGAGCTCGTTCACCAACATATTGTAATTGCTGAAATTAACTTCTGGCCCCGCGCTTGCTGGCTGATGCGGACGCAACAGAAGTTGGTCGCCATGGACAACACGCTCCTTGTAACACTCTCGGCCCAGAACGCCTTGCGCCGTCAGATGGATGTGGCGGCCAACAATATGGCCAATGTCTCCACTGCCGGATACAAGGCCGAGGAGGTGCTGTTCGAGCCCGAAACCGTGCGTCCTGCCTCGATCCGCGAGCGGCCGGGGCCGGTGAACTTCGTGCGCGACTACACGGTGGCACGGGATTTTCGCCCCGGCGCCCTGCAGCGCACCGGCAATCCGCTCGATGTGGCCCTGACGTCCGATGGCTTCTTTACGGTGCAATCCCCGGGTGGCCCGGCCTATACCCGCGACGGCCAGTTCAAGCTCGATGCCGGCGGACGGCTGGTGACCGGCGACGGCCTCGCCGTGCTGGACGATGCCGGCCAGGAAATCCGCCTGGATCTTGCCGCTGGCGAGCCGCAGATCGGCAAGACCGGCGAGATCACCCAGAATGGCGTGCCGGTGGCGCGCCTCGGGATCGCCACTTTCCAGCGCCCTGGCGCCCTCGACAAGATCGGCGACAATCTGTGGCGTGCCACCATCGAACAGCCGGTGATCGCCGCCCAGCCCGACATGGTGCAGGGCATGATCGAGGGCTCGAACGTTGTTGCCGTGCGGGAACTGACCCGCATCATCGAAATCAACCGCGCCTACGAGAGCATCACGCGGCTGCAGCGCCAGGCCGAAGACCTGCGCCGCAGCTCGATCGAGCGCCTCGCCCGCGTCCAGTCCTGAGAACGGAGACACCTGACCCATGCGCGCCATGAACATCGCCGCCACCGGGATGCTTGCCCAGCAGCTGAACGTGGAGGTCATCTCCAACAACATCGCCAACATGAACACCACCGGCTTCAAGCGGCAGCGGGCGGAGTTCCAGGATCTGATCTACCAGAACCTCGAGCGCCCCGGCGCCTCGACCTCGGATGCGGGCAACATCGACCCCACCGGCGTGCAGGTCGGCTATGGTGTGCGCGCGGGCAGTGTCTATCGGATCACCGAGCAGGGCTCGCTGACCCGCACCGACAACCGGTTCGACGTGGCGGTGAACGGCCGCGGCTATTTCCAGGTGGCGCTGCCCGATGGCCGCACCGCCTATACACGCGCCGGCAACTTCTCCTCCTCCGCCACCGGCCAGCTGGTGACCGAGGATGGCTTTGTGGTGCAGCCCGAGATCACCGTTCCGGAGAACGCCCTCGATTTTGCCATCAGCCCGGACGGCACCGTGCAGGCGATCATCGCCGGCCAGACCGCCCCGCAGGACCTCGGCCAGATCCAGCTCGCCAGCTTCGTCAATCCGGCGGGCCTGGAGGCGATCGGCGATAATCTGCTGGTGGAAACAGCGGCTTCCGGTCCGGCGACCGTGGGCGCGGGCAACTCGCCCGGCTTTGGCTCGATCAATCAGAACTATGTGGAATCCTCGAACGTGAATGCGGTGTTCGAGATTTCCGCCCTGATCATCGCCCAGCGCGCCTATGAAATGAATTCCCGCGTGATCTCGGCGGCTGACGAGATGATGCAGGCCACCAGCCAGGCCCTGAGGTAAACGCATGACCCGCACACGCCTCGCTGCCGGTATCGGCTGGATCGGTCTGGCCGCCCTCGCCTTCACGCTGGTGGCGGGCGGCATGGCGGATGCGCAGCAGGCGCAGGTACGGCTGCGGGCCGCGCCCGTGGCCGAAGGCAGCCAGATCACGCTGGGCGACCTGTTCGAGAATGCCGGCGCCGCCGCTGGCGTGGTGGTGGGCAGAGCCCCCGGCCCCGGCCAGCGGGTGGTGTTCTCGGCGCCTGTCCTGCAGAACCGGGCTGCACGGGCAGGCCTGTCCTGGCCCAATGCCGAAGGCGTGCGCGATGTGGTGGTTCTGGGCGCGGCGCGCGGTGCCGCTGCCGGTCCGGCCACAGCCCCCTCTGCCCAGGCCGCCCCCGGCCTGACCGCCCAGCCCGCTGCCCAGCAGCTGGCCGAGGATGGCCGCGAGATTGCTGTCCTGACCCGTCCGGTCGCGCGCGGCGAAGCCATTTCCATCGACGATGTAAGCTTCGTGCCCGCCACACGGGCCACTCCCGCCGATGCCATCACCGAGCTGGACGCGCTGGTGGGCATGAGCGCCCGTCGCAGTCTGGCGGCAGACCGCCCGCTGCGCCCCGGGGACGTGATGGTGACCCCGCTGGTGAAGCGCGGCGAGCCGGTCACCCTGCTGTTCCAGTCCGGCGCCGTGCGGATCACGCTGCGTGGCCGGGCGCTGGAGGATGGCGGTGCCGGCGAGACCATCCGCGTCCAGAATTCGGATTCCGAGCGCACCGTCGAAGCGATCGTGGAAGGGCCGGGCCTTGCCCGTGTCCTCGTTCCCGCCACATCGGCCACCGTTGCCGCAACACCCGCCGGCACGACAGGTCGTGCCCGTACCGGAGGCCTGTAAGCATGCGTCTGACTGCCCTGATGCTCGCGGGCGCCTGCGCCCTGACCGCCGGCTGTGCCGCCACCCGTGAGGAGCTGGCCAATGTCGGCCGCCCGCCGGCGCTGACCCCGATCCAGGATCCGTCGATGGATGCCACCGGCCGGCGCCAGGTGGTGATGCCGATGCCCGCCAGCCAGACCCAGCAGCGCAGCACCAACTCGCTGTGGCAACCCGGCGCCCAGCAGTTCTTCGCAGACAGCCGCGCCAGCCAGGTGGGTGACATCCTCACGGTCAATATCGCCATCAACGACCGCGCGCAGCTGTCGAACCAGACCAACCGCACCCGCAGTTCCGAGCGCTCGGCCGGCGTGTCCAACTTCTTCGGCCTCGAGAACCTGCCCGGTGAAGTGCTGCCCCAGGGCTTCGATCCGTCGAACCTTGTGGGCATGGAGAGCGAGGGCAGCTTCCAGGGCCAGGGCGGCGTGACCCGCCAGGAGCGGGTGGATCTGACCGTGGCCGCCGTGGTGGTGCAGGTTCTGCCCAACGGCAATCTGGTGGTGGCCGGCCGCCAGGAAGTACGGGTCAACAACGAGGTGCGCGAGCTGATCGTGTCTGGCATCGTGCGCCCGCAGGACATCACCGCCGCCAACACCGTCCGCCACAACCAGATGGCCGAAGCCCGCATCGCCTATGGCGGCCGCGGCCAGCTGAGCGCCTACCAGCAACCGCCCGTCGGCGACCAGGTCCTGGGCATCATCTCGCCGTTCTAGGCGGGCATTTCTCTCGATCCTTGCATCCCTTGCTCGTGAGCGGATCAGGAGAGCTCGAAGGCGGCCTGAGGACAAACTAGCCAGACTGCGCCAGAAATGAGATAAAGGGCGAGGTTCGATCTTACTCAGCCCCCGAGGTGAGAAATGGCTTCGATCACGCAGGGCTCCCGCCCGGACAAAGGAACCATCCTCGAGGATCGGGCTGTCGAATGGCTCAAGAAGCGCTTTCCATCGGCAAAGCTTTACGCTCATGCTGCCCAGATCACACCCGAGACAGCAAAGAAGCGGCTGGCAAATGATGATCTCGACCGCCGAGGGCTGCGTCTCTCGGAGTTGGGCCGAGCCATCGCTGATGACTGGCAGGACTTTATCGAGGAGGTTTGGCGGCCAACCTTCGAAACGCCGGACGAGAAACTTGAGAACCGGATTCACGCCCTAAAGCAGCAGCTTGCTGAGCTTGAGACAGTCCATTCCAGTAAGTCAGTGCTGCACAGGGCAACTTTGCTCACGGATGGCACCAATCAGGCTGTACAGATACCCAACGACTTGCAGTTGCCAGGCTCGACTGTCTCGATCCGGCGGGTGGGCAATTCGCTCTTGATTGAACCCATGGAGCAAATGGGGCTGGTGGAGTGGCTGGCATCGCTTGAGCCGCTGGATGAGGACTTCCCGGAGATGGATGATCGGATACCGGAGCCCTTCGAGCTGTGAGCGCTGTTCACCTGCTCGATACCAACGTCATCTCCCACCTGATCCGGTTTCCGGCGGGCATAGTCGCACAGCGCATCGCGTCTTTGGGTTCGGGCCGAGTGGCGACCAGCATCATCGTGGCGGCGGAGCTGCGGTTTGGTGCTGCCCGCAGACCAATGCCGGAACGGGACAGGCGGATTGATACTCTGCTCACAAAGCTGCCTGTCTTGCCCTGGAGTGAGCCGTGTGATCGCGCCTACGGACGCCTCCGGGCCGATCTGGAGGCCACCGGGCAGATGATCGGCGCCAATGATTTGCTCATTGCAGCCCACGCGCAGGCACTTGGCCATATCCTGGTGACCGATAACATCCGGGAGTTCGCGCGCGTACCAGGGCTGAATATCGAGAACTGGCTACGATAGCTGTGTATCGAGGAGCGCATGATGGAGCACGACAACGAGAAGATCGATGACGCAGTATTGGCGCTGCTTTGGCTTGGCGGGCATGGCGAAGGGCGGACCTAGAAGACATTTGACTGGGGCTCGCTGGACCGCCTGCACAAGGCTGGTTGGATATCGAATCCCAAAAGTGGCGCCAAGAAAGTGGCTTTCAGTGAAACCGGTGCCAAGCGCGCGCAGGAACTCTTCGAGCAAATGTTCACTCGCAGGCAATGAGGCGAGGCCCTGCGCAGCGCAGGCCGTGTTTGCAGCGCATCGAGCTGTGCAGGGCTGGTATCGGACTTTGTTGTCGGATCGACTGTCCGCACTGGCTGGATCAGAGCCCGACCTGATTGAGACACACCAACCCTCGCGCCGCACGCCCCATCACACGGCAACAACATCGAACTCCGGCGTGCCGCGCCAGTGGAGCTGCCAGCTGGCTCCGGGCCGCACATTGCGGACAACAGAGGGCTCGAAGGCAACGAAGCACCGGCCACCTGGATGGCGCACCGACGGGTAGACCAGACCGCCATGCCCCTGTCGCACCAGCTGACGGGCGATGCTCTGCCCCTCCGGGTAACCGATGGCAGGATCTGCATCGAGTGCCGGGTGAGCCGGCTCGTCGCCAAGGTCGGGGAACTCGCCGATCACGTCCGCCAGCAGCTCGACATAGATGGCGCTGTCATGGAACACACCGACGAAGGCCAGCTCGCGGGTGCGGTGAAAGGCCACTTCGGCGATGGATGTCAGGACGGTCCAGCTGGCATACCAGGCCCCGCGCTCCTCGCCATTGAACCGGTTGCCGCCCCTGCGCGTGTAGGTGAAGGCGGCATTGACGTGCTCCAGTCCATAGACGGCCAGGTCGCGGGCGCGGCGGCGCCAGGCCAGTTCACGCCGGTCAATGTGCGGGCTGCGGCCGGCCTCCGCCGTGAGGCGCGCGCTGGTCAGGCCCTCAAGTGAAGCCAGCACCTCCATCTCGTCATCGCTGTCGACAAGGCCGCGCAATACTGGTGGCCTGTGCGCGGTCTTCGGGATCAGACGGACAAGCCCGCGCTCTGCCAGCTGTGCGCGCCTCACATGCCGCCCCGGAGCGCATCGAGATAGGTGCGCACCGACAGGAACTGCGGCAGGCCGAACCGGATCAGGGTGTCCACGGGCCTTGCACCCTCGAACAGCGGCCCACGATTGGGCAGGACAGGCCAGCGGTCGGCCAGGTCTGGCTCGAAGTAGAGGTGCAGCGCCTTGTAGATGCCTACCAGCGCGCTGAGGCGCAGCAGCTGGTCTTGGGTCAGGGCGCCCGCAAAACCGGGCTTGCGGGCCCGCTTCCAGGTGCTTTCCGACATGTCGGCCAGCGCCGCCGCTTCGGCCGTGCCCAGCTTCCAGGCATCGGCGATCCGGGCAGCAGCCTTCAACGCGATGGCAGTCTGGTCGGGCGCCGACTTCTGACGGATGGGAAGTTCCACGACGGTCATGATGTGCTCCAGACCAGAGGGATGCGCTCATATGACCTGAAGATCAAGGCCATATGAACAAGCCTGGCGATCCCGCGTGATACGCCGCCAGCCCCCTTCCCAGCCGCGCACTTCGTGGCATAGTCTTGCCCGCATGAGCACCGATCCGTTCTCCCCGGCCGAGCGCATTCGCGCGGCGAAGAACATCCGGTTCTATCTGACCACGCCGCAGCCGTGCCCCTATCTGCCGGGGCGGCGGGAGCGGAAGGTGTTTGCGGCCCTGGACGGGGCGGACGCGGTCGAGCTCAATGACAGCCTCACCCATGCCGGGTTCCGCCGCTCGCAGAACATCGCCTACCGCCCGGCCTGCGACATGTGTGCGTCGTGCGTCTCGGTGCGCATCCCGGTGGCGCGGTTCGAGGCCGGGCGGCGCTGGCGGCGGGTGCTGAGGCGCAATGCGGACGTGGTGCCGGTGATCAAGGACGCCCACGCCACCTATGAGCAGTTCGACCTGCTCAAGCGCTATCTGGGCGACCGGCACCTGGGGGCGGGCATGTCAGGCATGGGGCCCTATGACTATGCCGCCATGGTCGAGGAAAGCGCGGTGCGGACCCACATCTGCGAGTTCAGGCTCGGCGGGCCCAGGGGCCAGCTGGTGGCCTGTGCCCTGGTGGATGTGCTGGCCGACGGTCTGTCGCTGATCTACTCCTATTTCGATCCCGAGTTCGCCGAGGATTCGCTGGGGTCCTACGTGATCCTCAGCCATGTGGAGCAGGCACGGCAGGCCGGTTTTGCCCATGTGTATCTGGGCTACTGGATCAAGGGCGCGCGGAAGATGGCCTACAAGACCCAGTTCCAGCCGCTGGAGATCCTGGGCCCGGAGGGCTGGCAGCCGTTCGAGGCGCTGGCCTAGCGGCCGCAGCCCCGGCAGGCGCTTAACTTTCATTAACCAATCCGGCGCCACAAACGCTCCAGCGAGAGAATCATCGCGGGAGAACCCTTCATGCGCCCGACCCATCTGTGCTCCGGCCTCATCCTGGCTGCCGCGGGCGCCGTGCTGGCAGCCTCACCTGCCGCCGCACAGACCTATTCACCGTGGTCGTTCGGTGCCACCATCGGGCAGGAAGTGGCCGTGGGCGGCGACGTCATTGGACCGGCCAATTCCGCGGCCCTCAATCTCAACACCCTCAACTCGAACCTGACCGGCACGGGCCGGCTGGCGATGCGGGGAACCTCGTGGGACGAGGCCTATGACAGCGCCCTGAGCCTGTCGGTGGAAGTGCGCTATGCCGCCACCGATTTCAGCGAGTTCTTCGGCGCCGTGACCTATGCGCAGGCCGATGCGGCGGAAAATGTCGTGGTGGGCTGCCTCGTCACCGTGGTGCCCAATTGCCAGACTACCCTGACCGGCAGCTTCTCGGACTTCCGCCAGATCGGGCTCGAGGCCGGCTATCGCCAGTGGCTGGGCTTCTCCGTGCTGGGCGATACGATCAAGCCGTATTTCGCGGTGCGCGGCGGCCTCGTGCGCACGGACGAGATCCGCTTCCGGGTGAATGCCGGTGCAGCTGGCGGGCTCGGCGACTGGAACCTCTATGAAGAGGGCTGGACCGCCATGATCGGGGCCGACCTCGGCGCCACCTATGCCATCTCGCAGAATGCCGAGATCGGCGGCGAGATCGGTGTGCGCTACACCACCAGCCTCAGCGATGATGACAGTGATTTTGGTGCCCTCGGACTGGCTGGCATCAATGACGAGAGCGAGCGACTCTCTGTACCGGTTTCGGTGCGCCTGAACGCGGTGTTCTGACGGCGCCCGTCGCCAGCGTTCACAACCGTGGAAACAGCCCGCCGCGCCCGGCGGGCTGTTTTCATGTGCGCCCCCGTCTTGCGCCAGCCCGCCGGTCCGCTAGGTCGGAAGGACAAGGTCCGGAGCTGCCGCCAACAAGGCCGCCCGGCGGGGAGGATTGTTGCATGAGCTTTCCGGCCATGAGCGTGGCGCAGGCCCACGCATTGCTGTGTGCACCGGGTGCACCGTTCGAGATGGACACCCTGGTGATCCGGGACCTGCCGACCCGGGTCTACAAGAACCAGCCGCCCACGCTGCGGCAGATCTTCCAGCTGGGGCGCACCCACGGCGACATCGACTTCCTGGTCTATGAGGACGAGCGCGTCAGCTACCGCGCCTTCTGCAATGCGGCGGCGAAGCTGTCGCATGTGCTGGTCGAGCGGTTCGGCGTGAGGAAGGGCGATCGGGTGGCGTTCGCGATCCGCAACCTGCCGGAATGGCCGGTGGTGTTCTATGCCGCGATCCTGGCCGGGGCAATGGTGGTGCCGCTGAATGCCTGGTGGACCGTGGACGAGCTGACCTATGGCTTCGACGATTCCGGGTCGGTGCTGGCGTTCCTCGATGGCGAACGGGCCGCCCGCATGGGCGCGGCGGCCAGCTCGCTGAAGACCGTGCGCGCCACCATCACGGTGCGCGATACCAGCGGCGCGGTGCCCGGCGCCATCGCGCTGGACGACCTGATCGGCCCCGCCACCAGCTGGGCGGACCTGCCGCATATCGAGGAAGTGGATGCGGGGCTCGAGCCCGATGACCTCGCCACCCTGTTCTATACCTCGGGCACCACGGGCGCGCCGAAGGGGGCCTATGGCACCCATCGCAACTGCCTGACCAATCTGATGAATGCGATGGTGAACACTGCCCGCATGTTCCTGCGGCGCGGCGAGATGCCGCCGCAGCCGGACCCGCTGGCGCCCAAGAAGGCATTCCTGCTGGGCATTCCCTTCTTCCATGTCACCGGCTGCCATTCGGTGCTGATCCCGTCCATCGCCCAGGGCTGGAAGATCGTGATGATGCGCAAGTGGGATGCCGGGCAGGGCCTGAAGCTGATCGAGCGCGAGCGCATCACGCATTTTGGCGGCGTCCCGGCCATCGCCTGGCAGGTGCTGGAGCATCCGGACCTGGCCACCACCGACACCTCCTCGGTCGAGAGCGTGTCCTATGGCGGCGCCCCGTCGGCAGCCGAGCTGGTGCGCCAGATCGTGGCGACCTTCCCCAAGGTGCAGCCCGGCCAGGGCTATGGCCTGACCGAGACCTCGGCCGCCGTGACCAATATCGGCGGCGAGGACTATGAGCTGCGGCCGCTGTCCTGCGGGCCGATTGCGCCGGTGAACGACGCCCGGGTTGTGGGACCCGACGGCGAGGAGGTGCCTGACGGTGAAGTGGGCGAGCTGTGGGTGCGCGGCTCGAACGTGATCTGCGGCTACTGGAACAAGCCCGAAGCCACGGAGGCGGCCTTCGGCGGCGGCTGGTTCCGGACCGGCGACCTGGTGCGGCGCGACGGCGAAGGCTTCATCTTCATCGTCGACCGCGCCAAGGACATGATCATCCGCGGCGGCGAGAACGTGTACTGCGTGGAAGTCGAGGATGTGCTCTACCAGCACCCGGACATCTCCGACGCCGCCATCATCGGCGTGCCGCACAAGGTGCTGGGCGAGGAAGTGGGGGCGGTGGTCACCGTCTCGCCTGACAGCACGGTGGAGGAAGCCGAAGTCAGGGCCTGGGTGGCGGCGCGTCTGGCGTCGTTCAAGGTGCCGGCCCATGTGCGCATCCTGCGCGAGCCGCTGCTGCGCAACGCCAATGGCAAGATCCTCAAACGGGACCTGAAGGCGCTGTTCGAAGCGTGACGGCCTATCGGCTCTTGCGCGGCGACAGCGGTACGGCGGTGGTGCGCTTGGTGATGCGGATCACGATCCGGCTCTGCACGTCCGAGACGAGGCCGGTGCCGAGCAGGCGGTCGCGCAGGAAGCTGTCATAGGCATGCATGTCGGTGGTCACCACGCGGATCATGAAGTCGACCGCCCCGGTCACCGTGACGCAGTCCACCACTTCATCCCAGCCCCGCACCGAGGCCTCGAACCGTTCCAGATTGTCGCGCGAGGGCAGCGCCAGCTTGACCGAGGCGATCACTTCGAAACCCAGGCCCAACGCCTCGCGGTTGAGGAGCGTGACCCGCTTGTCGATCACGCCGATCTCTTCCAGCCGTTTGATCCGCCGCCAGGCCGGCGAGGACGACAGGCCCACCTTCTCCGCCACATCCGCCACCGAGAGGCCGGCGTCGGACTGGATCAGGTCGAGGATCGACAGGTCGACTGCGTCCAGGTCTGCCGACATGATTTTCCGCGCTCCCTCAGGCTTCATGGCATGTTCGTGCGCGGACCCATGCCAAACGGGGCACAAGGAGGCAAGCGCTTTCGCGGAATGTAGCCAATACCAGTGGACGGGGTGCGGGGCGAAGCATCACGGGGCCGGGCGCCGCAGCGCGGCATGATCATGCGACCACATCGAGCCGCAAAGGCATGGATCGCTGAGAATTGTGCCTCAGCATGGCAAGATTGGGCAAGCTTTTCCAGTCAGGCTGGCATAGACTGCCTCGCAACGAATACAGACTCGGGGACCGTGCCACGATGCTGCACCGCGAAGTGATGCTCGATGACAAATATGCGCTGGAGAGCGGGCGCACCTATGTGACGGGCATTCAGGCGCTGGTGCGGCTGCCACTGGACCGAAAGCGGCTCGACAGGCAGGCGGGTCTGAACACCGCTGGCTTCATTTCAGGTTATCGCGGCTCGCCGCTTGGCGGCTACGACCAGCAGCTCAAGCGGGCTCAGACCTATCTCGACACCCACGACATCCGCTTTTGGGAAGGCCTCAACGAAGACCTTGGCGCCACGGCTGTGTGGGGCTCGCAGCAGCTGGGCCTGTTTCCGGGCGCGCGCTTCGATGGGGTGTTCGGGATCTGGTACGGCAAGGCGCCGGGCGTCGATCGCACGGGCGACGTGTTCAAGCACGCCAATTTTGCCGGCACGGCACGGTTTGGCGGCGCGCTTGCCGTGGCCGGCGACGACCACAGCTGCAAGAGCTCGACCCTGCCCAGTCAGTCGGAATTCGCCTTCATGGATGCCGAGATCCCGGTGCTGTCACCGGCCTCGATCCAGGACGTGCTGGACTATGGCCTGCATGGCCTGGAGATGAGCCGCTTCACCGGCGCCTGGACCGCGCTGATCGCGCTGGCGGACACGATGGATTCGGGCGCGGTGATCGACATCACGCCGGACCGCCTGTCCTTCACGAGGCCGCAGCTGGATGACGCCCCCGCTGGCGGGCTGTGGATCCGGCGCGGCGACGAGCCGATGGCCAAGGAACGGCGCCTGCGCGACTACAAGCTGCCCGCCGCCATGGCCTATGTGCGGGCCAACCGGCTGGACCGCGAAATCCTGGGACAGGCGGGCAAGCGGCGGATCGGCCTTGTGGCCACCGGCCAGGCCACCCGCGACATCTTCGAGGCGCTGGATGCGCTGGGGATCACCGCGGCGCAGGCCGAGGATCTGGGGCTGGCAGTCTACAAGGTGGCGATGCCCTGGCCGCTGGAGCCGGAGGGCCTGCGCGCCTTTGCCCGGGGCCTCGAACGGCTGGTGGTGATCGAGCACAAGCGCCCGCTGATCGAGCCGCAGGTCAAGGAAGCCCTGTATGGCACCCCCGAGCAGCTGCCCGTCAGTGGCAAGCGCCACCCCGATGGCAGCCGCTTCCTGTCGGATGTGGCCTCGATCCAGATCCCGGAACTCGCCAAGGCGCTGTTCAGCCTGCTGCCGCAGGACGGCCCGCATGTGGAGCGCGCCCGCACCTATCTCGAGCGGGTGGACTATTCGCTGGCGAATGCGCCGGCGCTGGAGGGCGATGCCCACCGCAAGCCGCACTTCTGCTCGGGCTGCCCGCACAACACCTCCACCGTGGTGCCCGATGGCTCGCGGGCGCTGGCGGGGATCGGCTGCCACTACATGGCAACCTTCATGCCCGAGCGCGAAACCGACATGACCAGCCAGATGGGCGGCGAGGGGATCGGCTGGGTGGGCCAGGCCGCCTTCACCGATGAGGGCCACGTGTTCGTGAACCTCGGCGACGGCACCTATTCGCACTCGGGTTCGCTGGCGATCCGCGCCGCCGTGACCGCCGGCGTGAACCTCACCTACAAGCTGCTCTACAACGATGCCGTCGCCATGACCGGCGGCCAGCAGACCGAGAGCGGCCAGACCGTGCCGCAGATCGCCAAGCAGCTGCTGGGCGAAGGCGTGAAGAAGGTGGTCGTGGTGGCCGACGACCCCGACCGCTATACCGGTGTGGCGCTGGAGCCGTCGGTGGCGGTCTATCCCCGCGCCGACCTCGACCAGGTGCAGCGGCGGCTGCGCGAGACATCGGGCGTGACGGTCCTGATCTATGACCAGATGTGTGCCACCGAGAAGCGGCGGCGCATCAAGCGCAAGCTGCTGGCGGTCACCAGCACCCGCGCCTACATCAATCCGGCGGTGTGCGAGGGCTGCGGCGATTGTTCCAAGCAGTCCAACTGTCTGTCGATCCACCCGCTGGAGACCGAGTTCGGCACCAAGCGGAAAATCGACCAGAGCTCGTGCAACCAGGACACCCGCTGCGTTGACGGCTTCTGCCCCAGCTTCGCCACCGTGGAAGGCGGCACCAATGGCGCCCGTGCCCACGAGCGTCCCACCTTCGACGCCACCAACATCCCCCTGCCCGAACAGCTGAGCCTCGACCGCCCGCGCTCGATCGTGTTCACCGGCGTGGGCGGCACGGGCGTGACCACCGTGTCCGCCATCGTCGCCATGGCGGCCCATGTGGACGGCAAGGCTGCCACCGCCCTCGACATGACGGGCCTTGCCCAGAAGGGCGGCCAGGTGCTGTCGCATGTGCGCATCGCCCGCGAGCCCGACGAGATCCGCTCGGCCCGGGTGCCGCCGGTTTCGGCCGACGTGATGATCGCCGGCGACCTGATCGTGGCCACCAACCTCGATGCCCTGAACCTGACGGCGCGCTTTGCCACCAAGGCCGTGGCCAACCTCGATATCGCCCCCACCAGCGAGTTCATCCACGCCCGCAACCGCCGCTTCCGCCACGCCCCCAAGCTGGACCTGTTCCAGCAGGCTGTGGCCGAACTCGACACCATCCACGCCGAGGCACTGGCGGTCGAGTATCTCTATGATGCGATGTACGCCAACATGATCCTTCTGGGCTTTGCCTGGCAGAAGGGGCTGGTGCCGGTCAGCCTTCGGGGTCTGTACCGGGCGATCAAGCTCAATGGCGTGGCGATCGACGACAACATGCTGGCCTTCGACCTCGGCCGCCTCGCAGCCCACGAGCCGGGCCGCCTGCGCGAGATGGTGCCGGTGCGCGAGGCCCCGCCGGAAAAGCCGCTGGACGAGCTGATCGCCCACCGTGCCGCGCACCTCGAACGCTGGGGCAATGCGGCCTGGGCGCAGCGCTACCGCGATGCGGTGGCCCGGGTACGGGCGCGCGAGACCGGGCTTGGCCTGGGCGAGGCGCTGACCCGCGCCGTCGCCACCAACCTCGCCAAGCTGATGAGCTACAAGGACGAATACGAGGTAGCGCGCCTCTATGCCGACCCGGCCTATCTGACCGGTTTCCGCGACGAGCTGATCGGCTGGAAGAACCTCAAGATCTGGCTGGCGCCGCCGCTGATCGCGCCCAAGGACCCGCATACCGGCGTGCCGAAGAAGATCGCGTTCGGCAGCTGGATCCTCGGCGTGTTCAAGGTGATGCAGCATGGCAAGGTGCTGCGCGGCACCCCGCTCGATATCTTCGGGCGCACCGACGAGCGGCGGATGGAGCGTCAGCTGATCGAGACCTATCTGGGCGACCTCGACACGCTGCTGGCCGGGCTGGCCGATGCGACCCACCGCCAAGCGGTGGAAATTGCTGCACTTCCTGATGGAATTCGCGGCTTTGGCCATGTGAAGGAGGCTGCGGCTGCCCAGGCCGCCGGCAAGCGCAGTGTGCTGCTGGCACAGTATGCTGCTGGCAGTGCAGCACCGCTCGCCGCCTGATCCGGTTCTGATCGGACCCTTGGAGCCCAAAAAACGTGGCATTCATGCCGCTGTGCTGCGCAACGGCACCTTTGTGCGCGCAAAAGCGATTGCGTGCTGTTTCCTGTCCTGAATAGTAGGTGTCCTGCGTTCCGTGTCGGCCAGCTCTGGCCGGACACTGACGATGCGTGAAAGTCGGTGCACGGGCTGTGAGGTCGGCCGGTACGCCGAAGGAATGAATGCCGGCAGCCAGATCAGGGCGCCGCCACAAGGGGGACGACATGACCAATCTGAAGACACTGACCTGTGCCGCGTCCGGCATCGCGCTGGTGGCAGCGCTGGCGCCGGGCGCCGTGCTGGCACAGCAGGCTCCGGCCGAACAGCCGGCGGCTCCGCAGGGGCGGGTCCTGGAAGAGACCGTGATCGTCACCGGCTCGTCGATCCGTCGCCGGGTCGAGAACAGCCCCTCGCCGATCCAGATCATCACCCCCGAAGAGCTGCGCCGTGACAGCATCTCGAGCCCGGAACAGTTCGTGGCCTCGCTGTCGGCCAACGTGGCCGGCATGGACAACCTCGCCGCCAATGCCGACGTGACCCCGGCCGAGAACCGCTCCAACCGGGGCGCCAGCTTCGCCAACCTGCGCGGCCAGGGGCCGGCCGGTACGCTGGTCCTGCTGAACGGTCGCCGCGTGGCGGCACACGGCATGTCGGGCGGTGCGGTCGACCTCAACCAGTTCCCGCTGGCGGCCATGACCCGGATCGAAGTCCTGAAGGACGGCGCCTCGGCGGTGTACGGCACCGACGCGGTGGGCGGCGTGATCAACTTCATCACCCGCGACGACTATCAGGGACTGACCCTCAACCTGTTCGGCGATGCGACCCAGGAAGGCGGCGGCAATATCTATTCCGGCTCGATCCTGGCCGGCTATGGTGACATCGACACCCAAGGCTTCAACATCATGGGCGTGGTGTCCATGCGCCAGAATGAAGAGCTGCTGGCGAGTGACCGGGATTTCGTTGATGGCTATCAGGAAGACCGGGGCCTTTCGATCGACACCCGCGGCACCCCGTTCGGCACCATCTTCCCGCTGAACCAGACGAGCGGTTCGTTCGGTCCGTTCATGCCGGCTGGCGGCACGCTGCTGGGCACGACCAACGGGACGGGCGCGGCCCTCTCGCCCTTCATGCCCGGCTCGACCACCAAGCGGGCGGTCAACGGCGTGAACCCGCTGGCACTGCCGGGCGGACTGGGCTGCGGCGCGATCGCGGACATGGCCGACTATTTCGAACAGCTGTGGATCCCGGCTTCCACTTCGGCTGTGGGCGGGCCCGAAACCGCTGCTCTGGCTTGCTCCTGGGATACGGGCGAGCAGGTTTCGATCCAGCAGGAACAGGAAAGCCTGAACTACCTCGTGCGCGGTACGCTGCGCCTCGGCGAACATGAGATTGCCGCCGAGTATATGGGCTCGCAGGCGACGGCCAATAACCGCTTCTCCCACATCCAGCTGATCCCGAACTCGGCTTCCATCACCGGGCCGGCTTCGACCTCCAGCAACTTCGCCTATTTCCGCGTGCCGGGCGTGAACGAAGCGGTCTATGATCGGGTTGCCAACGCCCTGGTGGCGGCGTTCCCCACCGATACCGCACTGGCGGCGCGGCGGGCCCAGAACCTGCCGATCGCCATGCGCTGGCGCTGCCTCGAGTGCGGCCGACGGGAGCTGGAAACCGAAACCACCACCCGCCGGATCTTCCTGGGCGCTGACGGCCCCCTGGGCATCGGCGACTGGACCTACCGGACCGGGGTCTCGCAAGCGGTTTCCGAAGCCGAAACCACACTCGGCAGCGGCTACTATTACCGCAACTCGTTCACAGTGAATGGCGTCCAGCGGAACAATGGCCTCGTCCAGGTGTTCAACTCGGGTGTCCTCAATCCGTTCCTGCTGCCTGGCGAGCGCCAGTCACCGGCGGCTCTCGCGGCTCTCGAGACCGCCTCGGCCCGCGGCGTGGTGCTGTTCGGTGGCAAGTTCACCGTGACCCAGTTCGACGGTTCGGCCTCCGGCACGCTGTTCACCCTGCCGGCCGGCCCGGTGATGGCGGCTTTCGGTTTTGACTTCCGCACCGAGGAATATGAGTTCAACGGCGACCAGCGCACCGCACTGGAGCGTCCGGACATCCTCGGCGCCCCCTTCGATCAGGCCAACGTGCTGTCGGGCGTGAGCCGCGACGTGAAGGCGGTCTATGCCGAACTGCTGATCCCGGTCTTCACCGACTTTGAACTGACGCTGGCGGTGCGGACCGACGAGTATGACGGCTTTGGCCGGACCACCAACCCGAAGGTGGCGTTCCGCTACAAGGTCAATGACCTGCTGATGTTCCGCGGCTCGTACAACACCGGCTTCCGGGTGCCGTCGTTCAACCAGATCTACAACGGCGTGACCGACAGCGGCCTGAGCCTCGGCCAGCCGTTGGTGGATCCGTTCAGCTGTCCGTCGCTGGTGTCGTCCGCAGAACCGGGCTGCGCCAATATCCTGCTGCAGGGCACTCCGCCTGTGGACCGCACGGGCGGCAACCTTGGACTGGGACCGGAAGAGTCCGAGCAGGTCGGGTTCGGCGTGGTGATGAACTTCGCCCGCAACATGTCGATCCAGCTCGACTGGTGGCGGATCGAGCGGACCGGGACCATCGGCACCCTGTCGCTGGCCAACCTGTATGCCAATGCGCAGTTCTTCCCGGAGCGGTTCGTCCGCAATGCCGCCGGCCAGATCGTCGTAATCGACCGCCGGATCGCCAATATCGGTGGCAACAAGGCCGAGGGTCTCGACATCTCGGTCCGCAACAATGGCGAGATCTGGGGTGGTCGCTGGAGCGCGGCTCTGGACGGTACCTACTCGATCGACCGCCGCGAGCAACTGTTGCCGTCGCTGCCCTACGGGCCGGATCAGGTGGGGCAATTCACCCTGTTCCGCGATCTGACGCTCGGCTGGCGCCACACCGCCTCGGTGAACTTCACCCGTGGTGACTGGAGCTTCTCGCTCAGCCAGCTGTTCCGGTCGAGCTATCTGGACAACTTCACCTATCCGGGCCTGGTGTCGGGTGCGGTGCAGGCCCCGAACCTGAAGCGTCGGGTTCCGGCCTATATCCTGTACAACACCTCGGTGACTTACCGCGGAATCGATGGCCTGCGGGTGACCGCCGGTGTCCGCAACCTGTTCAACACCGATCCGCCCTTCACGCTGAACTATGATTCGGGCGGTGGTTCGGGCAGCTCGTGGGAGCCCCGCGTGGCGGACCCGCGCGGCCGGTCCTTCTCCATCTCGGTGGAGTACGAATTCTGATCTGACGCGGTCAGTCCAGGCATGCGAAAGGGCGCCCGATGGGGCGCCCTTTCTGCTTTGGGGGTTCTCACAAGGGTGGGCCGCTACTCCCCCCGTGCCACCGGCAACCGCACACTCGCCCGCAGACCGCCAAGCGGCGAGGCGGACAGGATCAGGTCGCCGCCGTGGCTGCGGGCTGCGTCGCGGGCGGTGGCGAGACCCAGGCCTACCCCTTTGCGGTTCTGGTTGCGGGCCGGATCGAGGCGCGTGAACGGCTTCATCGCCTCGGCATAGAGCTCGGGCGCGAGGCCCGGACCGTCATCATCCACATGCAGCCACATCGCATCGGCATCGCGAGTCGAGCTGACGGCGATCCGGGTTCCAAAACCGGCTGCATTCTCGATCAGATTGGCCAGGCACCGCTGCAGGGCCCCTGGCCGGACCGTGGCGGGAAGCGAAACCGCCAGCCCCCCGTCATCGATTACAGCGCCGCTGCGGCGGGCATCATTGATCACGCCGCGCACCAGCTCGGCAAGGTCCAGCTCTTCGGGCTCCTCTGACCACTGCCCCCGGGCGAAGGCCAGATACTCGTCGAGCATGCGCTCCATCTGGGCAATGTCGGCCTTGGCCGCCGCGAGGTCGGCATCGGGTGGCAGCATGGCCAGTTCGAGCTTGAGACGCGTCAGTGGCGTCCGCAGGTCATGGCTGACGCTGGCCAGCAGGTTCGTGCGCTGTTCGATGTGGCGCTGGATCCGGGCCCGCATATGCAGGAAGGCGCTGGCGGCCCGGCGCACCTCGGCCGAGCCTGCGGGGCGCAGCGCCACGCTCTCACCCCGTCCGAACCGCTCGGCAGCATCCGCCAGCCGCTCCATCGGCCGCACCTGATTGCGGATGAACAGCACCGACACCGTCGCCAGCAGCACCGTGGCACCGATCACCCACAGAAAGAAGATCACCCCGGTGGAGGCGAACACCCGGTCGCGGAACACCAGGAACCGCAGCACCCCGCCCGGCACCGCCACCCGCACGTCAACATACTCCTCATACTGGCTGGTATCGAACCAGAAAGGCCGATCGAGCGAGCCTTCCAGTGCCCGCTGCAAGGTGCGGTCGAAGGCCGGGATGGCAGCGGACCGGGCCGCTTCTGGCAAGCGTGCGCCGTCCCAGAACCGCACCGACAGCCGCAGACGCTCCCGGGCCTGCCGGGACAGCGCCGCTACGGCGGCGGGCGACGTGTCTGCGACATAGAGGTCCGAGACGTGGGCGATGTCGGCGGCGGCAGCCTCCGACAGGCGGCGGCTGACGCTCTCCCAGTGCAGGTCGAAGAACACATAGGTGACCACGATCTGCATCAGTGCCACCGGCAGCACGATGATCAGGAGCGAGCGCGCGAACAGACCACGCGGGGCCCAGCGGCTGAGACTGATATGGATGCCCATGGACCCGTCCCGTATCGCGGTCAGCCGTCCGGCGCCAGACGATAGCCCTGGCCCCGCACGGTCTGCAGCCACACCGGCTCGGCCGGATCACTCTCGAGTTTGCGCCGCAACCGGGTGACCTGGACATCGATCGACCGGTCGGCCGCCACGCCGGCCTTGCGCGCCAGTTCCTCGCGGCTGACGGTGGCACCTGGCCGGGCCGCCAGCTCGCGCATCAGGCTGCGCTCGGCATCGGTGAGACGCACCAGAACGCCATCCCTGCGCAGCTCGGCCCGCTTCACGTCCCAGACCACATCGCCAAACGTCAGAGCCTCGGCGGCAGGCGCCGGGCGGGCCCGCTTGAGGATCGCATTGATCCGCAGGGCAAGCTCCTCCGGCTCGAACGGCTTGGGCAGATAGTCGTCGGCGCCGGCGCTCAGGCCGGCAATCCGGTCGGCCGGCTCGCCCCGGGCGGTCAGCAGCAGGATCGGGGTGTCGCGCGTGGCGCGCAGCGACCGCGTCAGCGCGATCCCGTCCTCGCCCGGCATCATCACATCAAGCACGATCAGATCGAACTCGAACGACAGCAGCATGCGCCGCGCCGCCTCCGCGTCGGCGGCAGTCATGACGGCATGGCCCCGCAATCGCAGGAAACGGGTCAGCAGCTCCCGGATCCGGTCATCGTCATCGACCACCAGAATATTGGCCGGCGAGCCGTCAGCCGCCTTCATGATCCGGCACCTCCGCCTGGCCCGGGCAGCCGCACCAGCGCCGCCACCAACCGGTCACAGCCTGCCACCGCCTCGCCCCCCGCCGCTCGATAGGCCGCAGCCAGCGTCTGGCGCATGGGTGCTGTGAGGCTCATCAGCAGCTGGCTGCCCGCCGGGGTAAGGGTGGTCTGGCGGCGGCGGCGATCACGCGGATCAGCCGTTCGGGCCACGAGGCCGCGGGACTCGAGTTCTTCAAGGGTGCGGGTCAGGGCTTGCTTTGTGACCGACAGCCGGAAGGCGAGGCCCATGACCGTATCGGGTGCCTGGCTCAACGCCAGCAGCGCCCGCACCTGTCCCCAGGTCAGTTCGTGGGTGGCCCGCGCAGCCTCGCCCGCCGCCTTCAGCCGCGCCTCGACGTCAAAGAAAGCCGCGATCCCCGCCACCAGTTCCTCATCACGCAGATACAGGCGTGTCGGTCCCGGCTGGGCTGTGGGCAGGGTGCGGATCGGGTTCAGTGCCATGGTTGCCTTGTGCCGCGCGCGGGTGCATCGGAGCAGGCAGACAAGCACGCGTGGCGCACGCACACCAGTGCCACCGGCAGGCAGAAATCAAGGACCTCTCCATGGACTTCGTTCCGTTTGACGATCGCGACGGCTGGATCTGGCTTGATGGGAGCTTCGTGCCCTGGCGCGATGCCAAGATCCACGTCCTCACCCACGGCCTGCATTATGGCTCGTGCGTGTTCGAGGGCGAACGGGCCTATGGCGGCAGGGTGTTCGAAACCGAGTGGCATGCCCGCCGCCTGATGCGCTCGGCCGAGCTTCTGGGCATGACCCCGACGTTTGGCGTGGACGACATCGTGGCCGCGAAGGCCGAGGCGATGGCCCGCAATGGCTTCGAGGACTGCTACGTCCGCGCCTTCCTGTGGCGGGGCAGCGAAATGATGGGCGTGTCGGCCCAGCAGAGCCGGATCCGCGCCTGCGTGGCGGCATGGCAGTGGGGCAGCTATTTCCAGGACAAGATGGCAGGCATCCGCCTGACCCACGCCAAGTGGCGCCGTCCCAGCCCGGAGACGATCCCCTCGGAAGCGAAGGCCGCCGGCCTCTACATGATCTGCACGCTCTCCAAGCATGCCGCCGAGGATGCCGGCTATGCCGATGCCCTGATGCTGGATTATCGCGGACATGTGGCCGAGTGCACCGGTGCCAATGTGTTCTTCGTGCGCGGCCGCGAGATCCACACCCCGGTGGCCGACTGCTTCCTCAACGGCATCACCCGCCAGACCGTGATCCGGCTGGCGCGCGAGCGTGGCTATGAGGTGATCGAGCGCACCATCATGCCCGAGGAGCTGGGTGGCTTCCAGGAGATGTTCATTACCGGAAGTGCCGCCGAAGTGACCCCGGTGAAGGAACTGGGCGACATCATGTACCAGCCTGGCCGCGCCTGCGAGGAGCTGATGCACGCCTATGCCGACCTGGTCCGCGGCAAGATATCCGCCTGAGCGGACGGCACAACGGCTGAAGGACTTGGAGCGCAGCTGCTTGCAGCTGCGGCAGCGACGCAGAGCGGCGCTGCCGCATACGCAAAACACTGGTTTCAGAGCGCTTCGTGCGACGCAGCTGCAAGCAGCCGCGCTCCAGCAGTTCGCTCCGTGGTTGGCGGTGAGCGGTGGCGGGCCTCCGCCCGCCTTGCGGCCCGGTCAAGGCCGCGCGCATCGGCTGGATCGCTGGACCGCGCGGCTCCGGCCGCGCATCGCCCCCACCATGGGCGCGGCAGGAGCCGCGCGGTCCAGCGGGGCCGTCTGCGACCAAAGCCGGACAACAGGTCTGCGCGGCCTCCACCGCAAACCCTCGAGCGCAGCTGCAAGCAGCTGCGCTCCAGGTGATCGAAGGGCCCCGCCCTCCAACTGAAATCAATCAGGCCAGGTGCGTCGTGCGGATCACACGCGCGGTGCGGGCTTCCGAATCCAGCACCAGCGTCTCGGTGATCGTGGTAGCGCCCGAGACCTGCACGCCGCGGACCAGCGCACCGTTCGTCACACCGGCAGCGGCGAACACAACGTCGGTGGAGACAAGCTCGGCGAGGTCATACTTGCGGCCAAGGTCGGTGATGCCTGCGCGGGCGGCGCGGGCCTTCTCGTCGTCATTGCGGAACACCAGCCGGCCCTGGAACTGGCCGCCCACACAGCGCAGCGCTGCCGCTGCGAGCACGCCCTCCGGCGCGCCGCCCTGGCCGAGATAGAGGTCGATGCCCGTGGAGGGATCGGTGGTGTAGATCACCCCGGCCACGTCGCCGTCGCTGATCAGATGCACCCGGGCGCCAACGGCCCGCAGATCCTCGATGATGGCGGCATGGCGTGGCCGGTCCAGCACGCACACCCCGATTTGGCCGGGCTCCACACCCTTGGCCTTCGCCAGCGCCTTCACATTCTCGGACGGGCTGGCATCGAGATCCACGATCCCGGCGGGCAGACCCGGGCCAACGGCGATCTTGTCCATATAGGTGTCGGGCGCATGCAGGAGGCCGCCGCGCGGCGCGATCGCCAGCACGCACAGCGCGTTGGCCATCGCCTTGGCCGTGAGCGTGGTGCCTTCCAGCGGGTCGAGTGCGATATCGAAGGCCGCACCCGTGCCGGTGCCGACTTCCTCGCCGATGAACAGCATCGGCGCCTCGTCGCGCTCGCCTTCGCCGATCACGATCCGGCCCTGCATCGCGATGCGGTTGAGAGCGGTGCGCATAGCGTCGACGGCCACCTGGTCGGCAGCCTTTTCGTCACCGCGCCCGGCCATGCGGGCGGAGGCGATGGCAGCAGCTTCGACGGCAGCAACAGCGCCGGCGGAAATCTCGAACGGCAGAGCACGCGAACTTGACATGGGACAGCCCTCAGACGGGATGATGCAGACCGGTTGCCTGCCTAGCCGGTCAGGGCCGCCAGCGGGAGCCCTACAACTGTCAAACCGCACTGCAACACACAGGCTTGTGCGCGCGCGGGGCTGTCAGCTGTTGCCAGCAGCGGTGGCGCAGCCCATCTGTGCCACGCGTCATGTCGGATCACTTTCTCTACCGCCCGAAATACGTGGACATCCGGATCCGCAAGCCGATGCGCCCTGCCGAGCCGCAAGCGCAGACCCCGCGCTGCGAGCATCCCGGCTGCAGCGCGGAAGCCGTGGCGCGTGCCCCCAAGTCCCGCGACAACCCCAAGGAGATGTGGTGGTTCTGCGCCGAGCATGCGGCGCTGTACAATCGCAACTGGAACTATTTCGACGGCATGAGCGAAGGTGAGTTCGACGCGTTCCAGCAGGCAGCCGCCCACGGTCATCGCGCCAGCTGGAGTTTCAAGGCCCCGCCGAATGCCCGCCCCACCGGCAACGGAAGCGGCAGTGGCCCGGGCCGCCGCGGCTGGCAGGCCGGGGCCACAGGGCCGGAGTGGACAGACCCCTATGGTACCTTCCGGGGCCGCCGGGGTGGCACGGGACGGGCGACACCCGACGAGCCGGACGGCCGCGTGCCAACCCCGATCCGCGAGGCGCTGGAAACCCTGGAACTGCCGGCGGAGGCCAGTCGCGACGATGTGCGCCGGGCCTATACCGAGCTGGTGCGCCGCTTCCACCCCGATGCCAATGGCGGAGACCGGTCGGCCGAGGGACGGCTGTCGGCTGTGGTCAAGGCCTACAAGATGCTGAAGACCGCCCGGCGCGCCTGACCGGCCGGCGCATGCAGCGCGAACAGGGTCGATCTGCGCACGGACTTTGACCGGACAGGCGGTTCTGTCGCAAAGAGCCCGCTTGCTTCTCTCCGGAACCGCAGTCCGCGACATGACCGAATCGCCCGCATTCGCAGCCGCCACCGCCCGCGTCATGTCCGCAGCCGGATTTGCCGAGGCGCGGCGCGACCCGCTGGACCAGGATGCCTCCACCCGTTCCTACGAGCGACTGGTCCGGCCTGACGGGCGCACGGCCATGTTGATGAAGGCGCCGCGTGACAATGAAAGCGATGGCCCCTGCGCGCCTCTGGCGACCGAGGCCGAGCGACTGGCCCGCGGCTGGAACTGGACCTCGCGGCTGGCCGCCAGCCGGGTGGAAGCGTTTGCCGCCGTCTCGGCACATCTGCGTCAGCTGGGTCTGTCGGCACCCGAAGTGCTGGCAGTGGACGAGACCGCAGGCGTGGCCGTGGTGGAGGATCTGGGCGGGGGCGTGCTCGCCGCCCTGCTTCAGGATCAGCCCGGGGAAGAAGTGGGGCTCTATGCGCTGGCCGGGGAACTGCTGGCCAGCCTGCATGCGATGCCGGTACCGGCCAGCCTGCCGGCGCCTGGAGGCGACTGGCACCTGCTGGACTTCGACAGGCTGGCTCTGCGGGTGAATGCCGATCTGTTTGTCGAGTGGGTACCGCAGCTGCTGGGGGGGCGACCATATGGTGCGCAGACCTTGCAGACCTACCAGGCTGTGACCGGGACGATCATCGACAAGATCCTGATGCATCCACGGGCCCTGACGCTGCGCGACTATCACGCCGAGAACCTGATCTGGCTGCCCCGTCGTGCGGGCCTTGCCCAGATCGGGTTGCTGGACTTCCAGGATGCCGTGCACGGCTATCGCGCCTGGGACTTCACCATGCTGCTGCATGATGCGCGGCGCGATGTGACCCCGGCCGCGCACGAAGCGGCGCTGGCGGCCTATGTGGCGGCAACCGGTGCCAGCCGCGGCGCCCTGGAGCAGGAGCTGGCGCTGCAGGGCGCCATCAATGTGTTGCGGATCATCGGTATCTTCGCCCGGCTGATCCACCGTGACAGCAAGGGCCGGTACCGGCGCTTCATGCCGCGCATGGTGGGGCACCTGCGGGCTGTCCTGCGCGAGCCGATGCTGGCGGACCTCGCGGCCTGGATCGAACAGCATGCGCCGCTGCAGGCCCTGACGGAGGTGGATCGTGACTGAGGTGCCGAAGGTGGCGATGGTGTTCGCGGCTGGCCTCGGCACCCGGATGCGGCCCCTGACCAATGACCGGCCCAAGGCGCTGGTGGAGGTGGATGGCCGCACCTTGCTCGATCACCTGCTGGACCGGCTTGCTGACGCCGGCGTGGAGGTGGCGGTGGTGAACACTTTCCACTTTGCCCCGGCCCTGATCGCCCATCTGGCCGCACGGGCGCACCGCGCACCGCGCATCGTCATCAGCGATGAGAGCCACCTCGCCGAGCCACTGGAAACCGAAGGCGGGCTGATCCAGGCCCTGCCGCTGCTGGAGGAGGCACTGGCACAGACCGGGGGCGGGGATGCGATCCTGACCTGCAACGCCGACGCAATCTGGGTCGAGCCCGCGATCCTGCAGCGGATGGCGGCGGCCTGGGATCCTGTCCGGATGAAGGGCCTCCTGATGCTGGCCAACCTGGAAACATCACTCGGCTTTGACGGACCGGGCGACTTTTTCCAGGATGGGGCCGGGGCGCTGACACGGCGCGGGTCGGCTCCGGTCGCGCCCTTTGCCTTTGCGGGCACCCAGCTGACCCTGCTGTCGCACTTCCGGGACCGGCCCGCGGGCAAGCGCAGCCTGGCGCGGATCTGGTTCGACAGCTGGGCCCCCGCCGGGCAGCTGCACGGCCTCGCACTGGAGGGGCAGTGGCTGCATGTAGGCGATCCGGCGGCCCGTGATGCCGCTGAAGCCTGGCTGCGCGCCCACGCCTGACGCAGGGCCGCCATTCAGGGCTGGGCGGTGATGATCCGCACCGCTCCAACAAAGGCCGCCCGGGTACGCCAATGGCCATGCGCCCGGTCCCAGCTGCCGTCAGCCAGCATCGCTGCCAGCTGTGCCTGGAACCGCTGCCGCTCGCCGGCCGTCACGAAGCCCCAGGCGGACTGCGCGTCGAGCACCGCCGGATCGAGGAACGCTTCGGGGCGGGCAAAGAAGGCCTCGCTGAAGCCATCGGTGCAGTCGGCCGGGACCACCACTGGCGTGACGCTCACCGAGCCCCCCAGCGCCGCCGCAATCCGGTCGATCGCGGGATAGCGGCGCGCCTCCACCGCAATCACCGCCGGGCACAGGTCAGCGAGCCACCAGCCCGCCAAGAACTCGGGGTCGAAAGTGAGGATCACCACCGGTCCCCGGGCCACCCGGCGCATCTGGGCAAGACCCGCCTCGAGGTCAGGCCAGTGATGGACACTGAGAACGCTGAGAGCGGCATCGAATGCCTTGTCCGGAAACGGCAGCGCGTCGGCCACGGCAGCCACCACTGGCGCGGCCCCCGGTGCGCGGCGGCTGCGCATGTCGCCAGAGGGCTCGACGGCCACAACAAGCCGGTCGGCTGGCTCGTAGGAACCCGTGCCGGCCCCCACATTCACCACGCTGCGCGCCGGGCCGAGGGCCCTGGCCAGCTGGGCTGCGATGCGCGGGTCACCCCGGCGTATCCGCGCATAGCGGCCGCCATAGCCCTGATAGTCGAAATCGCCCGTCATGCTGTCTCCGGACCGGTCCTCAGCGCGGCACCTGCGGATCGGGCCACAGCAACGAAAAAGGCCCGGGGTTGCCCCCGGGCCTTGTCCGACTGGATCAGTGAACCGATCACTGGAAGCTGAAGGTCACTTCCGTGCGGCGGTTCAGCGGCTCCTTGACACCGTCGCCGGTGGCAACGGCCGGGCGGCTTTCACCGAAGGCTTCACCGGTCATCAGGTCAGCCGGGACGCCGCGCGACACGAGGGCTTCGCTCACCACGGTCACACGACGCTCGGACAGAGCGATGTTGTAACGCGGGTTGCCCGACGTGTCGGCGTGACCCTGGATCAGGACCGACGAGTAGATGCAGTTCCGTGCCGCGATGTCGTTCACTTCGTTGGTGATCACTTCGTTGGCCTGATCGGTCAGGAACGACCGGTCGTGCTCGAAGTACACCACGAACGAGGTGCCGTCGCAGACCACGCGAGCCGGCGGAGGCGGCGGCGGGGGAGGCGGCGGGGGAGGCGGAGGCGGCGGCGGCGGCGGCGGAGCCACCGGCGGCGGGGGAGGCGGAGGCGGAGGCGGAGGCGGCGGAGCCACCGGCGGCGGCGGCGGCGGCGGCGGAGCCGACAGCTGGTAGCGCAGGCCAACGCCGAGGATGCCACCACCCGAACCGAAGTCCGAGCCGTAGGTCCCGCCGATGGTCAGCGGCTGCGTGGCAGCCGTGCCGGACTGGTTGATGCGGTAGCGACCGAAACCGGCGAACTCGAGGTCCGGAACGGTCAGGTAGCGGAAGGTCACGTCACCGCTGAGGCGGTCCGAGAGCTTCAGGCCAACGCCGGCCATCACCTGCCAGGCAAAGCCCGAGTCGCTGTCGGAGATGCCGACGGCCGATTGGCGGGACAGGATGCGCGACACGGTGTTGAAGGCCGGGTCACGGTCGAACGACGAAGCCGTCACATCCACGCGGCCGAGACCGACGCCTGCGCCGATGAACGGGTTGATCGCGCCATCACGGTTGAAGTCGTAGTAGGCATTGACCATGCCAGCCCACAGGTTCGCCGCGCCATCAACGCCATCGGTGCCCTTCGGGTTGAAGTCGGTCTGCGAATTCAGGAGCTCGGCCTCCACGCGGAAGCCGTTCGAGAACGCATAGCCCAGAGCCAGGCTGGCGCCCCAGCCGCCATCGCCGTTCGCGCCACGGCCAATGCCGTAGGGCGCAACGCCGGTGAAGCCAGCAACGGCAGCGTTCGGGACGTTGTCGAATTCAACGCCACCATCGAAATTGTAGCCCACCGAAGCGCTGCCATACCAGCCATCGGCCGCGGCCAGGCCGGGCACAAGAGCCAGCGCGGCGACGGCCGATGCGCTGAACAGAATTGCTTTCATGGGTGAGATCCCCTCTCAGTTGATCGCCACGCGGGACGTCACCCGTCTCATTAGCCCCAACGACGTAGAGGTCAACTGACTTGGTTGCCGAAACTCATTGGATCGATCGATTAATCGCGTTCGGTTGGCCGCCTGTTGCAGGACAGGCGCACTTGAAACTCCCGCATTCGCGGCATTTTCAGCCGCTCACGTGATCTCACGGCGGTCATTTCACGCTATCTGGAGAAATCCGCCCCGCCCGGGTGGCCTGAGTCTCGCCCCGGGGCTGTTGCACCCCGGCAACGCCATGGTGTGGCGATTCGCACCGGTGACACGGCCGTCCCGGCAGGATCGCCTGTCGCCGAGGTCACAGGCCGGAATAAGGCATCGAGCTGGTCAAGAAGGTGTGGCTGATACGGCTGCCGCTGCAGTGAAAGCGCGCCGCAGATGCAGATGATGGCAGTGGTGAGCCCGCCGGGGTTCGAACCCGGGACCTACTGATTAAAAGTCAGTTGCTCTACCGGCTGAGCTACAGGCTCGCGACGTCTGCCGCTGGAGGGGGCGGTACAGGGTCGTACCGGTGCGGTCAATCTGGACGGCGCATAACGGGGCAAGTGCAGGGACGGCGCAATGGCACCGCCATCTTGCCACGTCACGAGCCAGCCGCCACAAGCGGGCCATGCAGAAGTTCACCCGCCTCTCCGCGGCCGCCGCGCCCCTGCCGGTGGCCAATGTCGATACCGACCAGATCATTCCCAAGCAGTTCCTGTCCACTGTCGAGCGGACCGGCCTGTCAAAGGGGCTGTTCTATGACATGCGCTTCGATGGCGGTGGCGCCGAGAAGCCGGACTTTGTGCTGAACCAACCACATTACCGCGGCGCCAGGATCCTGCTGGCCGGCCCGAATTTCGGCTGTGGCTCGTCGCGCGAGCATGCGCCGTGGGCGCTGATGGATTTCGGGATCAGCTGCGTGATCAGCGCGGGCTTTGCCGACATCTTCTTCAACAATTGCTTCAAGAACGGCCTGCTGCCGGTGGTGCTGCCCGAGGCGGTGGTCGAGCAGCTGATGGCCCAGGCCACCGGCGACAATGCCCGCTTCGATGTTGACCTCGAGGCCCAGACCGTCACCGCGCCCGACGGCACCGTGCATGCGTTCGAGATCGATCCCGGCCGCAAGCGCGCCCTGCTGCTGGGCCTCGACGAGATTGGCGAGACGCTCACGCAGGGCAGTGCCATCGCCGCCCATGAGGAGCGGCGCCGCCTCGCCACCCCCTGGCTGGGATGAAAGCGCGGAATTAACCCTGGCGGTGGCAGGAAGCTGGCGAAACCTCTGCCGGATGCCGCGTCTTGGATACCACCACTTCACCCGACCTGAGCCTGCCCGCCGCCAGTCCGGCCTCTGCCGTGCGCCGCGCGATCCTGGCACTGGCGCTGGTGGCGGTGCTGGTGATGGCCGCCATCCCGGCTGTTGTGGCGGTGTTCGACTGGCGCCTGCCCGACAATGACGATGCGATGCGGGTGGCGCAGGTGCGCGACTGGCTGGCGGGACAGGCGTGGCATGACGTGCGCCAGCACCGGTTTGCGCCCCTCGATGATGGCGACATGCACTGGTCGCGCCTCGCGGATCTGCCGATGGCTCTGGTGGCGCTGCTGGCGATGCCACTGATGGGGACCGAGACCGGCCTGAAGCTGGCAGCCCTTGTCACCCCGCCGCTGCTGGGCCTGATCACGTGCGCCCTGGCGGTTCGTATTGCCCTGCGGCTCGCGCCGCCGGGATCCGCGGCTGTTGTGGCGTCCATCACGGTGCCGATGTGCCTGCTGGCCTTTCCCTCGCTGACCTGGTTCCTGCCGGGGCGGGTGGACCACCACGGCCTGCAGCTGCTGGCGCTGATGGCAGCTGTGGCGGGACTGGCGGGCGGCAGTGTGCGCGGTGCGGTGGTGGCGGGCCTGGCAGTGGCCACATCGCTGCTGGTGGGGCTGGAGACCGCGCCGGTGCTGGTGGTGGTGACGGGGTTCGTGGCGCTGCGCTGGCTGCTGCGGGGGGCTACGGTCCGGGCCGCCACCATCGCCTTTGCCCTGGCACTCGGGATCGGGCTCGCCGCACTGTTTGCCGCGACGATCGCACCGGAGCGGTGGCTGGCGCGGCATCATGATGCTTTCAGCCTCATCCATCTGGCTCCGGCCCTGGTGGGCGCCGCTGGCCTCGCCGTGGCAGCAGCCATGCTGCGGGGCGAGGCGCTGCTGGCGCGCTGGATCGCGGCGGCCGTCATCGGCGTGGCTGTGGTGGCGGCCGCCCTGCCCTTCCCCGAACTGCTGCGCAGTCCCTACAGCCAGGTGGACCCGATGCTGCGCGAGATCTGGTTGTCGCGTGTGGGCGAGACGTTTTCGGCCGTGGCGGGGCTGCAGACCGGCCAGCCGCACCTGGCGATCGCGTTCGGCGTGCCGGCCGTGCTGGCCAGTGGAGCGGCCTGCTTCATGGCCTGGCGGGCGTGGCACACCGGCTCCGACCGCCTGGACCTCTGGATGCTGCTGGCAGCCCTGCTGCTGGTGACCACTGTGCTGGCGTGGGTGTGGCAGCTGCGGGTGTCGGGGCAGGCGGCCCTGCTGGGCTCGATCGCAGTGGCGGCCTGCCTGGCCTGGCTGCTGGAAACACGCGGGACGCGGGCATTCCTGGTGGGCGCTCTTGCCCTCTCGCCGCTGGTCAGCGGCGCCGCAGGGGCCATGCTGTCGAGCCGCCTGGAAGCTGACCATCTGCAGGCGCGTAGCGCCGTGGCGGGTGAACCTGACGCAGCGACGCCAGCCACCGCACAGGCAACAGCCCTGCCGGGCCAGTGCACCGGCACCCAGGCCTTTGCCGGCCTCACCGGCCTGACACCGATGCTGGCAGTGACCTCCATTGATGTGGGCGCACCGATGCTGCTGGCCACGGCGCATACGGTGCTGGCGGCGCCCTATCACCGCAACAACCGCTCCCTGCGCGCCGCCTATGACATCTTCCTCGCGCCACCTGCACAGGCCGAGGCCAAGGTCCGCGCCCTGGGCGCCGGGCTGATCGTCACCTGTACCGGCGCCGCCGAGGCCGATGTGCTGGCGCAACGCGCGCCCGGCGGGCTGATGGCTGCACTGGAAGCCGGGCGGGTCCCCGGCTGGCTTGCCCCCTTGCCGAGTCCGCAGGGGTCGGACATCAGGGCCTGGCGCGTGCTGCCGCCCCGCCAGGGGCAGTGAAGGTCCAACCGGGCCGATCCCGCGCACCCGATCCCTGACAGGGTCTGCAACGGCCAACCGGGCCGCCCGCTGGCCCTCACGCGACAGCCGGTACCAGCATGCCCAAGACTGCCCTCAAGCGCATCCAGCTGAACCAGACCGCCCCGGCACTGCTGGCCCTGTGGCTGCAGGAAACGCCGGTCGTGGTGTGGGGCAGCGGCGTGGTCACGGCGGGCCAGCGCGAGGCGCGCCCCCATGCCGAGGCTGCAATCCTGGACGCAGCCCTTTGTCCTACCGGCCAGGCGGTCCTGACCCTCGGAGCCGACTGTGTGGTGCGCCGCGTGACAGCGAGCCTCGCCAGCACGCCCGTTTTCGCGATCGGGGCCGGCTTTGCCGACCGGATCGTGTCCGATGCTGCCAGTGGCCTGGTGGCCATCGCCACCAGCCGCACCGTCGAAGTGCGCACCGCAGCCACCGGCGAGGTCCTGGCCGTGGTCACACCGCCGCGCGCGCCCACCGCCATCGTGTTGTCGACCGGCACGGCCCGCCGCCAGCGCCAGCTGGCTGTCGCCCACGGCGGGGGCGTGAGCCTCTACGATCTCGATGCTGCTGCCACCGCCCCGCTGCTGCTGGAGGCACCCGGCGGCCATTCCGGTGTGGCCCTCAGCCCGGATGGCGCGTTCCTGCTGGCTTCATCGGCCGAGCCGGCCCTGATCGGCTGGCGGCTGGCCGATGGGCAGGGGTTCCGGATGGGCGGCTATCCGGCCCGGCCCGATGGGCTGGTGTGGATGCCTGATGGCTCCCTGGCAACCACGGGCGGACCGGCAGTCCTGGTCTGGCCGTTCGTGGCGCCGGACGGGCCGATGGGGCAGAGCGCCCTGATGCTGCGCCCCCGCATGGGGATGCTGACAGCTGTGGCCCCGCGCCGCAGCAAGGTGGCCGCCGGCTGGTCCGATGGCGGGGTCGATGTGGTGGACACCGCGACCGGCCGCAGCGCCCATGTGGCTGGCACACCACCACCACAGGAGCTGGACTTCGATCCGCGCCGTACCCCGAACCGGGTCACGACACTGGCGTTTTCGCACGATGGCCGGGCGCTGGCCTGGGGCCGCGAGGATGGGCGCGGCGGCGTGGTTCTGCTGTAGGCCGCACACGGCAAAAGGGCCTCCGGCGCCAGTCCGGAAGCCCGTTTGAGATTGTTCGTCCTGTCAGGTGCGTCAGCGATCAACCGCCGGCGCGCCGCAGCTATCAGCCCTGCTTGGCCTTGTAGCGCGGGTCCACCTTGTTGATGACGTAAACCTTGCCCTTGCGGCGCACCACCTGGCAGGCAGCGTGGCGGGTCTTGAGGGCCTTGAGGGAGCTCTTGATCTTCATGGGTCTGGTGCCGTGGCGGACAGGCAGGAATCTCCCCGCGCGCCCTGTGTTTGGAAGCCGGGGCCGATAGAGGGTGGCCGGGGGTGAGTCAACCCGCGCTGGGCTGTTGCGGACAGCGCGGGGCCCCGGGACAGCCTAACGCCTGCCGCTGGCGCGGGCCGTCGCGAGCTGGCGGCGGGCAAGCAGGGTGGGTGCCTCGCCCGATCCGGCTTCCAGTGCGTCTTCCAGCCGCCGCCGCAGCCGCGCCATCAGACGCGGATCCGTCAGTTTGAGGCCTGCCAGTGTGCGCACATAGAAGGCGTCTGCCGCCCGTTCGCCCGTGTTGCCCACATGGGCGGAGGTCACATTCAGCCCCTCGTCGCGGAAGATAGCCGCCAGCTCGGCCAGAAGGGCCGGCCGGTCCCGGCCCGACAGCTCGACGATGGTGTCGTTCGCAGCGGCTTCATTGTCGAACACGACAACCGGCGACACCGCGAAGGCCGCAACCCGCTTGGCCACCGAGCGCGGTGGCAGGGGCGGCACCGCGGCGCCTTCCGGCAGCACATCCGTCAGTCGCGCCAGCAGCTGGTCCAGCACATCGCGGCGGCCGGTGCCGAACGGTGCCCCGGCAGTATCCTGGACTGCGAACACGTCGAAGGCCTGACCGGTACGGCTGGTGTGGATGCGGGCATCCAGCACATTGGCGCCAGCAGCCGCGAAGACCGCCGTCAGCGCCTCGAACAGACCGGGGCGGTCGGGACCGATCACCAGGATATCCGTCACCCCGCGCACAGTGTCGGCACGGGCTGCGATCCGGCTGGCCTGACCCACGCGCAGGGCAGCAGCGACTTCGGCGATGTGCCAGCGGTGCTGCGTGTCGTCGAAGCCGAGCCAGTAGGCGTCTTCCATGGCAGCAAACCACTCGGCCACATCCGGGTCGGTAACGAGCCGCGCCCGGGTCTCGCCGGCCTGCTCCGACAGGATCCCCCGCACGAAGGCCGTATCGGCCCGTCCGCCGCGCAGCGAGGCCTCCGTCAGCTTGTAGAGGTCGCGCAAGAGCTGCGCCTTCCAGTCACTCCACACACCGGGGCCGACAGCCCTGATATCGGCTACCGTCAGCACCAGCAGCAGCCGGAGCCGCTCCAGCGTGCCGACGGTGGCGGCAAAGCCGGCGACCGTGGCGGGATCGCCGATGTCGCGCCGCTGGGCCACATCGCTCATCACCAGGTGATGGCCAACCAGCCAGGCCACCAGTTCGACTTCCTCGGCTTCCAGTCCCAGGCGGCGGCAGGCGGCGCGGGCGGCACGGGCCCCTTCGATCTGCTGGTCGCCCTCCCCCTTGCCTACATCGTGGAACAGCATCGCCAGATACAGGGCCCGGCGATTGGAGATGCGGGGAAACAGCTCGGTCGAGACCGGCAGCTCACGCGCCAGCCGTCCGTGCTCGATGTCGGATATCCCTGCGATGCCGCGCAGTGTGTGTTCGTCCACGGTGAAGTGGTGATACATGTTGAACTGGGTCTGGCCCACGATCCGCCCGAACTCGGGCACATAGCGGCCCAGCACCCCGGTCTCGCTCATCAGGCCAAGGGCTCCGGCCGGATTGCGCCGCGATGCCACCAGATCCAGGAACGCCTCCTGGCTGGCAGGATCGTCGCGCAGGCTGCGGACTCGCGCCGCCTCGCGGGTGGCGATCGCCAGCGCCTCCGGGTCGATGTCCTTGTCGAGGCGGTCGGCGAGACGGAACAGCTCGATCAGCGCCGACGGCGTGTCAGCCGGCACCTGGGGGCCGGCAAAGCCGATCCGCCCGTTCACCTCCACGAACCGCCGGTCCGACAGCGGGCGCGGTCTCATGTCCGGGGTGAAGAAGCGCGACAGGCCGCGCGGACGGGCCTTCTGCTCGCTGGCCTCCAGGCGCGCCGACAGGATCCGGGTGAGGGCACCCACCTGCTTGGCCACCACGAAATAGTGCTTCATGAAGCGCTCGACGGCGGGGTTCCCCGCCCGCTCGCCATAGCCCATCCGGGCGGCCATCTCGGGCTGCAGGTCGAAGGTCAGGCGCTCCTCGGCGCGACCCGTGAGGTAGTGCAGGTGGCAGCGCACCGTCCACAGGAACTCGGCTGCCTCGAAGAACTGGCGCAGGTCGGCGGCTGTGAAGTGGCCGGTGGCGGTCAGTTCGCCATCACGGTCGGTGCCATAGAGATACTTGGCGATCCAGAACAGCGTGTGCAGGTCGCGCAGCCCCCCCTTGCCGTCCTTCACATTGGGCTCGACCATATAGCGGCTCTCGCCGGCCTTGCGGTGGCGGGTGTCGCGTTCGGCCAGCTTGGCGGCGATGAACTCGGGGGCCGTCAGGTCGAACAGCTCGCGGCGCAGACGCTGTTCCAGCTCCCCGGTGAGGGCGCCGTCGCCCGCCACATGGCGCATCTCCAGCACGCTGGTGCGGATCGTCATGTCCTCACGCGCGGCGCGCAGGCATTCGGCCACGGTGCGCGAGGCATGGCCCACCTTCAGACCCATGTCCCACATCGCATAGAGCATGTACTCGATCACGCTCTCGGCCCAGGGCGCGTCGCGCATCGGGCGGACAAACAGGATATCAACGTCCGAGGATGGCGCCAGCGAGTTGCGCCCGTATCCGCCAGTGGCGCACACCGCCAGGCGCTCGGCGCTGGTGGGGTTGCGGGCGCGGTACACATGGGTGGTGGTGAAGTCGTACAGCGCCTGGATCACCTCGTCCTGGACCGCCGCCAGCAGGCGCGAGCAGTCGAGGCCGCCATTGCCTGCCTCCAGCCGCTCCTGCGCAATCAGGCGGCCGCGGAACAGGGCGCCCTTCAGCAGGTCGATCACGCGGCGCCGCGCCGCCTGTTCCTGGCCGACAGTCTCCAGCCAGGCCGCGGTCAGCTGCACGCGCAGCCGCCGACCGTCGATCACGTCGTCGATCTTCCAGGGCTTGAGGCGGGCACGGCGCGGAGCGGTCATGGTGCGCCGTGCATGCCCGTTGCCGCGCGCCTTGTCACGGCAGCGCTACAGACCGCGCGCCATCCGGCTTCACCCTTGCGGATCAAGGATGTCGCGCGTCGGCGGGCCAAAGCGGTTGGAGCCCGGCTCGCCGGCCCGGATCCCCAGCTCCCACAGCAGCCAGATCCCGCCCAGCACCCACCAGGCCGCAAACACCAGCCAGCCGATCCCGACAGTGAACAGTCCGAAGAAGGGTCCGGCGGCCAGCAGTCCGAACACGCCGGGGATCACAAGGAACCAGCCCATGCCGATCGCGAATGGAACTGCTGCCAGGGCCGCGGTCCAGAACGACCGGCCCCGGTCGTGGGCCCGGCGCGCCACGGCGGCCAGAAACAGCCAGATCACGGCCAGCCCCAACAGGCCGCCGATGAAGCCATGGTGCTGCTCGGAAAAGCCGCTCAGCAGCGCCACCAGCACCAGCACCACCCAGAACCGTCCGCGCCCGGTGCGGCCATCGAACGAAAACGCCTCGCGCAGCTCTGCCTGCAGATTCATGATCTACCCTCCCCGGTCAGCACAGGACCGGCGGCGCAACATGTGTGTCGTGTCCGGCCCCGGCGCAACTGCGCTTTACCTGAGGCTTCGAACCGGATCATATCGCCGCGCAAGATCGCAGCGATGCAGGGGGCACAATGTCGGCAGGACGCGGAATTCCCGGGTGGTGGTTCGACGACATCGTGACGGGCCGGACCTATGAGTTCGGCGCGGCGGTCGTCAGCGCCGAGGACATTGCGCTGTTCCACGCGCGCTTCGCCCCCAACCTGCCCCTCAAGGCCCCGCGTCCGGGGGAGGAGGATCTCGGTCCGCAGGCCGCTGAAAGCCATGTCTATGCGCTGTGGCGGCGGATGCTGTGGGAAGAAACCCGCGACTGGCCGGTGCTGCAGCGGATCGGCCAGGATGCCCTGCGCTATTTCAAGGCCGTGCGGGCGGGCGAGGAGCTGACGGTGCGCCTGACGTTCCTGGCCACCGAAGACCGCAATGACCGCGAAGGCGTGCTGATCGCCCAGCACGAGGTGCTGGACCGCTCGGGCCTGCTGGTGATGAGCGTGATCACCCGCACCCTGCTCGCCAAACGCCCGCCTGCCACCAATCCGGACCCGGACCTGTAGCGGGCACACACCCTGGCGGGCACGGTGGCTGGACCCCGGCGCCCCTGCCCTGCTAGAGCCCGCGCCCATGATCATTGCCATCGATGGACCTGCCGCCGCCGGGAAGGGCACGCTGGCGCGTGCGCTGGCCGCGCATTTCGGCCTGCCGCACATGGATACCGGCGCGCTCTACCGGCAGGTGGGGGCAGCGCTGCTGGCGGACGGGCTCGATCCGGCCGACCCGGTGGCAGCCGAGCAGGCGGCGCGCACCCTCGACCTCACCCGCTTCACCGATCCGCAGCTGCGCACCGCAGCGGTGGGCGAGGCGGCCAGCGTGGTGGCGGCGATCCCGGCCGTGCGCCAGGCGCTGTTCGAGGCGCAGCGCGCCTTTGCCCTGCAGCCCGGCGGCGCCGTGCTCGACGGGCGCGACATCGGCACCGTGGTGTGCCCCGAAGCCGATGTGAAGCTGTTCGTGGAAGCCAGCCCCGAAGCCCGCGCCTGGCGCCGGGTGGCCGAGCTGGAGGACCGCGGCGAGCATGTCTCGTTCGAAGAGATGCTGGCCCAGGTGCGCATCCGCGACGCCCGTGACAGCGGCCGAGCCGACGCCCCGCTCCGGGCCGCTGAGGGCGCACACTTGCTGGATACGTCCGATCTGAGTATAGGCGCCGCAGTGGACAGGGCGCGCGCCATTGTGGAGGCGGCCATCCGGCGCAAGGCTGCCGGGACCGGCTGATCTTCCACGATAATCCAAAGCGCCGCGCTGCTGGTCCGCGTCAACCGTCTGCTGCCCTGCGTTCCCTGCCCGTTTGCGGCGGGGCCTTTGTGTTTGCGCCTTCGCCGGTGCAGCTGTCCGCGACGTAAAATCCAAGCCCTCAACAGGCCCCGTCCCGGGGCAAGACCGCCGGATCCAACCGGCCGGCACATGTCATCACGCAAGGAAACCTGACTTATGAGCGATACGCTCCTCAACCCGTCCCGCGACGATTTCGCGGCCATGTTCGAAGCCTCAATGGGCTCGCAGCGCATGAATGAAGGCAAGGTGGTGACCGCCACCGTCGTGGCCATCGAGCATGCGCAGGTGGTGGTCGATATCGGTCTGAAGACCGAAGGCCGCATCGATGTTAAGGAATTCGGCTCCGACGCCGCCGGCCTGAAGCCCGGCGACACCGTCGAAGTCTATCTCGACCGGATCGAGAATGCCCTCGGCGAAGCCGTGGTGAGCCGCGAGAAGGCCCGCCGCGAGGAAGCCTGGATCCGCCTCGAGAAGCTGTTCGAAGCTGGCGAAGTGGTCAATGGCACCATCACCACCCGCGTGAAGGGTGGCTTCACCGTCGACCTCGGCGGCGCCAACGCCTTCCTGCCCGGCTCGCAGGTGGACATCCGCCCGGTGCGCGACGTCTGCCCGCTGATGGGCATCGAGCAGCCGTTCGCGATCCTCAAGATGGCCCGCACCCGCGGCAACATCGTGGTGTCGCGCCGCTCGATCCTGGAAGCCGACCGTGCCGAAGCCCGCAGCGAGATCGTGTCGCAGCTGGCCGAAGGCGAGATCCGCGACGGCGTGGTCAAGAACATCACCGACTACGGCGCCTTCGTGGACCTGGGCGGTGTGGACGGCCTGCTGCACGTCACCGACATGAGCTGGAAGCGCATCTCGCAGCCCAGCCAGGTGGTGAATGTCGGCGACAGCGTCCGGGTGCAGATCATCAAGATCAACAACGACACCCAGCGCATCAGCCTCGGCATGAAGCAGCTGATGAGCGACCCGTGGGATGGCGCCGAAGCCAAGTACCCGGTGG
>JAIXTH010000323.1 GCA_027484265.1 Alphaproteobacteria bacterium
GACCTGACCCTGGCCGACGACCTCGCCGCCATCGCCAGCGCGGTGACGGCACTCGACCAGGCCGAACTGGCGGCACGGCCGCTGCTGGCGCGCGGCCTGGCTGCTGACGGTCCGCAGCTGCCGGTCATGTCGCCCTGCGATGCAGGCCACCGGGTCGGGACCGTGGTGCCGGCCACGGCGGAGGTGGTGCCGTCCGCCATTGCAGCGGCCAGGGCCGCCTGGCCCGGCTGGGACCGGCTGGGCGGACCGGCGCGGGCCGCGATCCTGCGCGCCGCCGCCGACCGGATCGACGCCGACCGCGCCCGCCTGATCGCCCTCACGGCCCGCGAGGCCGGGCGCACCCTGCAGGACGGGATCGACGAAGTGCGCGAGACCGTCGACTTCCTGCGCTATTATGCGTGCGAGGCCGAGCGGCTGTTCTCGGGGCCAGAGCCCCTGCCCGGCCCGGCCGGCGAGACCAACCGGCTGGCCCTGTCCGGGCGCGGCGTGTTTGCCTGCATCTCGCCCTGGAACTTCCCGCTGGCCATCACCACCGGCCAGATCGCAGCGGCGCTGGCAGCGGGCAATGCGGTCCTGGCCAAGCCGGCACCGCAGACCCCCCTCACCGCCATGGCGGTGGTGGAGGCACTGCATGCCGCCGGCGTGCCGCACGACGTGCTGCAGCTCCTGCCGGGCGGTACCGATGTGGGCGCCGCCCTGACGGCCGCAGAGGGGGTGGACGGTGTTGCCTTTACCGGCTCCACCGAGACCGCCCGGGCGATCAACCGGTCGCTGGCAGCCCGCGAGGGTCCGATCGCCACGCTGATTGCCGAGACCGGCGGGCTGAACGCCATGTTCGTCGACACCACGGCCCTGGTGGAACAGGTGGTGGACGACGCGCTGGTGTCGGCCTTCGGCTCGGCGGGGCAGCGCTGTTCGGCGCTGCGGATCCTGTACCTGCCGCACGAGACCGCAGACCTGGTGCTGGAGAAGCTGGCGGGGGGCCTGAGCGAGCTGACGCTGGGGGACCCCACCAATCCGGCCACCGACATCGGCCCGCTGATCGATGCCCGGGCGGAGGCGATGATGGAGGCGCATCTGGCGCACCTGCTGGCCAGTGGCGGCAGGCTGGTGGCGCGCCATCCCGGCCCGACAGACCCGCGCGGCGGCCACTGGTTTGCCCCGGCAATCGTCGAGCTGGCCGGACTGGAGCCAGTCACCCGCGAGCCGTTCGGGCCGGTGCTGCATGTGGTCCGCTACGATGCCTCGGCACCTGCGGCAGCGGCAGGCGCCCTCGCCGCCCGCGGCTATGGCCTGACGCTCGGCGTGCACACCCGCATCGACGGCTTTGCCCGCGACATCCTCGCGGCCGTGCCGGCAGGTAATGTCTATATCAATCGCTCGATGACCGGTGCCGTGGTCGGGGTGCAGCCGTTTGGCGGGCGCGGCCTGTCCGGGACCGGCCCCAAGGCTGGCGGTCCGCACTATCTGGCACGGTTTGCAACAGAAACGGTGACCAGCGAGAACATAGCGGCCAAGGGTGGAGACCCGAGCCTGTTCTCGATCTGAGATCACCCGGGTTTCGCAAGACTTTCTCCGAACAGCGTTCACACACTCAAAGTTTTGTGACTGCGAAAACGACTTGTGTCAGGACTGCAACATACGGTTAATATATTCTGGCGGAAACAGGCTATGGTAGGGGCCATTGCTGGCACCCGACGGCCTGCCAGGTGACGCATGGGACAGGATTTCCTGCTGTTCGTAGCCTTCGGCACCTTGGTGCTGGCCTATGCCATCTATGGCATCGAGCAGCGCCGTGGCCTGATCGAGCCCAACCGGGCCTCCTGGATGATCTGGAGCGCGGCCAATCTCACCGAAGCGCTGACCTACAATGCGCTGAACGCCGGTGCGGCGCAGAACATCATCTTCTTTACCTCCTCCATCGCCTGCCTGGCCATCACGCTGTCGGTCTGGCGCCACGGCGCGTTCAAGCGGCCGACCCGGCTCGAGATCGCATCCCTCACCGCCTGTCTCGCGGCCCTGGTGCTGTGGCTCGGGTTCCAGAATTCCGCCTGGGCGCACTGGCTGCTGGTGGTGATGGTACCGGTCAGCTTCCTGCCGACCTTTGCCGCCGTGCTGAAGGATCGCAGCAAGGAGCGCTCGGCAGCCTGGGGCCTGTGGACGATGTCGGACCTCGCGGTCCTCGCCTATGTGCTGTCAGTGGCGGGCGGGACGGGCAGCGAGGTGCCCTATGTGCTGGTGGAGCTGGCGTGTCATGCCACGGTCTGGGTGATGATCGGGTTCGCGACCATCAATCCGGTGCGCTCGCTGGTCTGGCGTCAGGGCCAGCTGATGGTCAAGGTGGCAGGCGCTGGCGTTGACGGGCCACACTTCCTGGTGGGCCGCAACAGGCTGGGCAAGGCGATCTATACCGGGCGGGCGCTGGAAGCAGGTGCCACCGTGGTGCGCTTCGAGGGCGAGACGGTCCCGCGCGAGCGGGTACCGGCGCAGCTGGTGGCGGAATCGGACCGCTATGTACAAGTCGGTCCCGGCCAGTACATGGGCCCGTCCGGCGGGGTCGATGACCTGATCAACCACAGCTGCGACCCCAATTGCGGGCTGAAGTTCGATGCCGACGGGCCGTTGCTGGTGGCGCTGCGTGCCATTGCCGAAGGCGAGGAACTGACCTGGGACTACTCAACCACCATCGCGGCGGACGACTGGTCGATGCAGTGCGCCTGTGGCACCGCCCTGTGCCGGGGGACGGTCGGCGACTTCCGTCACCTGCCGGCTGCGGTGAAGGCGCGCTACCAGTGGCTGGGGATCGTGCCAGACTATGTGTGCGCGGCCGACCATCAGGCAGCCCCGCCCCTGTCGGAAGCAGGCTGATGGAAGAAAGGCCCGGATGCGGATGCATCCGGGCCTTTCAGCAAAGCGCGGCTGGATCAGCGCGCGCTGTAGAAGGTATGCGAGCCGATCCGGGCAACGCGGCGATAGACGCGGGCCCAGGACGGAAACACGCTGGTGGCGTGGAAGTGGGTGGCATTGCCCACCACTTCCGGATCCCAGCCATCCACCACCCGGGTGGCGATCTCGCGGGCATTCTGCCACGCCTGTCCCCGCGGTGCGGACCGGCGTGAATCGCAGGCCCACGAGAACTGGCACGTGCGTGCAGAACGCTGATACACAACCCCGCAGAAGGTGTTGGGATAGGCGCGCGAGCGCACCCGGTTCGCCACCACCTCGGCAACGGCCTCCTGGCCGCGCCGCGGTTCCCCGCGGGCTTCGTAGTAGATTGCCTCGGCAAGACACTGGATCTCGCGGGCGCGCGCCGCTTCGGCTGCGTCCTGAGGGTTCCCTTGTCCCGATTGCCCCGGTCCGTTCTCGACGGGGGCCTGTGTGGGTCCGGCAACAGCCGCAGCGGGTTCCGCTGCTGGCTCCGCACGTGCGCTCAAGCCGAGGCCGGTGAGCATCACTACGGTTCCCAGGACGGTCGCAGCATCACGCGCGAGGGCCCTGAGACGGCCGGGGGGTCCCGACGACATGGCGGGGGTGAAGCCTGCATGAACTGTGCGCGCAACCACTAAATCACAGCAGGTCTTGCCTTATTTTGGCCACCTGAAGCACAAGTCACGCGAAACAAACCGGAAATTGGGGCAAATCCGAACCTATGCAAATCCGCAAGCGGGTTACCCGCCCCGATTTCGACCCCTTATTGCGAGTACGACATGCCATTTTGACACTCGCATTACGTGTATTCTACTGGCCGACGGTCAGCTCCCAGGTGACCCAAAGCGCATCCGAACCGGCCTGTGCGGCATCGTCGGCCCGCTGGATACGGCCGGGAGCCTTCTCCTGGAGGCGCTTGTTGAGGTCCGGGTCGGGCATCTTCCAGCCGCTGCGGCCCTGCTGCAGGGCGACCTCCTCCACCACCGGGATCATCACCACGAGCTCCGGATGGTTCATGCTTTCCAGGCCCGGCATCTTGATGGTGGCGTTATGGCTGCCGTGGTGGCCGACCTTGTAGAGCCGCACGCGGGACAGAAGGTCGTGGATATCGACGCCCGGACCACCGTGCTCCGGCTTGTCCGGATACCTCTGCCGGTCCCAGGACAGCCAGTTGCCCACCTGTGCATCGGCCGCAAACAGCAGCACCTGGCCGTCCGCCAGCTCGAACGCCAGCACGAGGCTGGTGTTGTTGGTGTCGGAATCGAGCTTGAGCGCCAGTCGCTCGGCGGCGCCCGGCCCGTCGACAGCAATGATCCTGTCGCCGCTGTCGATGTAGTCAGCCCACAGCTTGCGCACGGCCTTGTCGTCGGTGCGCCACGGGCCGCTCCTGCCGGCGGGGTTGGCCTTCTCAAGGGCAACATAGCGATCCGGGAACAGGGTTGGCGGCTGGGTGACCTGACGCACGGTCCCCGCCTCGATGGTGCGACCCGTGGCGGCCAGCAGGGTTTCGGTATCGGCCGGATCAACCAGATAGGTTTCAGGCGCCCGTGTGCTGGGGTCGCTCCTGTACAGAAGATCCTGATCCCGGGGCGGACCGAGCACATGGACCTTGAGCGGTGGCGCCTGGCTCGCCGGGTCACGGATCAGGCGCATGTCGCCAGGCTCGAGGAAATCCACCTGTCGCGCGGTCTTCTTGAGCGCCTCCATGATCTGGGCCCCGGTGCGGCGCTGACCCTTGCGCTGGCCCTTGCTCGGATCTGCTGCCACACGCGCGGCTTCTGGCGCCGGTGGCAGGGTGTTGAAGGCGAACACATCGAGGGCCGACTTGAAGGCTGCGCGATCCTCGTCCGTGAACCCGACAGCCTTCGGGTCGGACAGGTCCTCGAACAGGGCCAGCGCAGGCGCATGGCGGGCGCGCAGGGCGTTGGCCTGATCGTCTTTCGGATCCTCGGTCCAGGCCATCCACAATGTGCCGATCGAGACCGCCGGTGCCCCCGCCTCGGGGAAAAACAGGCTGCCGGCATGGGCAAAGCCGGAGATATGGTCGGCATGCTCGTGCGTGATGACCAGATAGTCGAGATGCCCGCCCGACAGCTCCTGAATCGAGCGGCCAAGCGCCTGCATCACCGCGCCCGCTCCCTTGACCGCCTGGAGCACACCAAAGTCGATCAGGATGGTGATCGGTCCGCCCGTGCTGCCATCGGGCAGCATGGGCTGATAAGTGATCAGGAAACAATCACCGAGAATATTGCGCGCCATGCGCACCGTGATCTTCTGCCCGGCCATCAGATGTATCCCCTGTGCATCAGGGCAAAGGGCTCGGCCATGGACAGCCCCGCCCGGCGCGCTGCCCGGCGACGTTCGGCAGACGATTGCCCGGCCGCCTGGTCGTTCAGGCCATAGCTGAAGGCCAGTGATGTGCCGCGCAGGCCCTCCAGATAGGCGCGCTGCTCGTTCAGACGACGGTCGTCATCGATCCGCTTGCGGATCACGTAGCGGATTTTGCCCGAGCGCAGATCGATGATCAGCGTTGCGCCGCCCCGGAACCAGAAATCGGGTTCGACAGCTTCAGGCAAGGCTTTCACCCGATGGTTCGGATCGGCCCGGTCACGTGGCAGCCCGGGGTCGAAACTGTCCTGCTCGGTCTGGACTTCCAGGTCCCAGTAAGCACGCCGGCGCTGTGTCACTGAAATCACGAGCTGAGGCAGTTCCTGTCCGTCCGGACCGGTGCGGCGGGTCATGCGAACCGAATGCACTTCGACGAGGGGAACCCTTCCATAGAGGGTCGGCTGACCACGACCGGATGGCCTCGCCAGCGGCAGGAGGGTCATCGGCCCCGGCAGACCCGGTCCCGCTGTGGTGCCCACGGCCTTGTCGGGATTGCCGTCGCTCTCGCCGGCAGGCCTGCACCAGTCGTCGCCGCCTGGCGTGTTGGACAGCTTGAAGAAGATACCCAGCTCCCGGGCCCAGGCATCATCGCGGGCCTCCCCGTCCGGATACCGGCCAGCTTCGGAAGTCAGCAGCCATTGATGAACAAGGCGACGGTTCGCTTCCTCGGTCTCGGTGTTGAGCCTGCGGTGTTCCTGCGCCGTCTCGGCAGGTGTCAGCGGACGCGCCGCCCCGGCGCCTGCCTGTCCAGGCCGGAAGAACTTGACCGCCAGGTCCAGCCCGGCCTCTGGCTCCAGCAGCGTTTCCACCTGCACCAACCCGCTCTGCGGCGGCTGCCACACCAGCGCATCGGGCGCCATGGAGGAACAGCCCTCCGGAAAGATGCCGCGCCTGCGGAAGGCCTCGATCACGCACAGGCGGTAGTTCAGCCGGTCATCGGGTACGAGGTCGGCGTCGGCGGTCACCAGGGCACGCAGGAAATCACCGAAGCGCGGGTCGACCGGCGGCATGTAGTCCAGCGCCCGGATGCACATCCGCAGCACATGGTCTGCCGACTTCACCGCTTCCCGGGTCAGACGGTCCACCAGATCGGGGTGCAGCGCGTTCCGGCGTTGCAGGTTCGGATCCACATTGGCAATCCGCAAGAGGTCTGCGGTGCGGATGTCGTAGATCTCGATCAGGGCCTCGAAGACCGCCGCCACCAGGATGGCGCCGCGCCTGTGGGGCTGGGTGGTACTGGCAAGCAGGGTCGGATCAGGGGCGCGGTTGGGCCCGATCAGATCGAAGGCATCCCGCAGGGCCGAGCCACGGCCAGTCGCCTCGCCCACCTGCCGGCCGATCTGGCTGAGCAGCGAACTCCCGGCCAGCGAGCCCTTCGACCGGCGGATCTCGGCCGCCACCACTTCGGGCAAGGTCAGGCGCGACAGGAGGGCGACGGTGTCGGCCATCGCTTCGTGGAACGCCAGCGTGTCCGGATGGGTCGGCTCGCTGAAGCGGCGGTGCAGGCCGTCGAGGATGGCATGCGTGGTCTCGTGCACGATGATGTCGTGGGACAGCACGGTGAAGATCGCACCGCCTGGCATATTGTGCCCCGGATCGGACTTGCTGGCCTGGAAGCAGCCGAACATCAGGGCGGTCTTGTCGATCGAATAGAAGGCATTGGGCTCGCGCAGCGCATGCGGATAGACCCGCAGCCGGTCCACCGGAACATAACGGCGCTCGGCCTCGTCCCACTTGCCGCGCCACCGGACCGGGCGCCCCAGCGCCCGCTCGAACAGCTTGATGGTGCGCATCACCACGGCGAATGCCATCTGCTGGTGGAACTGCGGATTGCCTTCGGACGGGGTCACGCCGCCATCGGCAATCACCAGCGGATCATCCAGATCGAGCGGCCGATAGAACACCCGGGCCACCGGATCATGGTCGATCACCTCGATATAGCCATTGCACGGACCCGGCCCGGTGATCTGCTCGTCGGGGCCGGCCTCCGCCCAGGGCAGCGCAATGGTGGCAATGTTCTCGGCGGCTGTGATCCGGCTCCTGGAAGCCTGCGGATCATAGGCATAGACCCTCAGCTTTCGGGTCGGGGGTGTGTCGACAACCGCCATCAGACTGCGCCTTGCGGTGTTTGCGACCGGGGTTCTGGCTTGAATGTGTCAGGCCCGTGGCGGCCGAGCGAGGCCAGGGCTCCGGCGCGGCCATGGCGGATCAGCAGGTCGACGGCGCGGTCGGCGAGCGGCTTGAGATCGACCTCGACCATCATCACATCCACCAGGTCCTGACCCTCCAGTCCCTCGCAGGGGGGCAGGGAACCCACAGTGCGGGGATCGGCGCGCAGACTCCAGTAAGCGAGTTTGCGCTCGCCCCGATGGGACAGGTCGAATAGGGAACGGACCCGGTTGGTTTCGGCCTGGCGGTGGATCAGCGAGATCACCCGCCCCAGCTGCGACACCATCTGCAGGGACTTCGGGACCTGGTAATCCAGGCGGTTGCCGGCATTGCTGACCAGGATGCGGCCTGCCCGCTTCCAGACTGGCTCCAGCCCGAGATTGTCGTACACCCCACCATCCACCAGCTTGAAGCGCTGGGTGAAGGGCTGCATGTGCAGGTCGGGCTGGCCGCGATCGCCCTGCCCGGCCGGATTGTCGAACAGGGTGATGATGCCGGTCTTCATGACCAGCGGCGCGAGGACTGGCGGAAACGCACTGGATGCGGCGACCGCATCGGCGAGGCGCAGGTCCGGGCTCTTCCACTCCCCCACCCGCCAGTCACGCACCCGCTCGCGTTCGAACCGCACCGCCGACAGGGTCTCGTAGTTGGTCGACAGGATGGTGAAGCGCGGCCCCTCGCCCTCGCCCGGCAGATCCGCCAGCGCCGCCTTGTCGAGGATCAGGTCATGGTAGCTGTCGGCGAGGTGCCACGCCGGGGGCCGGTAGGGCGGGATGGCCTGCTTGAGCACGCTGGGGACTGACAGCCACGCTGACTGACAGAACCGGCGCAGGGGGTCCGTCACGAGTGCATCGAAGTTGGCGGCAACTCCGGTCACCTTGTCGAACGCCAGCTGCTTCCAGACCAGGCCCAGCCGGGCTGCCGTGATCGACCCGCCCGATACGCTGGCCACCCGCGCCAGACTGGGCAACAGCCCCTGTTCGTTCAGGACCTGCAACGCACCGGCATGGTACAGACAGGCCTTGTAGCCGCCGCCCGACAGGCACAGCCCCACGTCCTCCTCCCTGAACTTGCTGGAGGTGAAGCCGGACGGTGGCGTCTGACCGTAGGCCAGTTCCTGGGTCAACTGCGCGCGGCGTTCGGGGGACTGGTCCAGAACCAGCGGCCCGCCCGCGCTCTCCACTCCGGCGTCGCTCATGGCCGATCCCTTCATCCTGCCCCGGACGCAACTGAAGCGGATGATTGCAGAGAGTCCAGCCCAGAAATGAGCTCGCGGTCAGCAAGGCGCGCCAGCGTGCCCAGATTCACACCGGCCACACGCAGAAGTCATGCCTGAACGGCGGTCAGGCGGTGCCCGTCCGCCAGAACGGGATCGGGTCCGGAGCCAGGCGTGGCCCCGGACCCGCTGTCCGTGTGCAATGCAGCAGCCCCGCGGGCAGGATGCGCTAGCTGCGGCCGCCTGCACCGGTCCCGGTGGAGACGAGGATATCGTCCACCTTCACGCTGCCGCGTTCAACCACCAGATACTGGTAGTTCCGCTGCCGGCGGTCGGTGACGGCGCTGATGTCCCCTTCCTCCGAGAAACGGCGGCGCAGATAGGTCGACAGCTCGCCCGCCGAAACCGCACGGTCCCTGTTCTCGTCGGCGGCGCCACCGATGCCGAGGCGCAGGAAGTAGGACAGGAACCCACCCGCCTCGAACTTGTCGGCCACCTGGCTGGTGAGATCCTCTTCCGAGCTGAACAGGCCCATCACCCCCGGACGGCTGACGACGTCGCGGGCAAAGCCGCCGCTGAAGCAGCTGTCCAGCGCCAGGATCGCGACCCGGGCATTGATGCCCTCGAAGGCGGTGGCCACTTCGTCGTCGGTGATGTGACCGTCATAGACGGCCAGGGTCTCGTCCTGGCCATCGGGTTCGGGAGCGCCGGCTCCGCGGTGCGGTACCTTGGAGCCATGGCCCGAATAGAACACCATGAACGTGTCCTCGGGACCGGCGGCTGCGCCCACGGTACGGATCGCCTGCATGATCGCCGCCCGTGTCGCCTGCCCGTTGACCAGCACCACGCTCTCGTCGGCCAGCACGCCGTTGCGCTGCAGGGTGTCGGCAAGCTTGGTGGCATCCTCGTCAGTGTCGGCGAGGTTGTCCCGCGGGTTGGGATATTGGGAGACGCCCACGAACACGCCATAGACGCGCCCGCCGCTATCAGCCTGCGGCATGCCTGCGCCGCGTTCACCGACGCGCAGGCGGTAGGCGCCGACCTCGCCCGCCGAGTAGGATGTGACCCCCACGGCATACTCGCCGGTTTCCGGCAGTCGATAGACCAGCTGCGAGTTGGTGCCGTCGGGACCGTCGTCGTTCATGTCGCCATCGCCCGAGGGCGCGACCACCACGACCTGGGTATCGAAGTCGCTGGAGGTGACGTCGATCGTCACGGTCTGGCCGGCCCGGCCCTGGAAGGTCCAGGCGTCGAGGAACTGGCCGTCATCCAGGGTCTCGTCGCCCCGCTCGAGGCGGCCGGTGACATCCAGTGCCACGCTGCCGGGCTGGCTGCCGCCTTGCGGGCGGTTGACCGGGCGGGTCGGCTGGGTGGCGCCGGACTGGGTGTTCAGCACTAGCGTATAGGCGCCCGACGTCTGGGGCTGGAAGCTGGTGGCTTCGATCCGGTAGACACCATCGGTGGCGAGGATGGTCTCCAGGCGGCTGTTGGTGTTGCCGTTGCCGATGTCGTCATGCTGCTCGCGGGCGCCGGAGGGCGACACGAGGTTCACCACGGTATCAAAGCCGCCCGACGCCATGTCGATCACCACCCGCTGACCGGCCCGGCCCTGGAAGGTGTAGGTATCGACGAACTGGCCGCCCTGGCTGCGGCGGTCGCTGGCAGCCAGGGCGCCATTGACGGTGCGGCCTGCCACCAGGCTGGCGCCCGCGGCTGCCGGTGGCGGTGGCGGGGCGGCGGCACCGGCGGTGCGGCCCTCGACCACCCGCATCGTATAGGCACCGCTCATGCCGGGCTGGAACGAGGTGGCGCGGATCAGATAGGTGCCGGCTTCCGGTGCCGTGAAGCTGAGACGGGCATTGGTGCCGGTGCCGTCACCGTCATCGTTGTCAACCCGGACGCCCCCGGGTCCGGCTGCCATCAGATAGGTGTCGAAGGCAGCCGAATCCATCTCGACCGAGACGGTCTGACCGGCGCGCAGCTGCACCGAATAGGCGTCGCTGAACTCGCCCGAGTTCAGCGTCTCGTCGCCGGCGGCCAGCGTCGCGCGCACGGGAGCGCCGACCCGGATCGGGCTGGGCGTACGCGGGGCCACCGTCGCCTGCGCACCCGCACCCGGCTGGCGCACCTGCAGCGTATAGGCACCGGTCATGCCGGCAGCATAGGAGGTGACGCCGATCGTGATCGGCCCGTCCGCCAGCGCCTCGACCACGGCGCGCGAGTCGGTGCTGCCATTGCCATTGGCGTCGTCGTCATTGTCGATGCGCAGGCCACCCGGACCGCGGATCAGCAGATAGGTATCGAACGCATCCGATGCAGCAGCCACCTCGAACCGCTGGCCGCGCCGCGCGTCGATCGTGTAGCCGTCGATGAACTCGCCCGACGAGATGGTTGTATCGCCCCGGGCCAATGTGCCGCGCTGGGTCTGGCCGAGCCGGATCGGGATATCGCCGGAGGCGGCCTGCGGCGGGGGCGGCGCGGGCGGCGGGGGAGCCGGACGGGGGCCGGGTGTCGGCGGACGGGGGCCGGGCCGGGGCGCGGTCCCGCCGTTCTGGGTCAGCCGAACCGAATAGGCGCCCTGGGCGCGTGCTTCGTAGGACGTGGCACCGATCGTATACTGTCCGGTAGCCGGCGCGGTGAAGGTATAGCGCGAGTTCACGCCCTCGCCGCCGTCATCCATCTCGGCACCGAAATCGTTCGGGCCCAGGATCACGAGGAACGTGTCGAAGGCCTCGGACGTCATGTCGATGGTGAAGCTCTGACCGGCCTGGGCGTTGAAGGTATAGGTATCGAAATACTCGCCATCATCCAGCTGCCGGTCGTTGCTGGACAAGTTGCCGCGCACGGTGGCGCCCGGGGTGATGGTGCCGCTGCCGGAGGCGACAGCCGGCGGCGGTGGCGGCGGTGGAGCCGGGCGTGGCGGAGCCGGCCGCGGGGGAGCCGGCCGCGGCGGTGGCGGACTGGCAGAGCCGCCATCGGCCTGGACATTGGCAACCACGATCTCGTAGGCGCCGGTCTCGCGGGGGTTCAACGACGTCGCGAACAGCATGTAGGTGCCGTTCGCCGGCAGCGTCGCCGACAGGAAGGCATTGGTGTTGCCCGATTCCATGTCGTCGTTCTCGGCGGTGAACTCGTTGGGGCCCACCAGGACAAGGTAGGCATCGAAGTCCGCGCTGATCATGCCCGCCGCGATCGCCTGGCCCCGCCGCCCCTCGAACACGTACATGTCGACATATTCGCCATTCGGCAGGGTCTCGTCGCCCCTGGCCAGCGAGCCGGAGATCATCTGTGGCGTGTTGCTGAGCTGGATATCCTGGGGAGCCGGCTGCGCATGCAGGGCTGTCGACAGCGGGTCCGCCACCGCACACAGGGCCGTCCCCAAAGCAACCACTGAAACCGTTGAAATCCAACGACGACTGCCCACTCGCGCCATGTTCGAGCCTCCTCCAAACCGACCATCCCGCATCCGTCCTAGCAGAGCACGAACCCGTGACCACCCCCCTTTTTTGGGGGGCAGGTCGGGAATCGTCCCGCCGAATCAACCTCATGGTGCAAGCTCATCCAGACCGGCAGAACCGCTGCCCGCCCTGCCGTGTCAATCCGGCTGCCGACAACCCTCAGGGCACCAGGGATGGAAGCTCATGGGCGCCCGGTCTCGCCACCGTTCAGGGAGGTGGCCAGGATTCCATGGCTGCCGTCGGCCCGCAGGGTGACTGGGAGGCCGGCGCTGGTGGCGCCGAAGTCGTCCGGGCCGATCATCACGGCATCGGCGTCGAATTGGCCGGAACCGGGGCCAAAGCCGACTGTCTGGCCGCGCCGCCCCTGAAAGCAGCGGATGGCGGCATACTCACCCAGTCCGATCGTCATGTCGCCCTCGGTTGGTCCCGGTCCTGGTAGGCGCATGCACTGCGGCGCGTCGCCACCCGATTGCGGGATGGGCCCACCGGGTCCGCGCGCCTGTCATGGCGGTGCCATCCGCTGCCCCGCCGCACGGCTCAATGGCGGGCCGGCACCACCCGGACCGGAGCCTCGTGTTCGGTGTGCAGGCGCTGGCTGCCGCCCAGACGTGGATCCTCGGCGCCCTCCTCGGTGTTGCGCATGCCGCCGTCCGTCCAGGTCAGTGCCAGACGGTAGCGGCCGGTCTCGCCACCTGCATAGCTGTTGACGAGGATCTCGTAGGTACCGGCAGCCGGTGCCGTGAAGATCACTTCGGAATCGGTAATGCCATCGCCCAGATCGTCAGACAGCCAGCCCTTGGGATCGTAACCATCCATCTCGCCGAGGACAAACAGGACAGCATCGAAGTCTGGCGAGGCCAGCAGGACCCGGTACTGCCGCCCTTCGGCCGCCTCGAACGTATAGGTGTCGTAGGCAGACTCGTCATCCAGGTTGGGATCGGACGAGGACAGGCGCCCCTGGACCGACATGCCTGGCGTCAGCGACACGGAGCGGGAGGCGCCTGCCGCGGGCGGCGCGGCGGGCATGGCCGGTGGTGCTGCCCGTGCCGGTGGCTCGGGGCGTGCCGGTGGCTCGGGGCGCGCCGGTGGCTCGGGGCGTGCAGGCGGCTCGGGGCGCGTAGGCGGCTCGGGGCGCGTAGGCGGCTCGGGGCGCGTGCCCTGGGCACTGGCCACACCGCCCAGCACCACAAGCGCCATGGCAAGACCGGCGGCCACGCCGCGCCCTGCTGTCCCTGCTCCTGACTGTGCCATGATCATTCTCCAACCTGCGTCCCGGCGCACTGCCGCATGGATCGAAAGCAGTTTCAAGCCATGGACTTCAGCTGATGGTCGAGCGGCGCGTCACGGTCCTGCCACGGCACGCACCGGCAGTCCCAGTGCCTCGCCCAGCTGGTCGAGCCGCTTGAGAGCGTGCTCGGCGAACAGGTCGGCGTGGGACCGGGGCGCCCGCAGGGTGACGGTACCTGCCTCCAGGGTCAGCGGACAGCGCGCCAGGATCTCGGCGCTGCGCCCCGACAAGTCGGCACCCAGACGCATGGCCGCGCCGATCGCGTCGGCGCGGCGCCGCCGTCCCTCGTCCAGCAGGCGCGAGACGTCATCGGCCTCGACCCAGTCCAGCCGCACCGTATAGCGCCGGGCCAGCGCCCGGGCGATGAAGGCCCGTTCCACATGGGAGGCCGCCGGATAGGGCGCCCGCAGGGCCAGTTCGAAGGCGATCCTCGCCCGGTCATCCGGATGCAGTGTGGCCCCGAGGTCCGACAGCAGGCAGGCGGTCAGCCGCACCACGCGTCCCCGCCCTTCCGGGAACAGCCGCGGCAGGCCATGGAACAGCGGGCTGATCCAGTCGAACAGGGTGCGCCCGAACTCGATCGCCCGCCGGTCGGCGCCCAGCATGGCGATCGCCCCGGCCACCAGCGGGTCCTGCGCCCGCTCGGCGGGACGCAGATGCTCGAACAAGATGCCCTCGCGCAGGCCATGCGACGAGATCACCACGTCGCTGAACGGCGCTGCCAGCAACAGCCGCTCGAGCAGCAGCGCGGCATAGGGCACCGTCTCGGCCCGCTTGCCCGCCTGCGGGTCCATCCCGGACACCGACTTCCTGGACTGGCGCGCCACCAGCTCGCACAGTTCCAGGGCATCAACCCGGGGGATGGCGTAATTGTGCAGGACCCTCAGCGGATATTTGCGCAGGTTCATGTTGATCCGTGCCAGCGCCCGCCAGGCGCCGCCCACCGCATGGAACTCGCCGCCCTGCACCGCCCGCAGCACCTCCGAGCGCGCCAGCACGGCATCCACCTGACTGCGCACCAGCCCAAGGTCCGGCGGGTCGGGCTGGCTGACTGCCAGCGGTCCCAGCGGCCAGCTCTCGCCGCCCGCCACTTCATCGCCCGTGAGGGTCACCAGCTCGAGGCTCGACCCGCCCAGGTCCCCGGCCACGCCGGTGGCGCTGGGCGCGCCGCTCATCACGCCGAGGGCCGAAAGCCGCCCCTCCTCGCGTCCGCTGACCACCCGCACCTCGAAGCCCGAGCGGGCGGCCACTTCGGCCACGAAGGCGTCGCGGTCCTGCGCCTCGCGCACGGCGGCGGTGGCGACCACGTCCACCTCGTCCACCCCCATCGCATCCACCAGCAGCCGGTAGCGCGCCAGTGCCGCCAGGGCCCTTGTAACCCCGCCAGGATCCAGCCGTCCGGTCGCGGCCATGCCACGCCCGAGCCCGGCCAGGATCTTCTCGTTCAGGATCGGCGCATTGGCCCGCCCCTCGACCCGGTACACCACCAGACGCACCGAGTTCGAACCGATGTCGATCACGGCATGGTTGCGGCGGGGAGCCGGTTCGATGGGCAGCGGTGGCACCGCCTGCACGAGACTGAGGGAGGCGGGGCTCACTGCGGCTTGCTCCCGCCCGCGCCCTTCTGCCCTCTGGCTCTGCGTGCTGCGGCGCGGCCGGGTCCCACCGGCTTGCTGCCACGGGCCGCACGTCCCCGGCCCGACAGCGAGGGGTTCTTGAGGAAATAGGTGTGGGCGCTGAACGGGCCCTGGATCGCGCTGGTATCGGTGCGCACATAGCTGCCGTCGGGCTGCATGATCCAGCTGCTGGCCTCGTCATTGAGATTGGCGACCATGATCTGGTCCAGCACCTGCTGCTGCACGGTGGGGTTCAGCACCGGCACGAAGGTCTCGACCCGGCGCTCAAGGTTGCGGCGCATCCAGTCGGCTGAAGTGATGAACACCTTGGCCTGCGGGCCTGGCAGCGGCCCGCCATTGGCAAAGCAGGCGATGCGGGAGTGTTCCAGGAACCGCCCGACAATGCTCTTGACCCGGATGTTCTCCGACAGGCCCGGCACCTGCGGGCGCAGCGCGCAGACGCCGCGCACCACCAGTTCGATCCCCACCCCAGCCTGCGAGGCGGCATACAGCCGGTCAATCACGTCGGGGTCCACCAGCGAGTTCATCTTGGCCCAGATGCCGCTCGGCCGTCCGGCCTTGGCCGCCGCAATCTCCGCGTCGATCAGCTCCAGCACCGTGGACTTCATGGTGATCGGCGAGATCGCCAGTGCCTCCAGCTGCGAGGGGCGGGCATAGCCGGTGACATAGTTGAACAGCCGCCCCGCATCGCGCCCCAGCGCCGGATCGGCGGTGAACAGCGACAGGTCGGTATAGATCCGGGCCGTCACCGGGTGATAGTTGCCGGTGCCGAAATGGGCGTAGGTGCGCAGCTCGCTGCCTTCCCGGCGCACCACCAGCGAGACCTTGGCGTGGGTCTTCAAATGGGCAAAGCCGAACACCACGTGCACCCCTGCCCGCTCGAGGTCCTTGGCCCATTTCAGATTGGCTTCCTCGTCGAAGCGCGCCTTGATCTCCACCAGCGCGGTCACCGACTTGCCGCTCTCGGCCGCATCGATCAGGGCCTGCACGATCGGGCTGTTGTTGGAGGTGCGGTACAGGGTCTGCTTGATCGCCAGCACATTGGGATCACCCGCCGCCTGCCGCAGGAAGCGCACCACCACGTCGAAGCTCTCGAACGGATGGTGCACCAGAATGTCCTTGGCGCGGATCGCGGCAAAGCAGTCGCCGCCAAACTCCTCGATCCGCTCGGGAAAGCGCGGCACCAGCGGGCGGAACTTGAGGTCCTGCCGGTCGTCGGGGATCAGCTGCGACAGCTGGGCGACGCCCAGGATACCCGCCACCTGCACCACTTCGCCGGGCTGGGCATCGAGCTGGTCGATGATGAATTCCTTCAGGTCGGTGGGCATGGTGATGTCGAGCTTGAGCCGCACCACTTCGCCGCGCCGCCGCTCGCGCAGCACCGCCTGTGCCATCTGCACCAGGTCCTC
>JAIXTH010000084.1 GCA_027484265.1 Alphaproteobacteria bacterium
CGGGTCGTCCTGGCGGACGGGGAAGCCCCCCTCCACACCGGCCCGCATCGCGCCACCGGCTCCAGGCGGAATGATCACTCCCATTCCAGCGCTCCCTTCTTCCATTCATAGATGAAGCCCACCGTCAGCACGGCCAGGAACGTCATGATCGACCAGTATCCGAACGGCCCGATCGCATCCATCTCGATCACGCCCGGGATCAAGAGCGCGATCTCGAGGTCGAAGATGATGAACAGGATCGCCACCAGATAGAAGCGCACGTCGAACTTCATCCGCGCATCATCGAAGGCGTTGAACCCGCACTCATAGGCGCTGGTCTTCTCGGGGTCCGGGCTCGAGGGCGCGAACAGCCAGCTGGCCAGCATGAAGGCGATGCCGATGGCCGCCGACAGGACGATGAAGATCACAACCGGCAGATAGTCGAGCAGGAACCCCGGCGGGGTCACCGCCTCCAGAGTCCGTGCCACTTCGGCCGCCGCCGCCACATTCGGTTCCGCCATGCAAACCCGCCCCGCCCGCACCCGGGCCTTGTTCCACTCCAGCCGTTTAGGCCGCTGCGCAGCCGGTGGCAACGCGGTGCTTTCAGCCCCGCTGCGCAGAAGTGCGGTACGATCCGGCAGGTTCGACAGTGCGCCTCAGCCCGGTCCGGCTTCAGGCCAGCCACGCCGCCAGCAGCGGCACCGTGTCCTCGTGCTGGGCCACGAGCCGGTGACCGAGCCCCTCGAACAGCTCGAACTGCGCACCGGGCCAGATGGCGGCGCAGGCCTCAGCCTCGTCGGCGGGGCATTGCTGGTCATCGTCGGCATGGACGAACAGGGCAGGCACGGTCATGGTCGGCGCCAGCGCCATCAGGTCGAAGCCCGCGCCGCGCCGCTCGACCACCACATCCACCACCCGCCCCGATACGCCGAACTTCGCCGCCTGGCGCCGCAGCTGCAGCTCCTGGCGGATCGGCGGGGCCACCAGCGCCACTGCCTCCACCGGCAGGCCTCCGGCGAGGGCCTGCACCAGCCCCACGCCGCCGAACGAGTGCGTGCAGATGGCGCGCACCGGCCCCATGTCCGCACAGACGGCCTCGATGGCAGCCTGCACCCGCTCGGCCGAACAGCCCTCGCCGTCAGACCAGCCATGGCCGGGCAGATCGAACGCCACCACCGGCACACCCGCCCCCTGCAGCAGGCCGATCAGCGGGGTCCACAGGCTGGTGTCGTCCTCCCAGCCATGCACCAGCAGCACCGCCGGCCCGTCGCCGAGCCGCCAGGCGGCAACCGAATCGCCCGCAGCCGTCGCCACCATCTGCGGCTCCTGTCCGGCAAACCACTCGCACACGCGCGGCACCTGCCGGCGGCGGACCTGGCCGAGCCGGGTGAGGATCGCATCCACGGCCTGTGCATCATCCGGTGCCAGGTCCTGCATCACAGACCCGGGTCGAAGCTGGCAATGTCGAACATCTGGTCCATGCTTTCGGAGGGCTTGTCACAGCAGCCGCCCACCGCTTTGGCCGGCACCCCGGCGACCGTACAGCGCGGCGGCACATCGCTCAGCACCACCGAGCCCGAGGCGATCCGCGCCCCTGCCCCCACCTGGATATTGCCCAGCACCTTGGCCCCGGCCCCGATCAGCACGCCATCGCCGATCTTGGGGTGGCGGTCGCCGCCCGCCTTGCCGGTCCCGCCCAGCGTGACCGAATGCAGGATCGAGACATCATTGCCCACCACGGCGGTCTCGCCGATCACGACACCGGTCGCGTGGTCCACCATGATGCCGCGCCCGATCCGGGCTGCCGGGTGGATGTCCACCGCAAACAGCTCCGACACCCGGCTCTGCACATGCAGGGCCAGCATGGTGCGCCCGCTGGCCCACAGCGCATGGGCGACGCGGTGCGCCTGGATCGCGGCATAGCCCTTGAAATACAGCAGGGGCTGCAGATAGCTGGTGCAGGCCGGGTCGCGGGCCCGCACGGCCACCATGTCGGCCGCCGCCATTTCCACCAGGGCCGGGTCGGCGGCATATTGCGCCGCGCACACCGCCTGCAGCTGCAGGGCATTCATGTCGGCACCGCCCAGCTTCTGGGCGAGATTATAGGCCAGCGCCTCGGCCAGGGAGCCGTGGTTCAGAACCGATGCGTGCAGGAAGCTGGCCAGAACCGGCTCATCGCGCGCGGCGCGGGCGGCATCGGCGCGCAGGGTCTCCCACACGGTGCGCTCCTGCGCGGGGGGCACCACTTCAAGGCGGGCGTTGGTGGAGACGGACATCGACGGATCACCTGTTGGCATCCAGCCCAGACGCCATGCGGCTTGGGCCGGTTGCAGCGCGCCACATCAGGCGCCTTGCAGCATCGCGCGTGCCAGCGCCTCTGGCAAGCGTCCCGCCAATGCCATCTGGTGCGCCCGCAGCACCGTCGCAATGGTCAGGCCATCGCGGACCACGCCGCGGTCGATCCCGTCGAGCAGCGTTGCGAACGGCACGGTGCGCCGTGCCAGCACTTCGGTGCCATCGGGGGCATCGGGTCCCTGACGCAGGTTCCAGGCCAGGAACGCCGTGGCGGTCTCGTCGGTGAGGCAGTTGGATACATCATAGGACAGGATCTGCATCCAGGATGCGGCCCGCAGTCCGGTCTCCTCCGCCAGCTCGCGCTGGGCGGCAGCCAGAGGCTCCTCGTCACCGGGGCAGCCGCCCTCCGGCAGCTCCCAGCTATAGCGGCCGAGCGGCACCCGCCACTGGCCCACAAGGGTCACATCGCCGCGCTCGGTGACGGGCAGCACCGCCACCGCACTCTGCGCCACCCGCACGATGCCATAGACGCCCTCCGCGCCATCCGGCCGCACCACATCGCGGTGCTCGATCGTCAGCCAGGGGGTGGCATAGGGATGGCTGACCGCACGTACGGCGAAGGGATCGCCTGCTGCAGGCGGTGGTGCAAACGGATCGTCCATCGCGCGTCCTTTGGGCCAGGTCCTGTCCTGCGCCCGCTCAGTGCCGTGCACCGCCGGGCATGGCAACAGTGGCACTCCACCGGCCCTGTCGGATCCGGGTTGGAGCCACGGTGGAGCCACATTGGGGCGTTCGCGTTTGACTTGTGGGGCAAAAGCCGCCATAGGCTGGTTCAGCGACCGTCCGCCGGGGCCCATGGGGCCTGTCATGGCAGATGCGGTCTATCCCGGAACGCACCAGTGTTGTGCGGCCCCGCGCGGTCCAGGCCTGCAGACAGCAGCGCCCGACACGGCCCCGCAGCGCCCTCCTTCGCCGTCGCACCGTTCTGACCGACACCGCCGCAGGCCCGAGGGGCCGGTGCGGCAGAGATACTTTGTGACCCAATCCAATATGACCGCTTCTGCTGGAAGCGATTTCGCGGGCTTCGGCCTGAACGCCACCCTGCTGCGCAATCTGGCGGCGGAAGGCTATTCCACTGCAACCCCGATCCAGGCCCAGGCGATCCGCCCGGTGCTGGAAGGCCATGACCTGGTGGGCCTGGCCCAGACCGGCACCGGCAAGACCGCTGCCTTCGCCCTGCCCGTCCTGCACCGCCTGGCAGCCGCCCAGCAGCGGCCGCAGCGCGGCGCCTGCCGCGCCCTGGTGCTGGCCCCCACCCGCGAGCTGGCGGCCCAGATCGCCGAGAGCTTCCGCACTTATGGCAAGGGCCTCGGCCTCACCTGTACTGTCGTGTTCGGCGGTGCCTCGATGCACAAGCAGAAGCTGGCGCTGGAGCGCGGCGTCGACATCCTCGTCGCCACCCCCGGGCGGCTGCTCGACCATGTGGGCCAGCGCACCCTGCGCCTCGACCAGGTGTCGGTGCTGATCCTCGACGAGGCCGACCACATGCTCGACCTCGGCTTCATCCATCCGCTGCGCCAGATCGCGCGGCTGGTGCCGGCCAAGCGGCAGACGCTGTTCTTCTCGGCCACCATGCCGCCGCCGATCCGCGAGCTGGCGGCGGGCTTCCTCACCGATCCGGTGCAGGTATCGGTGGCCCCGGCCGCGACCACTGCCGAGCGGGTGGCGCAGGGCGTGATCCATGTGGAGGCCGGCACCAAGCCGGCCCTGCTGGCCAGCCTCCTGACCGACAAGGCGCTGGACCGCACCATCGTCTTCACCCGCACCAAGCACGGCGCCGACAAGGTGGTGCGCAGCCTGCTGGCCCACGGCCATGCCGCCGAAGCCATCCACGGCAACAAGAGCCAGGCCCAGCGCGAGCGGGCCCTGGCGGGCTTCAAGTCCGGCGCCGCCAGGGTGCTGGTGGCCACCGAAATCGCTGCCCGCGGCATCGACGTGGATGCGGTCTCGCATGTGATCAACTACGACCTGCCCAACGTGCCCGAGCAGTATGTGCACCGGATCGGCCGCACCGCCCGTGCGGGCGCCGAGGGCCGGGCGATTTCGTTCTGCACCGCCGAGGAGCGGCCCTATCTGCGCGACATCGAGAAGCTGACCCGCCAGACGGTGCCGGTGCTCGACCACCCGATGGCCATCGTGGTGCCGCCGGAAGCCGAACGGGGATCGGGCCAGCGTCCGGCGCAGGGCCAGCGCCAGGGCCAGGGCCAGGGCCAGCGCGGCCAAGGCCGGGGGAACGGACACGGCAACGGCAATGGACGTGGCCAGCGGCCCGCCCAGGGCCAGCATCAGGGCCACGCCAACAGCTCCCAGACTGGCGAGCGGCCGGCCCAGGGCGCCTCGAACGGCGCCGCCCAGCCTGCCCGTCCCGGCAGCGGGCGCCAGATGGACTGGCGCGACCGTCGCCGCATGGCCCGCGCCGTGCGCGCCGAACGCGGCTGACACAGCTTGGCGCGCAGGTGCTCGCACCTGCGCAGGCGCGCCAGCGCCACGACCCTCGAAGTGGGCGCCCAACGATGGAGCGTCGCTGTAAACAGCGGCGCTCCGGGGGCGGACTTAGGACGCCGCGCAGACCTGTTGTCCGGCTTCGGCCCGCTGGACCGCGCGGCTCCTGCCGCGCCCATGGTGGGGGCGATGCGCGGCGGGAGCCGCGCGGTCCAGC
>JAIXTH010000254.1 GCA_027484265.1 Alphaproteobacteria bacterium
CGCAAAGCCGGTGCCGCCGCCCACATGGGCCAGCACCAGCAGCCAGTCGGCACCGGCCCCGTCCACCACGAAGCGCTTGAGGCCGCTGAGGCGGCCCATCTCGCAGCGGGCCTGGACGGCGCCCGGCCGGTGATGGGCGCCTTCATCCACCGCCAGGGCAAAGCGGATCTCGCCCGCGGCGATCTTGGGCAGGAAGCGCGCCTTCTGCTCGCGGGTGCCGGCCTGGGTCAGGGCGGCAGCGGCGATCCAGCCGGTCTGGAACAGGGGCGAGGCGCCGAGGGTCCGGGCCTCGGCCTCGAGCGCCAGCGCCGTGGCGCGGAAACCCATCGCCGTGCCGCCATGCTCCTCGGGCACCAGCCCGCCGGTAAAGCCAAGGGCGCCCACTTCGCTCCAGAGCGCCGGATCGGTGGTGTTGCCGCCATCCCGTAGCTGCCGCAACAGCGTCACGGGCGCCTTGTCGGCGAAGAAGCCGTCGGCGGTTTCCTTCAGGAGGGCCTGGTCTTCGGTCAGTGCAAATGTCATCGGACCGGCCCCTATTGATGGTCGCGCAGGCCAAGCACGCGCTTGGCGACGATGTTGTGGTTCACTTCGGTGGTGCCGCCCTCGATCGAGTTGGCCTTGGCCCGCAGCCAGTCGCGGGTGGCCTTCAAGGTGCCGGGGGCAAAGCCGTCGCCCTCCCAGCCGAGGCCCTCCATCCCCAGCGCCTCCACCAGCAGCTCGGTGCGCTCCTGGTTGAGCTTCGCGGCGGCGATCTTGAACACCGACGCATAGTGGCTGACGGCGCCGCCGGCCTTGGCCTCTTCCGAGGCCCGGGCGAGGGACAGGTTGAAGGCCCGCTCATACATGCGCTGGCGGGTGATGCGCGAGCGCAGATCCCGGTCGGCCAGCACCCCGGCCTCGGTGCCCACCGCCGCCTTGGCCGCGTCCACCAGATCAAGACCGGCCCCCGAGCCGAAGCCGCCGGCGGAGATGTTGGTGCGCTCGAACTGCAGGATGCGCTTGGCCACGTCCCAGCCCCGGTTCTTCGGGCCGAGCATCTGGTCCTTGGGCACCCGCACTTCGGTGAGGAAGGTCTCGCAGAACGGCGATGCGCCGCTGATCAGCTTGATCGGGCGGGTCTCGACGCCGGAGGTCTTCATGTCGAACAGGAAGACCGAGATGCCTTCATGCTTGGGGGCATCGGGATCGGTGCGGGTCAGGCACAGCATCCAGTCGGCATGGTTGGCATAGCTGGTCCACACCTTTTGGCCGGTGATCACATAGTGATCGCCGTCCTCCACCGCCCGGGTCTGCAGGCCCGCGAGGTCCGAGCCGGCGCCCGGCTCCGAATAGCCCTGGCACCACCAGGTGCGGCCGTGCACCATGTCGGGCAGGAAGCGCTGCTTCTGGTCCTCGGTGCCATATTCCAGGATCACCGGGCCGAACATCCAGATGCCAAAGCTCATCAGCGCCGGGCGCGCCTTGATGCGGCGCAGCTCCTCCTGCAGCACCCGGTTCTCGGCGGCGCTCAGGCCGCCGCCGCCATAGGCCGCGGGCCACTCCGGCGCGGTCCAGCCCTTCGAGGCCATCGCTTCCAGCCACGCCTTCGAGTCGGGGTTGGCAAAGTGGGCGTTGCGCCCGCCCCACACCGCTTCCTTCTCGGGCATGGGGGTGCGCATGCTGGCAGGGCAGTGCTCCTCGAGCCAGGCGCGGGTCTCCGCGCGGAATGCTTCCAACGTCTCCATGGGCCTTAACGCTCCCCCGATTGTCCGCGCAGTTCATGTGCGCTGTTCGTTGCCAGCAGCGATAGCGCACACTGCCGCGACCGCAAGAGGCGCGTGCAATTGCCGGGGCATTTGAGGGGGCGGCAGGGCCGAAATGCAGATGTGCGCCGTTTCGGCAGCGCCCCTCCTTGGCGGCGCCCCCTGTTGGGCGCGCCCCGCCGGCGACACCATGCACGGCAAGACTGCGCGGTCCAGCGGGGCAGTGGGGCCCCGGCTCAGACCGCGCTGCGCTCGTCGCGAATGCCCATCATGCCGATGACCATGGCCAGCAGACCGAGCGCAGACATCACGAGGGCACTGGTTTCGGGGCCGGTAAGCGGGGCAGGGGTGTTGGTGACCTGGAACAGATTGGCCTCAGCTGCCCGCATCAGACCCACCACCAGGGCACCCAGCCCGCCACCGGCCAGAACCCAGGGCAGGATCGTGCGCCACAGCGGACGGCTCTGGGAGTTCCCCTCGGGCGCCACGCTGGCACCGCCGCCCGCGATCCGCTCGCGCAGCCGCGCCAGTCGGGCTTCCGGCGTGTCGTTCAGCGGATCGGGCACCGCCGGAGCGTCGTGCAGCACGATCATTTCAGGCTCGGGCGCGGTGCGGGCCTGCTCGATCGCGCTGGTGAGGCTGGTGTCATTGGCCGGCGCAGGGGAGCGGCCGACCGCCACCTCGGCACCATCCGGAAACGGTACCAGACCGCCCAGTCGCGGCGCTTCGACCGTGGTGTCATTTGCGACGTCTGCGGGCGGGATGTGGGTGATGGCAGGGGCCGGGGTGGCCCGCAGCGGAACGGCAGGATCGGGCGACTGCGCCAGGATCTGCTCCACCCGCTGGCGGATCCGTTCCGCCACAGCCACCGGGTCGGAGCTGTCGGGGGCAGCCTCGTCGGCGAATTCGGCGTCCAGCTCGGCTCCGTCATCCGGGAGTCCGGCTGCGGCAGCATCGCCGTCGGGCAGCAGCTCGTCTGCCCGCTGCTCGTCGGCCTGTGCGTCGTCGGCCAGCTCCTCCCCGGCCAGTTCCTCTTCGGCCAGTTCCTCTCCGACCAGCCCGGCACTGCCGGTATCGTCATTGGCAGGCACCTCGTCCGCGCCCGTGTCGGCCGGTGCGACCGTTGGGGCAGCGGCGGCGGGTTCTGCCAGGCGGGTACGCCCGTCGGCATGGGGTGGCAGCACCGGGGTAGGAGCGGTCGGCCGCACGTCGCCCGGCTCGAGGAACAGGGCCGCCTCGGCGGCACGGCGGCGCACCAGCGCATCCACCACGATCAGCCGGCCGCCCGACATCCCGCGCCGCCACAGCCCCATCGACAGCGCAGCCGCCACCGGCTCGCCCTGATTGATGTGGCGCAGCGCATCGGAATTCAGGAAGTTCTCGATCCCGATATTGAACACGAACGAGACCAGCGCATCGAACTGGTTCTGGCTGAGGGGTGCGTGCACGGCGCGGCGGATGGTGTCCTCCACGGCCCGCAGATCCCACAGCAGCAGCTGCTCGGCCTGCTCACGGGTGATGTGTCCACCCTCCCGGGCGGTGGCCGTATGGCCAAAACCGATCGTGAATCCGCCCGATGGCAGCCGCGCAGCCCGTGCCCGGAAGCCTTCGAAACTCTGGATCAGATCAAGCGCGGCGCGCGTGGCGGTCAGCCGAGACATGAAGAAGCGTCCCAAGGCGGGACACCGGATGCGTCCCCGGACCACTGGATGCACCCTGCGGGCCGCACCGCAAGCAACACCTTGCCAGTTATCCGCAAGCTGCCGCACGGGTGCGCCGCCCCCTGCCGCCTGCCTCTGAAAAGCCGCAGGAACTCCCCGTGCTGGCGATGATCAGGCCCTGATTTGGCCTGCCAGCGCTCACAGACCCCCGTTCAGGATGCTGACAGCTGCCGCCCGCAATACCTGCACAGCGGCGCCCCGCATCCAGTGGAGGAGACCAGCACATGACATCCAGCGAGCCCCCCGACCCCAGCAGCCCCGCCGCGGCAGATCGCGGGGCGATGGACTCTTCCCGTGGGACGGGCTGGATCCAGGCCGACCTGGGGCAGGGGCGCGGCGGCGGCACCCTGCGGTTCGGTCTTCCAGGCCTGCCGCGCCGCTCGGTAGGCCTGAAGTTCATCCTGGTGTGCTTCCTCGCGCTTCTGATGGTGATCCCGATCATGTTCGTGCAGGGGGTGGCGTCCGAGCGGGCCGTGCGGGCCGGCGATGTCGCGCGCGAGCTCGGCAGCCAGACGGGTGGCCAGCAGCGGCTCGGTGGACCGGTCCTGCTGGTGCCCTATGCGCGCAATGTCGAGGGCACCACCGAGACCGGCGCGCCGCGGATCGAGGTGCAGCGCGGCCATTGGGCGATCTTCCCCGCGCAGGGCGAGGCCCGCACCAATCTGACGGTCAGCACCCGCGCCCGTTCGATCTACAAGGTGCCGACCTATCTGGCGGACACCCGCTTCACGGCCCGCTTCGATGTGCCCGACGCCCTGCGCGGCCTGCCTGCCGGGGTGACCCTCGACTGGACCCAGGCACGGCTGGTGGTGTGGGCCGGAGACCTGCGGGGGGTGAAGGATGCGCTGGTGGTGCGCCTCGCCGACGGCTCGACCCGTGGCTTCGAGCCGACCAGCGATCCGCAGCTGCTGGGCATGGCGGCCGCCGTGCCGGCTGAACAGGCCGGCTCCTACGGGACCCATGACGGCGGTGCCACCGGCGTTGTGTCGCCGGTGCTGGCGGACGTGTCCGGCGTGATCGGCCCCGACACCCGGACCGAAGTCTCGGTCGATCTCAAGGTCACCGGTGCCGAGCGCATCAGCATCGCTGCCTTTGCCCAGGACACCAGGGCTACCATCACGGGCAACTGGCCGAGCCCCAAGTTCGAGGGCGCGTTCCTGGCCTCTGACCGCCGGATCGGCCAGACCCGGCTCTCGGAAGTCGCGCCGCCCCAGACAGTTGAGGCCGATGCGGGGACCTTCGAGGCCAGCTGGCGGGCGCCGTTCCTGGCGCGGGCGCTGCCCAAGGCCGGACCGATCGGCTCGGACCTGTCGCTCGGCCTTGTTTCCTCGCGCGATTTTGCAGTCACGCTGGTGGAGCGCTCGGAGGTCTATGCCGGGGTGATGCGGGCGCTGCGCTATGCGCTGCTGTTCGTGGGCAGCGTGTTCCTGGCCTTCTTCCTGTTCGAGGCGATGGGCGGGGGACGGGCGCACCCGGCGCAGTATCTGCTGGTGGGGCTGGCGCAGTGCGTGTTCTATCTCCTGCTGCTGGCCTTCGCAGAGCAGGTGGGATTTGACCGGGCGTTCCTGCTGGCGGCAGTGCCGACGGTCGTGCTGGCGGCATCCTATGCAGGTTCTGTATTCTCAAGCCGGGCCAAGGGTTTGCAGGCGCTGCTGGCGTTCAGCGCGGTGTACGCCCTGATGTATGTGCTGATGACACTCGAGGATCAGGCACTCCTGGCCGGTGCCGTGACCGCCTTTGCCGCCATCAGCGCGGTGATGTGGCTGACGCGCAAGGTAAACTGGTACACGGATCGCACGCCGCCCGTGCAGACCGAGCCCTCCTGACCCGCAACGGGACAGGCGGGAGCAAGCGGGGGTGCCTGCCCGGCGCCCCCGCCAATGGAAGGATGCCGTGTCAATGACCATGCAGCATGCTGAAAGCGCGGGCGGCCCGCCGCCTGTCCAGCTCGCCGATGTGCGGATCACCCCCGGCAATGTGATTCGGGCCCTCCAGTCCCGCTTCCCGTGGCTGCTGGACGCCAAAGCCGCCAGCCAGCGGACAGTGCGCCGCCTGCTGCGCCGCCCCTTCGAACCCGAATTCGCGCTTCTGGGCCGGATCGAGCTCGGGCCCGGCGTGATCCTCGATGTCGGCGCCAATCGGGGTCAGAGCATCGACGCGATCCGTCTGTTCCAGCCTCACGCCCGGATCGAGGCGTTCGAGCCCAATGGCGACCTCGCCGACCAGTTGTCACGGCGCCTGGCCGGCGACAGGTCGTTGCAGCTGAACCGGTTCGGCCTCGGCAACGCCCCGGTGCGGGCGCCGCTGCATGTGCCCTACTACTGCGGCTTCATGTATGATGGCCTCGCCTCTTTCGACCGGGGGGAAGCTGCCAGCTGGATCGGGCCGCATTCGATGGCCTGGTTCGATGCCAGGCGGCTCGACATCCGCGAAGTGACTTGCGAGGTGCGGGTGCTGGATGACCTCAGCCTTGAGCCAGCCTTCGTGAAGATGGATGTGCAGGGCTTCGAGCGGCAGGTGCTGGAGGGCGGTGCCCGGACCCTGCGCCGCCACAAGCCACCGATCCTCATGGAGAATAGCCCCGACGCTGAAAGCTGGCTGGCCCGCGAGGGCTGGATCGGCTGCGCGTGGCGCGGTGACCGGCTGGTGGCGGGCGCCAGGGGCAACAACAACAGCATCTTCTATCACGTCGAGCGGCGCGATCAGGTGGCGCATCTGCTGGTCTGAGCCGCAGCACCAGTCCTGACACACGAACCCGGTTGCGTCGCGCGCGCTGTCGCGTCACCTTGACGGCGGTGGAATGCGGGCGGCTGGCCCGCGCACGTGGAAGCGGGGAGCCGAAGATGAGCGGACTGGTGGGAACTTTGCTGCAGGCTGGCGGTGGCCAGGCATTGGAGATGCTGGGCGGGCGGTTCGGCCTGGGCCCGGCCCAGACCCGCGCCGCGCTGGAGGCGCTGGCACCGATGGTGGCCGGGGGGCTCAAGCAGCAGGCCGAGAGCCGCGGCGGGCTGGAGGGCCTGCTCGGCGGCGTGCTGAACCAGGGTCATGCCGCCTATGGCGACAGCGTCGAGAACCTTGCCCGTCCCGGCACCACAGAGGCCGGCAATGCGGTGCTGGGTGCGATCTTCGGTTCCAAGGATGTCTCGCGCGCCGTGGCCGACCAGGCGGCGGCCCAGACCGGGATCGGCGCCGATGTGCTGAAGAAGATGCTGCCGGTGGTGGCGATGATGGCGGCGGGCACGCTGGCCAAGGGTGCGGCAGGCAATGGTCTGGGCGGCCTTCTGGGCTCGCTGGCAGCGGGCGCCGGCGGCGCGGCTGGCAGCGGCGGGGCCGGCGGTGGCATGCTGGGCGGCCTGCTGGCCCAGGCCCTGGGCGCGGCTGCGGCCGGGCAGGGGGCTGCGGCCGGACAGGGGGCTGCTGCACCGGCCGGGGCGGCGCCGGCGGCTGGCGGCGGGCTTGGTGCCCTGGCCGGGATGATCGACCTCGATGGCAACGGCAATCCGCTGGACGATATCATGCGGATGGTCGGCCGCCGCTGACGGCGCGCTGACCGGGGGGATTCCGCGACCGGGCGCAAGCCTCTAGGACCGGCACCATGACGATTGCGATTGCCATAGCCGGGGTGGCCGGACGGATGGGGCGGGCCCTGGTGGCAGCGGCCGCCCAGGACGGCCGGGTGCGGATCAGTGGCGCCAGCGAGCGGCCCGGAGCCCATGGGGTCGGTCTGGATGTCGCGGCACTGGCACCAGGTGGTCCGCAGACGGTGACCGTGACCGACACCGTGGCGGGCGCGGCCACGGGCGCGGCGGTCTGGATCGACTTCACCGCTCCGGCCGCCAGCCTGGCAGCCCTGTCCGCCCTGCCGGATTGCGGGGTACGGGCCGCAGTGCTGGGAACCACCGGCTTCTCGGTCGCGGAGGAGGCCGCCATCGCCGCTGCCGCGACACGGATCGCCATTGTCCGCTCCGGAAACTTCTCGCTGGGGGTCAATCTGCTGGCGGGACTGGTGCGCCAGGCGGCACGGCGGCTGGGGCCGGACTGGGACATCGAGATCCTCGAGACCCATCACCGCCGCAAGGTCGATGCCCCCTCCGGCACGGCCCTGCTGCTGGGCGAGGCGGCGGCGCAGGGGCGCGGGGTGGCGCTGGCGGATGTGCGGGTGGACGGGCGCAGCGGCCAGACCGGCCCGCGTCCCGATGGCGCCATCGGCTTTGCGGTGCTGCGCGGTGGCGGCGTGGTGGGCGACCACACCGTGCAGTTCCTGTCGGAACTCGAGACCCTGACCCTGGCCCATCACGCCCGCGACCGCGCGGTCTTCGCTGGCGGCGCACTGGAGGCAGCGGTCTGGGCAGCGGGGAGGCCGGCCGGCCTCTATGGCATGGATGATGTGCTGGGGCTGGTCTGAGCAAACCTGATGTCACGCCAGGCAGCCACGCCCGCAGGGGCCAGCTCCGGCCCGCCGATCAGCCACTCAACGTGCTCAAGGCCCGGGACGTGGGCGCGCAGGCTGACGGGCTCCGGCGCATAATTCACGGCAAACCGCACCTCGCCGCGCCGCCGCAGCCGCAGCCCGTCCGGCAGGTCCAGCGGATCGAGGCCTGCCGCCAGCGGGCGCAGCACATCATCCAGCAGCCGCGGGCAGGGCCAGCAGGCGAGATACTGCACCTGCCCGCCATCGATCCAGACCGGATGCCCGCTGTCGGTGGCGGCCCGCACCGGCAGGCCCGTGCGCACATGTTCGAGCCAGTGGCTGACCTGATAGGGCCCGGCGGGCTCCAGCCAGCCGCTGCGCAGGCTCTCGACCCGCAGCACGGTCAGGTCGGCGAGGGTCTTCAGGCCCTCGGGGGGCAGGCCGTCCGGGATCGCATGCTCGCCCGTCTTCGAGCCGGTGCGCGGCCCGGCCACCACCTGGCACCCTGCCGCCGCGATCCGCGCCGCCAGCCCCTCCGGCCAGACCGGCAGATGCGGCAGCAGCAGGATCGCATAGCCCGTCAGATCCGCCTGCGGCCCCACCACATCCACATCGAGCCCCAGCCGCCGGGCGGCGGCATAGAAGGCGAGGATGATCTCCAGCGGGCGGAAATCCCGGCCCTGGGGCTGGATCGTGGTGCTCCAGATGCCCGGATAGTCCACCATCAGCGCCACGGGCGCCTGCGCCGTGGTGGCCCCCGCCACCAGCGGCAGCTCCGCCGCCACGGCGCGGACTTCATCGACCGCCTCGGCCTCGCTGGAATCGGGGCGCAGCAGGCCCGCATGCATCTGTTCCTGCGCAAACGGTGCCTGGCGCCAGCGGAAATAGCTGACCACTTCGGCGCCGTGCGCGAACGCCTCCCAGCTCCAGGCCCGCACCATGCCGGGCAGGGGCGCCGGGTTCCAGGCGCCCCAGTTCACCGGCCCCGGCTGCAGTTCCATCACCTGCCAGCGCCCGCCACTGGTGGCGCGGTAGAGATCGTGGTGGAAGGCGGTGAAGTCGGGGTGGCCCTGGCGCATGAAGCGCGCCTTCACCACCTGCGGCCAGCCGAACCATTCGAGGAAGCCCAGCGGATAGGAATCCCAGCTGGAAACATCGAGATCGGCGCCGACATCGAAATGGTCGAAGGCCGTGAACTGGCCCATGAAATTGTGGATGATGTCCCGCCCGGGGCTGCGCGGGCGGATGATGTCGGCCTGCAGGCGGTTGAAGCTGGTGACCTGGTCGGAGCTGAACCGCTGGAAGGCCAGACGGTGGGCGGGACTGGCCTCGGTCACGGTGCCGGCGGGCAGCTCGATCTCGTCGAAGCAGCGGTACTCCATGCTCCAGAACACGTTGCCCCACGCCCTGTTCAGGGCCTCCACGCTGCCATAGCGCTGCGTCAGCCAGGCCTGGAATGCGGTGCGCGCACCGGCGGAATAGCTCTCGACGGTGTCGTGGCAGCCATATTCATTGTCGGTCTGCCAGGCCGTGACCGCCGGATGGGTGCCGAACCGGTCGGCCAGCGCCGTCACGATCCGTGCGCACTCCGCCCGGTAAGGCTCTGACGAGAAACAATAATGCCGTCGCGACCCGAACCCGCGCTCGCGCCCGTGGGCGTCCACCGCCAGCATGCCCGGCAGGCTGTCCACCAGCCATTTGGGCGGGGTGGCTGTCGGCGTGCCCAGCACCACCTCCAGCCCGGCACCGCCCAGCGTATCCAGGGCGCGTGCCAGCCAGTCGAAGGTCAGCTGTCCCGGTGCGGGCTCGAGGCGGCTCCAGGCGAATTCGCCGATCCGCACCTGTTTCAGGCCCAGGTCTGCCATGCGGCGCGCGTCGTCGACCCACCAGTCCTCGGGCCAGTGTTCCGGATAGTAGCAGACACCCAGTTTCAAGGCCCGTCATCTCCCGCGCCGTCGGCCCCGTCGCTGTCCGGGGCGAACAGCCCGAGCCGGTGCAGCTTGGTATAGAGGCTCTGGCGGCTGAGGCCCAAGAGGTCCGCTGCATTGGCGCGGTTCCCGCCGGTGAGATCGAGGGCCGCCTCGATGCACAGCTGCTCGATCACGTCGGCACTGTCGCGCACGATGTCCTTCAGCGGCATCCGGCCGATCAGCTCCACCACACTGGTGCCATTGGCCGCCAGTCCGCCCATGCCGCCGCGCGGACTGTCGCTTGGCGCGGCAGGCAGCTCGCGCGCGGCCAGCACAAAGCTGTCGGTACCGGCGATCCGGGCCAGGCTGGCCTCGACAGCGATATGCCCGCCATGGCGGGTGCGCACGGTGGTGGCGAGGCCCCGGATGGCGCCATGCTCGCGCAGGTTCGCCGCCAGCACCTGGGCATCCACCGGACCGCGCCCCATCAGCTCGCCCAGCGGCCGCCCCACCAGCGCCGAGCCGTCAACCGCCTGCGCCAGGTCAAGAAAGGCGGGGTTGGCCACCAGCACCTTCAGGCCGGGGTCCAGGATCAGGACCGGCACCGGCAGGGCATCGAAGGCCCGGTCGGCCGGACCGGCAGCCGTATTGGCTGGCGCGCCTGTTCCGTTGGTCGACACGGTTGCAGCCGGGTCGATCATCACGAGGCCGAGGACCCTGCGCCCCTCCCGCACCGGCTCGACTGCCACCCGCACCCCGCCGGCCTCCCCCGACAGGAACAGCACCGCCGGTCCGGCGCCTGCCAGCACCCGCTCGGCTTCGCCGGCATCGGCGAACAGCCGCAGGAAGCCGCTTCCGGCGGGATCGCTGCCCAGCAGCCGGCCAGCGGCCGCATTGGCCTCGATCACCTTGCGGCTGGCGAGGTCCACCACCAGCAGGGCGCCGGCGGCGGCCTGGAACAGGTGGCGGTAGCGGGCCGCCTCGCGCCGGGCGTCCTCCACGGCACGTGCCGCATCGATCGCCTCGCGCGCCAGCCGCTGCTGTCCCGCTTCCACGCCGGACAGGTCGCGCCCCACCAGAACCTGCACGCCGTCCACCGGCATGGGCCGCAGCCGCACCGGCACCATGGTGCCATCGGCTGCCAGAAGATTGATTTCACGGGCTCTGCGGTCGTCGGACGGGTCCAGCAGCTTGCGGACCTTGGCCACACTGTCGGGCGCGACCGCGCTTTCCAGCGCAAGGCCTGGCGCCAGTTTCAGGGCGCTGCCCGCCAGGCTTCCGCCCGGGACCCGCACATCGGCGACCACACCGGTCCCATCGACCACAGCGACGAGATCGGCGACGGTTTCCAGCACGTCCAGGAGTTTGGGACTGCCCTCGGGTTCGGCCATCACGCTTACGAAACGCCCTTGTGTCTGCGCGGCCCCCGGCCCGCAGACAGGGGACGGCCGTCCAGTCAGACCAGCGCCGCGCGGGCCGCCAGCAACTGCCGGGCGACTGCGACTGCCTGCGCGGCGCTGACCGCCACCGCGTCGGCATGCAATGCACGGCACGCATCGTCAAGCTGCGCCACTGCCCCGCCTCCGACCAGGACCTTGAGGTCTGGATTCAGCGAGGCCAGGCGCGCGGCGGCCACCAGATCGGGGACGCTCCGCATTGCATCTGTCCAAGAGACTGTAATGGCTAGAACGTCAATCCATCTTGACGCCAGCTGTTCGATTATCTCCGCGCGGCTGGCCGCAGGGTGGCACAGGGCGGTCCAGCCATCCTCTTCGAAGGCCGCCCCCACCACGGACAGGGCGAAGACATGGGTCTCGCCCGGCGCAGGCACCAGCAGGATCGCGCCGCTCGCCGCCCCGTCAGTGGCGCTGGCCTCTGCCGGAGCCGAGGGGATGGCCGCGAATCGCCGTGACAGCAGGCCGAGGGCGGCGGAGACTTCGGCAAAGCTGGCGTCATCCTCTTCCCACAGCACCCCAAGCCGCCGGGCGACCGGCGCCAGAACAGCTTCGGCGATGGCCGCGCGGCGGCCGGGGCGCCCGGCCAGCAGCTGGTCGAGGGTCTGGCTGGCGCCGCGCACCAGGTCGCGGGCTGCGGTATCGATCTGCTGGTGGGTTGGCAGGGTGCTGGCGTCCCGGGGCAGGTCAGCCGGGGCCTCCGCAGGGCGGGCGATTGTGGCTGGGCTCTGGGGCGCCGCTGGTGCGGGGGTGGCTGCGCGCCGGACCGGCAGTGCACGCCGGCCAGTGGCGCCGGATGCGCGCGTGGCTGGTGCCCGCGCGGCTGACGGGCGAGCAGGCGCAGTCCGCGGAACTGATCCCGGAGTATCCGATCCTTGCGGGCCTGATGCCGGGGGGGCTTTTGCCGATGGCAGGGGAGCCGGTTCGGCCGCATCCGCTGCGGCGGCACCGGGTCCGGCCGGGTCCGGCGCGAGGCCGGGAGGCGGGCCGGCCGCCGATCCGGCGGTGCGGCCCACCACGCGCGGCATCACAAGCTGCGCCAGAAGCTCGCGCAGCTGCAATCCGTCTTCGAGCC
>JAIXTH010000081.1 GCA_027484265.1 Alphaproteobacteria bacterium
GCACTATGCCGTGTTCGACTATGCGGACCAGCACCGTCGCAACGAGCGCGTCATGTCGGCCGGGCCGCCTCTGCGTGCGAGAGCCCCGGACGGGACTGCTGCCCCGTCCGTCCAGTTGCTGCCGAACCTGCCGTCCGCAGCCGGCCATCAGGACACCCTGCCATGATCGATCACCTGCAGCAGGCAGACGCCGGCAACCCCGTCCGTCTTCTGGCAGCGGGTTCCCTCGAACTCGAGCTGCGCGGCCAGGGTGGCGGCTATGGAGCAGACGATCCGGGTCTGAGGACTGGCTGGATCCTGGATGCTGCCGCGCATCATGCACGATCGTGTGCAGAGTACGGGCGCCTGCTGGCCGCCAGCGGCCTCGATCCGGACACACTGGTTGCCCTGGGCGACATCAGCCGCGTTCCGCTGATCCCAAGCTCGATGTTCAAGAAGACCCGCCTGATATCGCTGCCCGATGGCCCGCTCACGGACTGCCTGTCCAGCGGCACGATGGGCCGCACCAGCACGGTGCTGAGGGATGAGCCCACCATGGAACGGTTCGTCGCCGGCTTGATGCTGGGAGCCCGGGAGTTCTTCCCGCGGCACGAGAACCGGCGCGCGTTCGTGCTGTCCCCGCCACCGGAACAGGCGGGCACCTTGTGGTTCGCGCAGGTCATGGGACTTCTGGAGCTGGCGTTCGAGACCGATTATTTCGTCGATCAGGACGTGGCCCGGGTGTCGGACCTGGTTGCCCGGCTGGCGAGCCTGCCAGCCGGCTTGCAGCCGATCCTGGTCGGCCCGCCGCCACTGGTTCTGGACCTGTGCCAGTATCTGGAGACCAGTGGCACGTCGCTTGACCTGGGCCGCCGGCACGGGTTCCTCATCACCGCCGGCGGGTGGAAGCGACGGTCCGCCGAGCGGATTGACCGGACACGGTTCCATGACCTCGTCGGCCGCTGGCTGGGTATCGAGGCGCCGCAGATCCGCGACCTGTTCAACATGGTCGAGCTGAACAGCCTGATCTATGAATGCGAGCATCACGCCAAGCATGCCCCACCCTGGCTGGGTGTGCATGCGCGGCGTCCATCCGATCTGTCGGTGTGTGAACCGGGCGAGCCGGGCCTGCTGTGCTTTCTGGACCCGACGGCCACGAGTTACCCGGGCTTCATCCTCAGTGACGATCTGGGCACAGTCGGTGCAGACCCCTGCCCGTGCTTGCGGGCCGGCACGACCTTCTCGATCGAACGACGGATCACCTCGGTCGACGAACGCGGCTGCGCCCTCAAGATGGACCGCTATGCCGCCCCGCAGGGGGACGCGGCATGACCGGTGCGCGACCCGATACCGACCCGGCCCCGGTTGCGCGCCCGGATGGTCAGCCCGAATGGGGCGACGGAGAGGCCCGGCCGCGCCATGGCGGGCTCAGGCTGTTCGAGCCACTGGTCGAGGCTGGCCGCCGCCACCGCGCAGCCAGTATCGCGCGCCCCGACGGCAAGGTGCTGCGGGGCCTGATGTCAGAAGCCGTGTGCCCCAACGGGCGCCACCGCATCATTCTGTCGGGCTTTGGCAAGACCACGCGCCACAGCGCCTTCCTTGCGCTGGGCGGCGAGGACGCGGGCGATACGGTCTGGCGGTTCGACTTTGCCAATCATGTCGGGCTCAGTGACGGCGAGATGTTCGATGCGACCATCGGTTCGGCCGTGACCGACATTCACACGATCTGCAGCGGGATCGATCGCGCCATGTCCGGCGAAAGGGCCGATCTCATCGCCAGCAGCCTCGCCGCGCGCGCCGCACTGCGAGCACTGGCGGAGGGGGCACCGGCTGCCCGCGCGGTGCTGGTCCTGCCTGTCACCGACATCCGCGCAACCATCCGGGCCGCCGTCGGACGCGACATGATCGCCGAAGCGCTTGCCGGCCGGATCCAGCGCGATGATCCGGTGGACATCATGGGATTTCCGATGTCGGGAGCCTTCGTGCTCGAAGCCCTCGACAGCCAGGTCACGACCCTGGCTTCGAGCCGGGACGATCTGGTTCGGACACCGGCTCCGGTGACCTGCATCGCAGCACGGTCCGACGCCTGGATCGACCCGCAGGATGTCGCGTCTGCGGTGGACGCCGACAGCACGCGTCACCGGCTGGTGCTGCTCGACCAGTGCGACCATGACACCTTCTCGTTCGCGTTCCTGCGCGAGCTGGGCGAGGCCATCGAACAGGCACTCGGCCGTGCGGATGCCTCCGCGACCGACATGCCTCCACCCACCGTCAGCCGGATGATGGCGGCCCTCGCCCGCGACCGGCGCGTGTTCAAGTCAGCGTTCAATACGGGATAGACAAGATGGCCGACGTGATTGACCTGCCAGTTCTGGTCGGTGGAAGACGGATCAGTGCCCCCGCTCGCGCGGTTGAATTTCAGTACCCCGGCGGCACCACCATCCGGCTGCCGGAGCCCTCAGATCAGGATATCAGCCGCATGCTGGCCACGCCGCGCCGGCTGCTCAGCCAGCTGCACCTCGAGGAGATCCTGCTGTTCTTCAACGAAGTCTCCAAAGCCTGGATGAACCCTGCCAATCCCTGGCGCCAGCTGGCCCTGGCCTATGCGCCCCTGGTCACCGGCTACCCGCGTGACACCATCGAGCGGGATCTGAACTTTGTTGGCGGATCGATGGCGCGGGGGAGCCTGTTCGACCTGATCGAGACAGATATCGGCCCGCCGGAGGCCCTGGATGGATGGCTTCGCAACAAGTCGGTGCATCACCGTGCATGGCCGAAGGGTCTTGCGACCCACGTGATGGTCGGCAACGTCCCGCTGGCGGGATTCTTCACCATCGTCCGGAGCCTCGCGACCAAGAACATCACGGTGGCCAAGACCTCGAGCCGTGATGTGGTCAGTCCACAGTGCCTCGTGCAGTGCATGCACGACGTCGACCCGACCCATCCGGTGGTGCAGGCGACATCGGCCTTCTACTGGAAGGCGGAAGGCCCGGTCGAGGACGCGATCCTTGCCGCCTCGGATGTAGTCACGGTCTGGGGGCGCGCGCCCTCGATCCGCTCGGTCAAGCAGCGCGCACCGCCCGCCACCGATGTCGTCGACTTCGGACCCAAGCGCAGCCTTGCCGTGGTGTTCGCAGACCGGCTCGACGATCTGGACGCCACGGCGATGTGGATGGCGTTCGATGCCTGCAACTACAATCAGGAAGCCTGCTTCTCGACCCAGGAGATATTCTGTCTGGGCGACGTCGACCGCTTCAGTGACGCGCTCGCGCACTGGCTCGCCCGCCTGGCCGAGCACAGCAGGCCGACCTTCCGCGTCCTGGATGCCGATGCCCATGTGCAGCGGATCCGGATGGAAGCGATCGCCAGCGGCTGGAGCGTGACGGCTGCGCCGGACAGCAGCTGGACCATCATCCGCACGGATGGTCCGTGCCAGGTGGATGAACACCCGCTCGGGCGCACCCTCTTCATCCATCCCTGCACCGGCATCGAACAGATCCTGCCGCTGATCGACAGCCAGGTGCAGGGCGTGACGGTGGCTCCGTTCGACCAGGCCTGGGAGCTGGCCGACGGCCTCGCGGGCCGCGGCGCCGATCGCATCATACCGCCCGGCCGCAGCGGCCGCATGCGCGAGGGCTTCATACATGATGGCTTCCATCCGATGCGAAGGATGGTGCGCTGGTCCACCGTCGATGTCCCGGAAGCAGGGTCTGCCCGCTTCCAGAACCGTCACAGTCAGGAATCGACCGCCAACTACCGCGCATGGATCACCGGGGAGCGTCCCTACGACGCGATCGCAGGTCTGGGCGCATACCGCTCGTTCGAGGCACGCCAGAGATCAGGGCATATCATGTATGCGACCTTAAACGGCACGCGTGGAAATTTACCGGATGACAGTGATGACTCCTGGGACCTGCGCCGCTAGCATGCCAGCCGGGCGCTTGCGCAGGCGCCGTGTCGGACATGGGCCAGCATCCAACATGGCCAGGCGACCCGGGAGGCGATGGTGTCAATTCTGAACTTGGGCATCCTGGCCCACGTCGATGCCGGTAAGACCAGCCTGACCGAGCGGCTGCTGTTCGAGGGCGGCGCGATCGCGCGCCTGGGCAGCGTTGATGAGGGCAGCACCCAGACCGACTCGCTCGAACTGGAACGCCAGCGGGGCATCACCATCAAGAGCGCCGTCGCGTCACTGAACATCCGGGGCGTGAGCGTCAATCTGATCGACACGCCTGGCCACCCTGATTTCATCGCCGAGGTCGAACGGGTGCTGGCAGTACTGGACGGTGCGGTGCTGGTGCTGTCGTCGGTCGAAGGTGTCCAGGCACAGACCCGGGTTCTGTATCGGGCGCTCGAGCGGCTGAAGGTCCCGACGCTTCTGTTTGCCAACAAGATCGACCGGCGCGGCGCGCGGGTTGGCGGACTGCTCGATGAAATCCGCGAGCGGCTGACCCCGGATATCCTGTGCATGTCGACTGTCGTGGGCGAAGGAACACTGGATGCGGTGTCGAGCCCGCGGGCCCTCGATGATCCAGAGATGCGGCTGGAGCTGATCGAGAAGCTGGCCGATCATGACGAGGAGGCTCTGCAGGCCTTTGTCAGCGGGACCTGGACAGTAGACGACGCTGAGCTGGCGCGTCGCATGTCCCGCGCGGTCGGCGCCCAGGGGCTGCGGCCGGTCTATTTCGGGTCAGCTGTCCAGGGAGCCGGGATCAATGGACTGATGCAGGCGATTGCCCAGGTCCTGCCGCGTCCGGAGGGACGTGAGAGCCTGCCGCTGGATGCGGGGGTCTTCAAGATCGAGCGCAGTCCCAAGGGCGAACGGCTGGCCTATGTCCGGGTCTACCAGGGCACGCTGCCGCTGCGACACAAGCATGTCTATGCACGCAACGCTGAAGAGCGCGTCACCTCGATCCAGCGATTCAGGGATGGCGGGCTGGAAACCGCCAGGGAGCTGCAGGCCGGCGAGATCGGCAAGGTCGGCGGCCTCACGACCATCCGGATCGGGGACCGGATCGGCATTGACCGGTCAGGCCAGTCGCGGGCGTTTTCACCCCCGACCCTCGAGACCCTGATCGTACCCAGACAGATCACGTCGCGCGGCGCCCTGCTCGCCGCCCTGATGGAGATGGCGGACCAGGACCCCCTGATCAATGTACGCCAGGACGATGTCCGCCAGGAGGTCTATATCTCCCTGTATGGCGAGGTGCAGAAGGAGGTCATCGGCGAAACCCTCAAGCGTCAGTATGGCATCGAGGTGTCGTTCCAGAAGACGACCACGATCTGCATCGAGCGGCTGACCGGGACCGGCGCCGACGTGGAATATGTCAAGCAGGGCGTCAGCCCGTTCCTGGCGACCATTGGTCTGCGGGTGGAGCCGCGCCCGCTCGGCTCCGGCAACGATTTCCGCCTGGAGGTGGAGCTGGGC
>JAIXTH010000325.1 GCA_027484265.1 Alphaproteobacteria bacterium
AAGGGTCTGCCGGGCCATGTCAATCTCGAGACCATGCCCGGGGTGGTCTATACCTTCCCCGAAGTGGCCTGGGCCGGTCGCACCGAAGAAGAGCTCAAGGCCGCCGGGGTGGCCTACAAGGTGGGCAAGTTCCCGTTCACCGCCAACTCCCGCGCCCGCTGCAACCACGAGACCGACGGCTTCGTGAAGATCCTGGAAGACGAGGCCAGCAAGAAGATCCTGGGCGTGCACATGATCGGCGCCGGGGTTGGCGAGCTGCTGGCCGAAGCGGTGCTGGCGATGGAGTTCGGTGCCAGTGCCGAAGACATCGCCCGCACCTGCCACGCCCACCCAACCACGTCGGAAGCCACCCGCCAGGCGGCGATGGCCGTGGACGGCTGGGCCATGCAGATGTGAGCTGGTGCCCCGGGCGGGCGGGCGGGGCCGGTCAGGCCCGCGCCCGCACCGTGAGCGTGGCGCCTTCGACGCCGACCACTTCCACCGCCAGCCCGGCAGCCAGGTCGCTGCCGTCCTCGCTGCGGGCCTGCCACTCGGTATCGCCGTGGCGCACCCGGCCTTCGCCGCCACGGAACGCATCGACGGTCTGGCCGCGGGCACCGGCCATCCGGCCGGCGGGGCTGTTGATGCCGATGGCCTCGGGCGAGACCTTCATCACCGGCTTGAACCAGCGGCGTCCGGCAAAGGTCACCGCCAGGGCAAAGGCCGCGAAGATCACCAGCTCCATCTGGATGTTCAGGCCGGGCGCCACGAAGGACACCACAGCCGTCAGGCCAGCCGCCACACCCAGCCACATGAACCAGGTGCTGTTGCTCAGAAGCTCGGCGATCAGGAACACGGCTGCCAGCGACAGCCAGATCCAGCCCCCCAGGGCCACGAACTCGGAGAGTGTATCAGGCATGGTCGGGTCTCCTGCAGGAACGGGCCGGCATCACGACTTGCCGGTGGTGGGCAGGACGGTGCCGCCCTTGCGGACAACATCGGCGCGGGCCTGGGCAGCCGCGGTCTCGGTCAGCACCTTGATGCCTTCCAGCGCCCCGGCGATCCCGGCCATCTCGGTGGGCACGATCACGGTGCGCTGCTGCGGCGAGGCCGCCAGCTGGGCGAAGGCCTCGATGTAGCGCTGGGCCAGGAAGTAGTTGATGGCGCTGACATCGCCCTGGGCGATGGCGTCCGACACCATCTGCGTGGCCTTGGCCTCGGCTTCGGCCGAGCGCTCGCGCGCTTCGGCGTCGCGGAAAGCGGCTTCCTTGCGGGCCTCGGCTTCCAGGATCGTGGCCTGCTTGAGGCCTTCGGCGCGCAGGATCGCAGCCTGGCGCGAGCCCTCGGCCTCGGTGATGTCGGCGCGGCGGTCGCGCTCGGCCTTCATCTGGCGGGCCATGCTGTCGGTGAGGTTGGCCGGCGGGGTGAGGTCCTTGATCTCGATCCGCACCACCTTGACGCCCCAGGGCGTGGTGGCGGCGTCGATGGTGGCGAGCAGGCGGGCGTTGATCTCGTCGCGCTGCGACAGCACCTGGTCCAGCTCCAGCGAGCCGATCACGGTGCGCAGGTTGGTCATGGCGAGGTTGATGATCGCCAGCTGCAGGTTCTCCACCTCATAGGCGGCCTTGGCCGGGTCATAGACCTGGGTGAACACGACGGCATCGCAGCTCACCATGGCATTGTCCTTGGTGATCACCTCCTGGCGCGGCACATCGAGCACGCTCTCCATCATCGAGATCTTCCGCCCGACCTTGTCGATCAGCGGCACGATGAAGTGGATGCCCGGCTGCAGGGCATGGGTGAAGCGGCCAAAGCGCTCCACGGTGAACTGACGGCCCTGCGGCACGATGATGACCGTCGATGACACGAACACGATCGCCAGCACCACGAACAGGACGGCGAATACCAGCATTTCCATATCATCCTCCCGGACCCGCCCTGCGCCCTTCCCCGGCGCGCGGCCCTGCGCCCACACATGGGGATGGTCCGGCACAGTTGAAAAGGGGGCGATGCGGTTCCTGTGGATAAAATTTCCACGCCTGCGACCCGAATCTGCAGAAATCGGGGGATCGATCTGTATGTAAACGGATTGTTCGTTTCGGATGCGAATCAGTCGGTGGGCTTGTCAAGGGGCTGGTTCCGGGTAGTCTCGAAACACGGGCAACGCGAACACGCGGTGTCCGGACGCAACGGAAAACGCAGGATCGGTCTTCGGCCGGCACCGTGCAGTCCGAAGCGCGGCGAACCAGCAGGCTGCCATCAAGGTGGTGCCACATGGATCGCCGAACCGGAAAGCAGCAGCCGCGTCAGGCGGCTGCCGGACAGCCGGGCGGAAGCCCGCCGCCGGAACGCAGCCGCAAGGCTGCCGGACAGCGACGGAGGGAAACCGGGCAGAACGGCGGCCAAGAGGCGCACCGGCAGCAGCTGGACGGGACGGCGGACCAGGCACCAGATCCGGGATGGAACCACAGCCCGCAGGCCAGTCGCGGGACGGGCGGCACATTCAACGAAGACAGGCCAGGGCGGGCTTTCTGGAATGCACGGTGCAGCCGACGGGCGGCCGGGCGGAAAGGAAGGCGGAACCGGGCAGAAACCGGCAGCGGAAGCGGCTGGAAGCGACGTGGATGATGGCGGGGCCGACGGGCGCTGCAGTCTGAAGGGAAGCGGACAGCGGTGGACGCAGCAGGCGGAGCCTCGGGGCAGAGCGGTTGCAGCTCCGGCACAGCATGGGAACAACGGACGGCGGTCCAAGTTCTCGCGGCGCTTGCGACCTGAGCAATCAGGATGGGCCGACCAGGGGCGCCTGGTCGGCCTTTTCGCGTATTCTTGGGCTCTCGGATGACGGCTGCTGGCAGCAGAGTGGCCTCAAGCCGGACCGCCCGGCCTCGCCGCGAATCGCTCCAGCCATGGGCGCGGCAGAGGCCGCGCGGTCCAGCGGGGGATGGATGGCGGTCAACGGGAAGAGGTCCTCCGGCCGCCCGTTTCCCCGGCGCA
>JAIXTH010000030.1 GCA_027484265.1 Alphaproteobacteria bacterium
ACCGGGGAAAAGGGTTTCAGACAGGGGTCCAAGAGCTGTGCGCTGGCGCGCACCAGCTCAAGGAAAGGCCGCCGTTCGCTCGGGGCTCGCCAAAGAAAAGGGGGGGCTTGGGCCGGAAGGCCGCAGCGCTGGGGTAAGGCCCGCCTGGAAGCGGCGCACTTGCCTCACAGTCCCTGTTGGCTGGAGAGGCCCCGAGCGGAATCATCTGCCACCCGTCTGATCTGAAACTTGTTTCAGATCAGACGGGTGGCCTTGTGAAACCTGTTGTCCGGCTTCGGCCCGTCGCTGAAGGCTTGGGCGCGGGCGGACTGGTTGGCGTCAAGGATGGCGAAGCCACCGCTTGCGGCGCATCGAAGATGCGTCCTTGATGCCAGCCGGGCCGTCTGCGACCAAAGCCACAAGCGATGGGCCGAAGCCGGACAACAGGTCTGCGCGGCGGTGGAGCACGCCAACCGCCGCTGGGGCGGCGGTTGATGGGCGAGCAGGTGGACCGTGTGCGCGGTGCGCCGGACATCAACGGGCCGCGGTTCACGCGCAAGCTGGTGGCCAGATAGCTGGCGCGGGGGGTGATCCGTCCCTTGCGGCTTGTTCATGAACGGCGCCACAAAAACCCCTTGGTTCGGTGGCTGAAGAGCACCATGTCACGGACTGCCGCCGTTCAGGCGGGCGTGGACAGGATGAGTTGCAGATGGCAGGCGGAGCGCGTTCGATGATCGTGAAACTGGTGGCGGCGGCAGCTGTTGGCGGCGCTCTTGTGGCCGGTGCGCCGGTGATTGCACCGGCAGTTGGCGCACAGGTCCGGGCGCTGCTGCCCGGGGGCGGGACGGCACCGGAGGCTGTGAATACGGTATCGCCGACAACCGCTGACCGCAGGGCTCCCGCCGATACCGGTAGCGGCGCGATCCTCGACCAGCCGCGCACGGTCCCGGCCAGCCGCAGCCAGGCGATCTCGTCCTATGCGCCCGTGGTCCGTGAGGCCGCCCCGGCAGTGGTGAACGTCTATGCCCGCTCGGTCCAGCAGGGCCGGGTGATGGTCGACCCGTTCTGGGGCGGGCGGATGCAGGTGCCCGAGCGCGCCCAGCAGAGCCAGGGCTCGGGCGTGATCGTGCGCGATGACGGTGTGATCGTCACCAACAATCACGTGGTCGAGGGCGCCACCGAGCTGGTGGTGGTGCTGGGCGACCGGCGCGAGTTCCCGGCCCGGGTGCTGCTGGCCGACCCCCGCACCGACCTTGCGGTCCTGCGGATCGACACCGGCTCCGAGCGCCTGCCGGCGCTGCGCTTTGCCGATACGACCCAGGCGCAGGTGGGTGACCAGGTGCTGGCGATCGGCAATCCGTTCGGGGTGGGCCAGACCGTGACCGGCGGCATCATCTCGGCGCTGGCCCGCACCGATGTAGGCATCACCGACTATTCCTTCTTCATCCAGACCGATGCCTCCATCAATCCCGGCAATTCCGGCGGGGCGCTGGTGGACATGAATGGCGATCTGGTGGGGATCAACACCGCGATCTTCTCGCGCTCGGGCACATCGGCCGGGGTCGGCTTTGCCATTCCGTCGGAGATGGTGCGCACCGTCGTCAATGGCGCGGTGACCGAAGGCCGGGTGGTACGGTCCTGGAGCGGGGTGCGGGGCCAGGCGGTGGATGCCGAGATCGCCCGGTCCATGGGTCTGCCGCGTCCGGCCGGCGTGCTGGTCACAGAAGTGTTTCAGGGGTCCGCAGCGGCACAGGCCGGCCTGCGCCGGGGTGATGTGATCACCCGCTTTGGCGGCGTCGACATCACTGACGAGAGCGGCCTGCGCTATCAGGCGGCGCTGCGGCGGCCCGGCGAGCAGGTGGAGTTCGGCTTCGTCCGCGGCGGCCAGACCCTGACCGCACGCGGCGCGCTGTCGGTGCCCCCGGGTGACCCCACCGCTGAGGGACGGCGCCTGTCGGGCCGCAGCTCGTTTGACGGCGTTTCGGTGGCGGCAATGAACCCGGCGCTGGCCGACGCCCAGGGGCTGGATCCCTTCACCAAGGGCGTGGTGGTGACGGCTGTGGAGCCGGGCACCAATGCCCAGCGGGCCCGCTTCCAGCCCGGCGATGTGGTGCTGGACGTGAACGGCCAGGCGGTGACCTCGGTGGATGAACTGGCAGGCCTGATCGGCTCGGGCCGCCAGGGCGAAGTGACGATCCAGCGCGGCAACCGCCAGATCCGGGCGGTGCTGTTCATCTGACCCGGAGCCTGTCTGGCACGGAGCCTGTCCGACCCGGAGCCTGTCTGGCCCGGAACCGGACCGGTCAGTCGCGCAGCAGCTCGTTGATGCCGGTCTTGGAGCGGGTCTGGGCATCCACGCGCTTGACGATCACGGCACAGGCCAGTGACGGGCCTCCGTTCGGCGACGGCAGGCTGCCGGGCACCACAACGGCATAGGGGGGCACCTCGCCCCGGAACACCTCGCCGGTGGCGCGGTCCACGATCCGGGTGGAGGCGCCGATGAACACGCCCATCGAGATCACCGCCCCCTCGCGCACGATCACGCCTTCGGCCACTTCCGAGCGGGCACCGATGAACACATTGTCCTCGATGATCACCGGCCCGGCCTGCAGCGGCTCGAGAACCCCGCCGATGCCGGTCCCGCCGGAAATATGCACATTGGCGCCGATCTGGGCGCACGAGCCCACTGTCGCCCAGGTGTCCACCATCGTCCCGGCCCCGACATAGGCACCGATGTTCACGAAGCTGGGCATCAGAACCGCGTTGGGGGCGATATGGCTGCCGCGCCGGACCACGGCGCCCGGCACCATCCGGAACCCGGCCGCCCGGAAGTCGGCCTCGCTCCAGCCTGCGGTCTTGAGCGGCACCTTGTCGAAGGCCCGGCCCATGGGCTGGACGGCACCGGGATGGCCGGCAGCATCCAGCACCGCATTGTCGAACAGCCGGAAGCTCAGCAGCACCGCCTTCTTGAGCCACTGGTGGGTGACCCACACCCCGTCCGCCCCGCGCTCGGCCACGCGCAGGCGGCCGGTGTCGAGGTGATGCAGGGCTTCGACCACGGCGTCGCGGACCGCACCGGTGCTGGCGGGCGACAGCTCGGCCCGCCCGTCCCAGGCAGCATCGATGGTGGCTTGCAGGCTGGCGGTATCGGTCATGGCGGCGGTCTTTCGATGGCAGGGCCGGTGCTGGCCGGGATCAGGGACAGGGGGCGGTCAGGCAGCGGCCTCGGCGGCGGCGGGATCGGTGACGCTCTCGAGGAACACTGCCAGATCGGAGGTCATGAAGTCCACATGCGGCTCGGGGCTGGACTCAGGACCGGCCGGGCGGGCGCCCTCGGGCTCGTGCGACCAGTCCTTCCAGCTCCACACCAGCACGGTGGCCATCCCCAGCTGCTTGGCGGTGACGAGGTTGCGCGACAGGTCCTCGACCATCACCGCACGGGTGGGGTCGATATCGTGGCTGCGGATCAGGGCATCGAAGGCTTCCGGGCGTGGCTTGGGGATGAAGCCGGTTTCGGCGATGCCAAACAGCTCGTCGAACACGCCGTGATCGAGACCCAGCGCCTTGAGGGTGCGGTGGGCATGGCCGACCGAGCCATTGGTGAACACGATCCGTCGCCCCGGCAGCTTCTGCAAAGCCGCCTTCAGCCGGGGCGCAGGGACCACCGGGGTGTAATCGAGGTCGTGCACGTAATCGAGAAAGGCCTCGGCGGGCATGCCATGCTCGCGCATCATCCCGTTCAGGGTGGTGCCATAGGTATGATAGTAGTGCTTCTGGCGGATACGGGCCTCGGGCTCCGGTATGCCCAGATAGGAGGCGACGAACTGCGTCATCCGCACATCGATCTGCGAGAAAAGGTCGCACTCGGCGGGATAGAGTGTGTTGTCGAGGTCGAAGATCCAGGTGCTGGCGGCGGCCAGCTCGGCGGGGTTTTTCAGGGTCATGGGGTGTTTCATAGGGTGCTGCCCCGGTGGTTTCCAGTGCGGGCAGTGCCAAGAGCGGTGGCGGATCCGCCTTGCCTCCCCCGGTGTTGCCGCCGGTGGTGGGCAGACTGCCTGTCATATGCCTGCCATGGCCATGGTGCAGGGACTTGATCGCCTGGCAGCTTGCCGTGAAAGACCGTGATCATGACTACTGCTCCCTTCGGCTCCAACGGCCGCTCGATCGAACTGCATCTCAGCCGCCGCGGCCTTCTGGGGGCCTTGGCGGCGCTGCCGGTGCTGACGGTGGCGGCCCCGGCAGCCGCTTCGGCTCGCAGCTTTTCCGGCCCGGGCTATCGCGGCGTGGCGGCGGGGTTCGTCAGCGTGGCCGAGAACCGGGCCGACACGGTGACGGTGCCCGAGGGCTATGGCTGGCAGCGGCTGATCGCCTGGGGCGACCCGCTGTTCGACAGCGCGGCTCCGGCCGTGCCCGCCGCGCGCGGCGCCCCCTTCCCCCAGACCCGCGCCGAGCAGGAGCAGCGGTTTGGCAGCTACAACGACATGCTGGTGCTGTTCCCGCAGCCCTACACCTATCCCTGGCCTGAGGGGCCCGAGCCCGCCCGCGCCCTGATGTGCGTCAATCACGAGGCGGTCTCGCCGTTCCTGTGCGCGCCCGACGCCACCCAGCTCACCGAGCGCAGCGCCCGCTGGACCGGAACCGCCGACCAGATGGAGGCGCTCTATGCCGCCATGGGGGTGTCTGTGGTGCAGCTCGCCTGTGCCCCGGAGGGCGGCGACTGGTCGGTGGTGAAGGATGCGGCGCCCGGGACCGGCCTCAACCGGCGGATCACGCCCTTCACCGAAGCGGTGTTCTCGGGCCCTGCCGCCAGCCACCCCTGGATCGCGGCGGCGGGCGCTGTCTTCAACCACGAAGAAGCGGCCCGCAGCGGCCCCGTGCGGGCGGCCGGCGCCATCAAATGCGGCACGATGCAGAACTGCGCCGGGGGCTACACGCCCTGGGGCACCTACCTCACGGCGGAGGAGAATTTCCGCAACCAGTTCTTCACATCGGATCCGCAATCGGCGGTGCTGCGCGACGGCCATGCAGCCGATCCTGCCCTGCCGGCCGACCGCGAGATGTTCCGCTATGGCGGCGGCTGGCCGTTTGGCGGTCCGGCCCAGTACGACCTCTCGGGCAACCCGCAGGGCCCGTCCCTCTATGGCTGGATCGTCGAGATCGACCCCTATGATCCCGGCTTCACGCCGCGCAAGCACACGGCCCTTGGCCGCAAGCAGAACGAGTGCGCCACCACCGTGATCGCCCGCGATGGCCGGATCGCGGTCTATATGGGCGACGACAATGCTGGCGAGTTCGTCTATCGCTTCGTCAGCAAGGGCCGGTTCAATCCGCTGGACCGCACCGCCAACCGCACCCTGCTGGACGAGGGCACCTTGCAGGTGGCCCGGTTTGACGAGGACGGCAGCGGTGCGTGGCTTGACCTGACGCTGGAGACCGTGACGGCGGCGCCGCCGATTGCGGGCATGGCCCCCTTCACCAGCCAGGGCGATGTGGTGGTGCGCTGCCGCGAAGCGGCCCGGCGGCTGGGCGCCACCCATATGGACCGTCCCGAGGACGTCCAGGCGCCGGCGGGCGGCGACTTCATGGGGCGCGGCAGCATCTATGTGGTCTGCACCGTGAACACTGCCGAGGCCTACAAGGCCGGCAATGCCGCCAATCCGCGCCGCACCGATGCGGCCGGCCAGCCCGAGTTGAACCGCACCGGCCATATCCTGCGGATCGATGAGGATCACGGCGACCACACCAGCCCCACCTTCCGCTGGGGCCTGTTCGTGGTGGGGGGCGACCCGGCCGCCGAGCGGGTCGAGCACAGCCTGCGCGATGGCACCGTGATCAATGCCTCCAGCTGGGTGGATGGGCGCCCGGTGAATAGCGGCGACCGGTTCGGCGCCCCCGACAACATCTGCTTCGACCGCGCGGGCTATGCCTGGATCAGCACCGACGGCACGTCCGATGTGTTTGACTGCAATGACGGGGTCTATGTGGCGCCGCTGGGTACCAGCGACGGGCCGCGCCCGGTGAAGCGGTTCCTGACCGGGCCGGTGGGTTCGGAGATCTGCGGGCCGTTCGTGGCGCCGGGTAACCGCAGCTTCTTCTGCGGCATCCAGCATCCCGGCAGCAGCGGCCTCGAAGGCCGCTCCTATCGCGGCGGCCCCGGCAGCCCGTTCTCGACCTTCCCCGATGGTGGCTGGCCGCGCGATGCGGTGATCGTGGTGCGCCGCACCGACGGCGGCCCGGTCGGGACCTGATGCCGGGACCTGAAGCCGGCACCTGACTTCGGAGCCTGATTTCGGGCCCTGATCGCGCCGGTCTGACCCTGCGGCTCTGCCCCTGCAGCTCTGGCCCTGCGGCTCTGGCCCTGTGGCTCTGGCCCTGTGGCTCTGGCCCTGCGGCTCTGGCCCTGCAGCTCTGCCCCTGCGGCTCTGGCCCTGCGGCTCTGGCCCTGATCGCGCCATGCCGGGCCCGGCAGGTCTGGCAAGTGGGCAGGGGTTGAGCTTCGCCCAGCACGACAGCTGGACCGCGCGGCTCCTGCCGCGCTGGATGTTCGGGGTGCCGCGTCCGGAGTGCGGCGCGGCAGGAGCCGCGCCAGACTGCTGACAAAGCCCTTTTGAATCGGCGCGACACGACTGTTCGACCCGCTGGAGCGCAGTTGCTTGCAACTGCGCCGCACGAAGTGCTCTAAACTCAAGGCCTTGCACATCCTGTAGCGCCGCTCCGCGTCGCTGGCGCAGCTGCAAGCAGCTGCGCTCCAGGCCCTTCAACCGTTTGTCAGCAGTCTGGCGTGGCAGGAGCCGCGCCGTCCAGCGGTGAAGCAGCGGGCGTGCTGGTGGCCGCCCCTCCAACCCGACAGTGACGCGCGCCTCGATCGGCGTGGACCAGCGAAAAAGCGTGCAATCAAGCCGGTCGCACGCAGTCTTCGCAGAGTGCAAGCAACGCCGGGGCGCCGCTTGCGCTGCTGCAAGCAGCAGCGCTCCAATGCATCGGCGGCCTATTCGGCGTCGTCGTCGGCGTCGTCGGAGGGAACCCCGGCCATCACTTCAGCCAGCAGGCCGGCGTTCTGGCGGATGCGGGTCTCGATCGCATCGGCGATATCGGGATTGGCCTTCAGGAACAGGCGGGCGTTCTCCTTGCCCTGGCCGATCCGCTGGCTGTCGCACGAGTACCAGGCGCCGGACTTCTCGACGATCCCGGCCTTGACCCCGAGGTCGATCAGCTCGCCGGCCTTGGAGATGCCCTCGCCATAGAGGATGTCGAACTCGACCACCTTGAACGGGGCGGCCACCTTGTTCTTGACCACCTTCACCCGGGTCTGGTTACCGACCACATCTTCCTTGTCCTTGATCTGGCCGATCCGGCGGATGTCGAGGCGGACCGAGGCATAGAATTTGAGGGCATTGCCGCCAGTCGTGGTCTCGGGATTGCCGAACATCACCCCGATCTTCATCCGGATCTGGTTGATGAAGATCACCAGGGTCTTGGAGCGGGAGATGGAGCCGGTGAGCTTGCGCAGGGCCTGGCTCATCAGTCGGGCCTGCAAGCCCGGCAGCTGGTCGCCCATGTCGCCTTCGATTTCGGCGCGCGTCGTGAAGGCGGCCACCGAATCCACCACCAGCACATCCACGGCGCCCGAGCGCACCAGCGTATCGGTGATCTCAAGGGCCTGCTCGCCGGTATCGGGCTGGGACACCAGCAGGTCGCCGAGGTCCACCCCCAGCTTCCGGGCATAGATTGGGTCGAGCGCATGTTCGGCGTCGACGAAGGCGCAGACGCCGCCGTTCTTCTGGGCCTCGGCGATACAATGCAGCGCCAGCGTGGTCTTGCCCGAGCTTTCCGGCCCGTAGATCTCGACGATCCGGCCGCGCGGCAGGCCGCCGATACCCAGGGCGATGTCCAGCGACAGCGAGCCTGTGGAGACCGATTCGATCTCGACCGCCGCGCTCTGGTCGCCCAGGCGCATGATCGAGCCCTTGCCAAAGGCCCGTTCGATCTGGGTGAGCGCGCTTTCGAGTGCCTTTGACTTGTCCATGTCGTCCTGATCCACCAGCCGCAGAGATGCCTGTGCCATGGTATACCCCTGTTCGCTTCGCCGTGAGCCCCCACGACTGCCGCAAACTGCTGCGGTGCCGGGGCGTGACAGGGGGTTTGTACCGCATGTGTTCAAGGAACGCAAGCAGAACAAATCCGATATACGTCCAATATTGGCGTATCTTTGATCAGGGCGCCGCCAGCTCGGCCTTCACCAGCGCCGACAGCGCCTCGATGCCGAAGGGCTTCTGCAGGAACGAGATTTCCCGGTCGCTTTCCAGTGTGTCCGACAGATTCTGCTCGGCATAGCCGCTCATGAAGATCACGCGGGCGCGTCCGAGGTATGGACGGGCTTCCTTCAGCAGTTCCGGCCCGCCCATGCCGGGCATCTTCACATCCGACAGCAGCAGGTCAAACGAGCCCGATTCGTCCATCAGGATATCGAGCGCCTCCTCCCCGTCCGAGGCCTCCACCACGTCATAGCCGCGCTGGCGCAGGATGCGGGCAGCGAGATTGCGCAGCGGTGCCTCGTCATCGGCGATCAGGATGCGGCCCCGGCCCGACAGGTCGGAGGCGGCCGGGCTGGCGGGGGTGGCTTCCACGGGCGTCGCTACCGGAGCAGCCACCGGAGCGGCCACCGGAGCGGCCACAGGCTCGTGTCCTGGCAGGAACACCCGGAACGTGGTGCCGCGCCCCTCTTCGGTATCCACCGCGATGAAGCCGCCCGCCCCTTTCACGATGCCATAGACCGAGGCCATGCCGATCCCGGTTCCCTGGCCCTTGGGCTTGGTGGTGAAGAACAGGTCGAAGATGCGGGCCGCCGTCTCCGGGCTCATGCCGGTGCCCGTATCGGTGACGGCGATCTCGACCCACTCGCAGTCGGGGAAGCTGGCGATGCCCTTGCCGGCGAGGGCCTCGCGCACGTCGTCGGTGCTGGCAAGGCGGGTGGCGACATGGATCGCGCCGCCGTCGGAGGTCTTGGCCAGGATGGCGTCGCGGGCATTGGTCACGAGGTTCATGATCACGGTTTCGAGCTGCTGGCGGTCCACCAGCACCTGCGGCAGGCCGCGTCCGTGGCGGAACTCGAGGCTGACCCGCTCGTCCACCAGCTTCTTGAGCAGCACCCGGAACTCGGACAGCACCCCGCCGAGATCCAGTGCCTCGCGCCGCACGGTCTGCTGGCGCGAATAGGCCAGCAGCGTCGCCACCAGGTTCGAGGCCCGCAGGCAGTGGCTCTTGAGGTTCTGCAGCTCCTCGAACGAGGGATCGCCGATCGGATGGCGGGTCAGGAGGTCGTCGGCGGACAGCGCCACCACGCCCAGCATGTTGTTGAGCTCGTGGGCCACACCGGCGGCGATGTTGCCGATCACTTCCATCTTGGACGACTGCACCAGCCGCTGTTCCATCTCGCGCCGGGCGGTGGTGTCGGCCACCAAAAGGGCCCCGCGCCCGTCCTCGTCCAGCAGCATCCAGGCCTCGCAGGCCCGGCCGCTGGCGAGGCTGAGGGCGATGGGGGTGTCCTCGCCGGGCTTCAGGGCCGACAGGGCCGGGCGGTCGGTCTCGGCCACCAGCGCGGCGAGCGCGCCGCTGCCGTCGGCGCCGGTGATGCGGCGGAAGGCGGCATTGGCTTCCACGATGGTGGCGTCGCGCGCTGCGATGCTGTCGAGGCGCGCGATGCCGAGAGGCGCGGCGGCAATCAGGGCAGCCAGACCCGTGCTGCGCCCGTCGCCGGCATCGCTGACCGCCGCCAGCGGGGTGGCAGGGTCGGCGGCCGCCGCCTCCTCAGTGCTGGCAGCGACGGCTGGAGCGGCCAGCACGCCGGCGGGCATCAGCCGTGTGACCAGGGCCGCGCCCGTGACGGGCGCCACCTTGATGACGGTGCCATCCGGCAGCTCCTCCAGATGGGCACTGCGGGCGCGCACCGCGCGGCAGATGCGGAATACGGCGTCGGAGGCCACCGTGGGCGACAGGGCCCTGGCCAGCGGGCCGGTGGCGAACAGGTCGTGCCAGGCACTGCTGGCGGCGAGCACCACCCCGTCGGGCCGGATCAGGGCGCTGGCACCGTCCATCGCGGCCAGAAGGCTGGCGGCATCGGCTATGGCGGCGGGACGCAGGAAGGCGGTCAGGCTCATGGAACGGCTCCGGTCTGTCCGAGGGGGCCAGGGCTGGTGCGGGCAGTAGGCAGGGGGAGAGGCTGGCGTGATTTGCGCCGCGCCGCCACTGACAGGATCACGCCGATGATCTTGGCGACGGCGGCATAATGCTCCACCGGGATCGGGTCCTCGATATCGACGCTGGCGAACAGGGCGCGGGCGAGCGGCGGGTCCTCGACGATGGCCACCTCATGCTCGGTGGCCACTTCCCGGATCTTGAGGGCCACCCGGTCGACGCCCTTGGCGACACAGACCGGGGCGGCATCCTCGCCGGGCTCATAGCGCAGCGCCACGGCATAGTGGGTCGGGTTGGTGATCACCACGGTGGCCGTGGGCACTTCGGCCATCATGCGCTGGCGGCCGCGCTCCATCCGGATCTGGCGCAGCTTGGCCTTCACATGCGGGTCGCCTTCAGTCTGGCGGTACTCGTCCTTCATCTCCTGCTTGCTCATCTTGTTGCGCTTGAGCCAGTGGAAGCGCTGGATGGCAAAGTCGGCGGCCGCCACCAGGGCCACCACGATCAGCAGCAGGAACAGGAGCTGCGCCAGGATCTCCATCGCCACCGGCAGCAGCGCCACCGGCTCGATCCGCACCAGCGCCTCGGCCTCGCGCCAGTGCGGCGCCAGGATCAACCAGCAGACGATGCCGAGGATCGTGACCTTGACCACGGTCTTCAGGAACTGGATCAGCGCCTCGCCCCCGAACAGCCGCTTGAAACCGGCGATCGGGCTGATCTTGTCGATCTTGGGCTTCATCTTCTCGGTGGTGAACAGCATCCCGGCCTGCACCAGATGCCCGGCCAGCGCCGCCACGCTCATGGCGGCAAACGCGGCACCCAGGAGGATCGCAGTCTTGAGGCTGATGTCGAAGGCCAGCCGCTGCAGCGCGCCGCCATCGACGGCCAGCGCCTCGGGCTGCTCGAAGAACACGCGCATGTCCGCCACCAGCCGGGCCGCCATCCAGCCGCCGAGGCCCAGAAACACCGCCGCCGAGGCGATCAGCACGAAAGCGGTGGCCACATCCTGGCTCTTGGCCACGTCGCCCTTCTCCCGCGCCTGCTGCAGCTTGCGCGGGGTGGCATCGAACACCTTCTGGCTCTCATCCTCCTCCAACGGGACCTCCCGAAGCCAGGTCGCGGCCCGCCGTCACCACCGCCTCCAGCCACACCAGCATGCCCGCCCCGGCCGTCACCATGAACAGCGCCAGACCCAGCATCACCTGCAGCGGCTGGGCGATGAAGAACACCTGGATCAGCGGCGCCACCCGGTTGAGGATGCCCAGCGCAATGTTGAAGATGATGCCGAACAGCAGGAGCGGCGCGGTGATCTGTACCGCCAGCAGGAACGAGCGGGCGAAGGCGGCGATCAGATACTGCGCCATGTCCCCCCACGGCACGGCCTCGCCCGGCGCCATCAGGTTGTAGGTATTGACGGCGCCTGCAATGAACCAGTGATGCGCGTCGGCCTGGAACACCAGGGTGGTGCCGAGGATCGCCAGGAAGGTCCCGAAGATCGCCCCCTGGCTGCCCTGGGTGGGGTCGAAGGTCATGGCCATGGCAAGGCCGGTCTGCATCCCGGCGATGGCCCCGGCGGTGGCGAGGGTCGAGAACAGCATCCGGGTCGCCATGCCGATCCCGAGGCCGATCAGCACTTCCATCACCAGCATCGCGGCCATCGCCCCCGGCTGGGCCGGCAGCGGCGGCACCTGCGCGGCCACCACGGGCGCGATCACGAAGGCCAGGAACAGCGCCACCATCAGACGGATGCGCGCGGGCACGAACTGGTCCCCGATCCCGGGCACCAGCATCATCAGCGCGCCGACGCGCGCGAACACAAGGCCAATCGCCCAGATGGTGGCCGGCACGAATTCCACGCGCAAGGGCTCCGCTTGCCCGCCTGCCTGCTGCAGCCGGGACACGCGCTACCGGTGCCCCGCATCGATTAACCGCCCGTTAAGCATGGAGCGGCTGCGGGGGGCTGCGCCCCTGGCCGCAGCGGTGGCCTGGTGTCCGATCCGCCATTGACCCGGCGCCTCACCAGCGCCAAGGCAGACAGCCATGAGCGCCCCTGAATCCCTGTCCGCCATCCCGGTCGAAGCCCTCAGCCGCATGGACGCCGAACGCGAGCTTGCGCGGCTGGCCGCCGAGATCGCCGGTCACCGCGCCGCCTATTACCAGCACGATGCGCCGGTGTTGTCCGATGCCGAATACGACGCGCTGGAGCGCCGCAATGCGCTGATCGAACAGCGCTTTCCAGACCTGGCGCGCGATGACAGCCCCTCACGCCAGGTGGGCGCCGCCGCCTCCACCCGCTTTGGCAAGATCAGCCATGCGGTGCCGATGCTGTCGCTCGACAATGCCTTCACTGGCGAGGATGTGGCCGACTTCATGGCCCGCGCCGCACGCTTCCTCGGCCTGCCCGAAGGCAGCGCCCTGCCCTGCACCGCCGAGCCCAAGATCGACGGGCTGTCGCTGTCGGTGCGCTATGAGGGCGGGCGTCTCGTCAAGGCCGCTACCCGGGGTGACGGACGCGAGGGCGAGGATGTGACGGCCAATGTACTGACCATCGCCACCGTGCCGAAGGCCCTGGCGGGCGCGGGCTGGCCGCAGGTGCTGGAAGTGCGCGGGGAAGTGTATCTCTCGCACGCCGATTTTGCCCGCCTCAATGCCGCGCAGGAAGCGGCTGGCCAGCCACTCTACGCCAATCCCCGCAATGCCGCCGCAGGGTCGCTGCGCCAGATCGACCCGGCCATTACGGCACGCCGCCCGCTGTCGTTCTTTGCCTATGCCTGGGGCGAGGTGTCGGCGCCGTTCGCAGCCACGCAGAGCGAGGCTGTGGCCAGGCTGGCAGCTTGGGGCTTTTCCACCAATCCGGACATGGCCCTGTGCCGGGATGTCGGTGCCCTGCTGGCCCATTACACGGACCTCGGCCTGCGGCGCGCAGAGCTGGGCTATGACATCGACGGGGTGGTCTACAAGGTGGATGACCTCACCCTGCAGGCCCGGCTCGGCATTGTCACCCGCTTTCCCCGCTGGGCCATCGCCCACAAGTTCCCGCCCGAGCAGGCGGTTACCATCCTCGATGCCATCGATATCCAGGTGGGGCGCACCGGGGCACTGACACCCGTGGCCCGGCTGCGGCCGGTGACGGTGGGCGGCGTGGTGGTGTCGAACGCCACCTTGCACAATGAGGACTTCATTGCCGGCCGCGCCCTCGACCGCGCCACCGGCAGCCCGGTCCGCGGCGGCAAGGACCTGCGGCCCGGCGACCATGTGGTGGTGCAGCGGGCGGGTGACGTGATCCCGCAGATTGTCGACGTTCTGCTCGACAGGCGCCTAGCGGACAGCGTGCCCTTCGCCTTCCCCCAAGTCTGCCCCTGCCCGCTCAGGACACCGGCGGTGCGGGGCGATGGCAGCGAGGAAGCCGAGGATGTGGTGCGGCGCTGCACCGGCGAGTTCTCGTGCCCGTTCCAGCGGCTGCGGCACCTCGAGCTGTTCGTGTCGCGCAAGGCGTTCGATATCGACGGGCTGGGGCCGAAGCAGCTGCAGGAGTTCTTCGACCTCGGCCTGATCCGCGAGCCGGCAGACATCTTCCAGCTGGCCGTACACCGCGAAACCCTGCTGGGCCTGCAAGGCTATGGCGAGACCTCGGTGAACAACCTCCTGGCCGCGATCGAGGCACGCCGGGACGTAGACCTGGCGCGGGTGATCTACGGGCTTGGCATCCGCCATGTGGGCGAGACCACCGGCGGCCTGCTGGCGCGGACCTTCGTCAGCTGGGACGGATTCCGCGCTGCCGTGGCAGAGGCTGCGGCCAGCGCGCCAGGCACAGCCTTTCGCGCGCTGGAGGCGCTCCCGGGCCTTGGCCCTGTGGCGCTGAAGGCGCTGCTGGACCGGGTTTCGGGCGAGGGGCTGCATGTACAGACCGACCTGTTCGCCCGCACGGCGGACCTGATTGCCGTGGCGGGCCTGGGCGATGTGCCGGCCGGCGCGCGCCGGGCGCTCGCCGAAGCCTATCCGGACTGGTCGGACTTCGAAGCCGTGGTCCGTGCGGCGGCGGCCCAGCGGCCCGGAGATGGCTGGATCGCGCTGTCGTCGATCTCGGGCGTGGGGGAAGTGGCGGCGGGGGCGCTGGTCGATTTCTTCGGCGAGGCCCACAATGCCGCCTCGGTGGACCGGCTGCTGGCGCAGATCCGCCCGCGCGATGCCGAGCGCCCGGCCCAGGACAGCCCCGTCACCGGCAAGACTGTGGTCTTTACCGGCTCGCTCGAGAAGATGACACGCGACGAGGCCAAGGCGCAGGCCACCCGGCTGGGTGCCAAGGTGGCCGGATCGGTCTCGGCCAAGACAGACCTGGTGGTCGCAGGCCCCGGCGCCGGCTCCAAACTGGCCAAGGCCAGCGAACTGGGGATCACGGTGCTGACCGAGGACGAATGGCTGGCCCTGGTAGGCTAGCGGTGCGGCCGCTAGAGCCGTGCCCCGGGCCGGCGGCGGGTGAGGGCAAGGGCGAAGCCGAGGGTGATGGCGGTGCCCAGCAGGCTGGAGCCGCCATAGGAAACAAACGGCAGCGTCATGCCCTTGGTCGGGCCGACATTGAGGTTCACGCCGATATTGATGGCCGCCTGATAGCCCACCAGACAGATCAGGCCCGCCGCCGCCACCCGCACGAACGGATCCTTCTGCTCCTCGGCCCGGAACAGGCCGTGCAGCACCAGCATCGCGAATAGGAGGATGATCCCCACCGAGGCGATCAGGCCGAACTCCTCGGAGGCCAGCGAATAGATGAAGTCGGTGTGGGCATCGGGCAGGATGCGCTTGATCTCGCCCTCCCCCGGCCCGCGCCCGAACAGGCCACCCGAGGCGATGGCATCCAGCGCCCGCTGCACCTGGTAGTTCTCGGTGGTGTCGGGGTTGAAGAACAGCTGGATGCGGTGGGCAAAGTGCGGGAACACGAAATACAAGAGGCTGATCCCCAGCATCGCCACCATCAAAAGGCCGATGGTCCAGGCTACCGGCATGCCCGACAGGAAGAACACCGTCATGAAGGCCGCCGTCAGAAGGCCGGTCTGGCCCACATCGGGCTGCAGCAGCAACAGGATCACCGGCAGCGCGAACAGACCGAACGCCATCACGATCCTGCGGGGCTGCAGATCGCGGTCCGCACTGGTGAACAGCGCGGCTGCCACGATCACGAGGGCCGGCTTCAGAAGCTCGGACGGCTGCAGCGAGAAGCCCGGGAACCGGATCCAGCGGCTGGCCCCCTTGGCCTCGTGCCCCGCAAACTGCACCACCAGCAGCAACAGGAGCGCCACCGCA
>JAIXTH010000076.1 GCA_027484265.1 Alphaproteobacteria bacterium
CCACCCCGCCAAGGCCCAACGGGTCGCGCAGGCGGGTGCCGCGCACCACGAACTCCATCGCCGTCGAGTTCAGGCAGTGGCGCTCGTGGGTCGGTGGCGGCCCGTCCGGAAACACGTGGCCGAGGTGGCTGTCGCAGCGGGCACAGCGGATCTCGGTGCGCACCATGCCGTGGCTGCGGTCCACAATCCGGCGCACATGGGCCGGGTCATACTCGCCCCAGAAACTCGGCCAGCCGGTGCCGGAGTTGAACTTGGTGGTGCTGTCGAACAGCGGCAGCGCACACACCCGGCAGCAATAGGTGCCGTCCTGCTTGTTATCCAGCAGCGTGCCGCAGAACGGATGCTCGGTGCCGTGATCCAGCAGGATCCGCCGCTCCTCATCGGTCAGACCGGCAATCAGCGCGGCCATCTGTCCCGGCGTGGGCGCCACCAGGCTGAAGCCAGAGGCGGAGAGGAGCGTGGTGGACATGGGTGTCATCCGTGGTGCGGGAGAACCGGACCGGGCCGTCCAGTATAGGCCCTCCAGTCTGGGCCCTCCAATCTGGGCCGCACCGCCCCGCACTTCAAGGACGGTGGTGCGGGCGGCGCGGCCGTCACATTCAGATGTAAAACACTCTTTACATCGCCCCGATCGGGGCGTATGTAAAACATCTCTTACATCGAGGTGGTCATGTCACTGGCTTTTCAACGGACTATGCTGTCGCTGGGCGCTGCTGTGGCGATCTGGGGGTATTTCGCGCATCGCATGCTGGATGGGGTGCGGGTGGTGGATCAGGCGCCGGGCAAGGTGCTGTGGGCGTTCATGGCGGTGGTGGTGCTGTTCGTGATTGCAGAGGCGGCGATCGCCGGCTGGGCTGGCGTGCGGCAGCGGGCTGAGGGCGGGATTGCCGAGGACGAGCGGGATGTGGCGATCGCCGCCGAGGCCGGACGCTGGGAGAGCGGCGTGGTGCTGGCCGGGGTGAACATCCTGGTGCTGCACGCGATCCTGGACGCGGCCTATGCCGGCCATGCCCTGCCCCGGATCGACCTGACGCACATGCCGACGCTGGTGTTCGCCCTGGTCAGTGTGCTGTTTGCCGGACACCTGACCCGGCTGACGATTACCGCCCTGCGGTACCGGCCCTGATGCCGGTGGTGCAGCCAGCCCGGGCCAAGGGACGGGTGATGCCGCGCATCCGCGAGTTGCGCGGCGCGGCGGGCATCACCCAGCAGGAGCTGGCGGACGCGGCCCTCGCCACCCGCCAGACCATCATCGCCATCGAGGCCGGAAAATATGCCCCCTCGCTGGAACTGGCATTCCGCATTGCCCGCGCTCTGGGGGCGCCGTTCGAGGCGGTATTCGGATTTGATCCGGATGCGGACTGATGGGCGCGGCGGATCGCACCGGCCCTAGAGATCGAGGTGGAAATACTGGTTGTGCGGCGAGGCCTGATAGCTGCCGTAGATCGCACCCGGCTCGAAGCCGTGCCGGGTGTAGAGCGCAACGGCGGGCCCGTATTCCGGCCCGGTCCCGGTCTCCAGGCTGAGGCGACGATAGCCGCGAGTCCGCGCCTCGCCGATCAGATGCGCCAGCATCACCGACGCCAGCCCCTGCCGCAAAAAGGCCGGTGCGGTCCGCATCGACTTGAGCTCGCCCCAGTCCGGCGCCAGCTCCTGCAACGCCCCCATCCCCGCCAGCGCATCACCCAGCCACAGGACATAGAGCCGCACAGACGGCACCTGAAGCTTCGACAGATCAAGGGCATAGGAGGTGCCGGGCGGTGAATTGGCCAGTGCCTCGTGCAGGTGCAGGCGCAGCAGCTCCAGCAGCTGCGGATCGTCGAAGTCCGCCGGACGGATCTGCGGAACAGGGCCTGTCATGGCCGGATCAGGGTGCCGGCGCCGGCTTCGGTCAGAAGCTCGGTCAGGATGGCATGCGGGTTGCGGCCGTCGAGGATCACCACCCCGTCCACCCCGGCCTCCACGGCGGCAATCGCGGTCTCGAGCTTGGGGATCATGCCGCCGGTGGCCACGCCCGTGGCGATCAGCTGGCGGGCATCGGCCACGCTCAGCTCCTCGATCAGCTGGCCATTGCCGTCGAGTACGCCCTTGATGTCGGTCAGCAGCAGGAAGCGCCGCGCCTTGAGCTCGCCCGCCAGGGCGCCGGCTGCCGTGTCGGCATTGATATTGTAGGTGGCGCCATCCGACCCCACCCCGACCGGCGCCACAACCGGCACATAATCGGTATCTTCGGACTCGATCAGTGTACGGATGAGACGGGCATCAACGGCCTTGGGATCGCCCACGAAACCCAGGTCAATCACCTTCTCGATCTGGCTGTCGGGGTCCTTGGCGGTGCGGGTGACCTTCTCGACGGTGAACAGCCGGGCGTCCTTGCCCGACAGGCCCACACCGCGCACATCGGCCTCGCTGCCAGCCTCGGTCACCAGATGCGCCAGCTGCTTGTTGACGGCGCCGGACAGCACCATCTCGGCCACTTCCATGGTGGCGGCATCGGTGACGCGCAGCCCGTCGATGAATTCGCTGTGCACCCCGGCCCGGCGTAGCATCGCGCTGATCTGCGGGCCGCCGCCATGCACCACCACCGGCCGCATCCCCACCAGACGCAGCAGCACCACATCGGCGGCAAACCGGCGCGCGGTCTCCTCGTCGCCCATGGCATGGCCGCCATATTTGATGACGATGGTCTCGCGGTCATAGCGCTGGATGAACGGCAGCGCCTTGGCCAGCATCTGGGCGGTTTCGAGCGGCGTGGCAGACACGGCAGGCGGGCCTTTCAGAACAAGCAGACCGGACACAGGCCCGTCGGAACAGGAAGCGGGGGCACGGCGCTTTCGCGCCTGCCCCCCTTCCGGTCAAGGACCGCATTCAGCATGCGGCCTGCGCAGCCCGGCCGCTCAGTAGTTCGCCAGACGGGCCAGGCGGCGCACTTCGGCAGAGGCGCGGTCCTCGCGCTTGGGCTCGCCCGGGCGGCGGTCCTGCTGCTGCTGGTAGGCAATTGCCGCGTGCTCGGAACAATAGGGCAGGCCAGCCTCGGTCTTCATGCCGCAGAAGCCGAAGTCCGGATCATCGGGGTCGCCAATCGGCCAGCGGCAGGTATGCGAGGTCAGCTCCAGCACGCCGATCACCTGGGTGTTGCGCGCGCGCGGGGTGGCCGGGCGGGGAGCGGGAGGCTGTTGCCCAGTGGCGGCGGTGGCAACTGCGGCGCTGGCGGCGCGGGCAGCTGCCGCGGCATGGTCGATGCCAGCCACCACGGCCGGGCGGGGCGGCGCCACCGGCTTGGGCCGCGGGGCGAGGGCCAGGCGGGCCACGGGGCGCGAGGGCGCGGCACGACCGGCCAGTCCCAGACGGTGCACCTTGCCGATCACGGCATTGCGGGTGACCCCACCGAGCTGCTTGGCGATCTGGCTCGCCGACAAACCTTCTGCCCACAATCTCTTGAGGACCTCGACCCGGTCATCTGTCCAGCCGTTTGTCATCTCAACCCCCATATCTTGTGGCCCGCTCTGGCCTGCGGGCATAACTAGCCACCACCAATCGTATTCGCATAAGTCCGACACACAAGGGCTTGATACACGTTCGTCCACAGGCATCTGCGCCGCACTAGATATAGAGACCACCATATCTTGTGGATAAGGAACCGCTCGTGGCGCCCCACGGGCCGCCTGCTGGCCCCCCCGCTGCATCCGGGGTGCCCCCCGTTGAAAAAATTGCTTGCGTGCGGGGAAAATGGCCGTATGAGCGCCACTTCCGGCGGACCTGGAAACAGCCAAGTCCACTAACGCCCCCTCGGGCCCAGGCCACACGGAGGAGACATCCTCCGGCGTAAGCTCCCAAGGGCGGACCTGACGTAACGACGTAAGTCCGACTAACGCCGGCCTGGGTTTGAACACGAACGAGGGGGGATCCGCGCATGGATCACTTCACGGGCGCGCATGACGTCGCGACTATCCTGCAGCCGGACATCCCGGTTGCGCTCAACCGTCCGCACCTGGTGCGAGCGGCGGCACGGTTCTTCGTGTCCCGCTTTCCGGGCGACATTCTCTATGCCGTGAAGGCCAACCCTTCGCCGTGGGTGCTGCAAGCCCTGTGGGACGAGGGCGTGCGGATGTTCGATGTGGCTTCGGTCAATGAATGCGCGCTGGTGCGCGGCCTGTTTCCGCAGGCCGAGCTGGCCTTCATGCATCCGGTCAAGAGCCGCCAGGCCATCGCCCGCGCCTATCGCGAGCATGGCGTGCGCATCTTCGCCCTCGACACCCTCGACGAGCTCGAGAAGATCCGGGCGGCCACCGATGGCGCGCAGGATCTGACCCTGGTGGTGCGGCTGCGCGTCTCCAACGACATGGCCGGCCTCAAGCTGGAAGCCAAGTTCGGCACCTTCGGCGCCGAGGCCGAAACCCTGCTGCGCGCCACCCGCCAGGCGGCGCGCACCATGGGTGTGTCGTTCCATGTCGGCTCGCAGTGCATGGACCCGCGCGCCTGGCGCACGGCGATGCGCGAGGCCAGCGACCTTCTGGTGCAGGCCGCCGTGGTGGTGGACATCGTGGATGTGGGCGGCGGCTTCCCGTCGCGCTATCCCGGCATGAACCCGCCGCCGATGCAGACCTTCATCGACGAGATCGAACGGGTGTTCGATGCCATGCCGGTGCCGATGAACTGCCGCCTGTGGGCCGAGCCCGGTCGGGCGCTGGTGGCTGAAGCCACCTCGATCCTGGCGCGCGTGGACCTGGTGAAGGGCGACGCGCTGTATCTGAACGATGGCTCCTACGGGAACCTGTTCGACGCCACCCACGTGAAGTGGCGCTATCCGGTGCGGCTGGTCCGTACGGATGGCGCGGCGCCGTCGGCGCGGGTGAAGGGCTTCCGGATCTATGGCCCGACCTGCGATTCCATGGACACCGCCGAAGGCCCGTTCGAGCTGCCGGTGGACATCCGCGAAGGCGACTATGTCGAGTTCGGGATGCTGGGTGCCTATGGCGTGGCGATGGCCACCCGCTTCAACGGCTATGGCGAGAGCCTGGACGTGAGCGTGGCCGAGATGCCCTGTGCCTCGATGTTCCCGCCGGTGGCGGCTCCAGTCGCAGCGGGTGCAGTCCGGGGCGGAACGCCTCTGAAGCAGCGGTGACCACGGGTCTGGATCACCGCTGCTGGCAGCGGTGGACTGAGGACGCCGCGCAAACCTGTTGTCCGGCTCCGGACCGTCGCTTGCGGCTTGGGTCGCAGACGGCCCGCTGGACCGCGCGGCTCCTGCCGCGCCCAGGGCGGGGGCGATGCGCGGCGGGAGCCGCGCGGTCCAGCCCCCCAATCGATACGAAGCAGCGCCTGCCCGACCGCTGCCTGGCTGAGGAGGTTCTGTCACCAGCCCTGCTGGCGCCAGAACCTAGATTACAGTGTTCCGCCTTCCGGCCCCGTCAGCAGTCTGTCCGCTGCTTGCGGCGACGATCCGGGCCGGGCTTGTCTCAGGTCCC
>JAIXTH010000201.1 GCA_027484265.1 Alphaproteobacteria bacterium
CTGCCCGGCATTGCCGACGGCAGCCTGAAGCCCGTGCCCCAGACCGAAGACGGGCTCACCTATGCCGCCAAGATCGACCGCGCCGAGACCCGCATCGACTGGACCCGGCCCGCGGTGGACGTCGACCGCCAGATCCGCGCCTTCGCCGACGCCCCCGGCGCCTGGTGCCTCGCCCCGGACGGCACGCGCCTGAAGCTGCTTTTGAGCGCTGTTGCAGACGACGGCGAGGCCGGTGCCGCCCCCGGCACCGTGCTCGACCCCGCCCCTGTCATCGCCTGCGGCGACGGCAGCGCGGTCCGGCTGCTGCGGCTCCAGCGCGAGGGCCGCCCGGCCCTGGACGCCCGCGCCTTTCAGGCAGGAGCGCCGCTGGTGCCCGGTACGTGCCTCGCCTGAACCAACAGCTTACAGCGCCAGCTGCCGGGCCGCGAGGTCGCGCATGATTTCTTCCGAGCCGCCGCCGATCGCATTGACCCGCACTTCGCGGTAGATCCGCTCGAGCCTTGCGCCGCGCATGTAGCTGGCACCGCCGAGGATCTGGCTGGCTTCGCGGGCGCAGAATTCGAGCGTGTTGGTAGCCTCGACCTTCAGTAGCGACAGGTCGGCCACCGGCGTGCCGCCCTGCGCCACCTGCCAGGCGCACTGGTCGAGCCAGGCTGTGCCCGCCGAGATGCGCCGCACCATCTCGGCCACCTTGTGCCGGATCACCTGATGGTCGGCGAGGCGCTTGCCGAAGGTGCGCCGCTCGCGCGCCCAGGCCACCGCCTCTTCCACGCACACCCGCGCCGAAGCCAGCGCCCCGGACGCCATGCCAAGGCGCTCGGAATTGAAGTTCATCATGATCCCGAAGAAGCCGCCATTCTCGGGTCCGATCAGGTTCTCCACCGGCACTTCCACGTCCTGGAAGAAGATCTGCGCCGTGTCCGATGCCCACCAGCCCTGCTTCTTGAGGGGCAGGCGGGTGATGCCGGGCGATGCCGCGTCGATCAGCAGCAGGCTCACTCCGCCCGCGCCAGGACCGCCGGTCCGCACCGCCGTGGTCAGCCACTGCGAGGTACAGCCGCCGGTGATGTAGAGCTTGGCGCCATTCACGACATAGTGGTCGCCGCGCCGCTCGGCCCGGGTGGAGAGGTTCGCCACATCCGAGCCGGCATCGGGCTCGGTGATGGCGAGGCTGATCTGCCGCCGCCCCGCCAGTACGTCGGGCGCGACCCTGGCTTTCATCTCATCGCTGCCCAGCGCCAGGATCGGGGGCAGACCGATGCCGTGCACCATCAGCGCCGCCGTGATCCCCCCTGCCCCGACCCGCGACAGCTCCTCGGAGGTAACGATGCCGTGGAAGTGGTCATAGTCCGGCCCGCGCCCGGTGCCGCCATAGGCCTCCGGATAGCCGGCCCCCAGGAGGCCGAAGTCCCCGGCTTGCACGAACAGCTCGCGCGGCACCGCCCCCGCCTCGTCCCATTCCGCCGCGAACGGCATGATGTGAGCGTCGATCCAGCGGCGCAGCGCCGCCCGCCAGGTGGCGTGGCTCTCCCCCATGAAAGGCGAGCGCGGCCGCAGCCCGTCGAAATCCAGCCCTTCGGCCATGGTGTGTCTCCCTGATGTGTTTGTTGTTGCGACAAGCTTGGGGGCGCGCGGGCCACGGCGTCAAGCACGGGCGGGTCACGCGCGTCTGTGCCTGCCCCTGCTGCATGCAGCGGGGTCTGACCTGCAAGCCGCATCCTGGTGCCTCTGGCGCGGCGCGCCGGGGCCGCTAGTCTGGCGGGCATGAGCAACCCCCTTGTTTCCGTGCTGGCGAGCCTCGCCGCGGGCCTGCGCCCCGATCCCGATGCCCTGGCAAGCGCCTTCGATGCCGTGCTGGCGGGCGAGGCCAGCCCTGCCCAGACCGGTGCCCTGCTGATGGGTCTCGAGCGGATCGGGGTCACGGCTGCCGAGGTGGCCGCCGGGGCGCGGGCGATGCGGGCGGCGATGGTGCCGGTGTCAGTGCCCTTCAGCACCGTGGATGTGTGCGGCACCGGTGGTGACGGCAGCCATACCCTGAACATCTCGACAGCTGTCTCGTTCGTGCTGGCGGGCTGCGGCCTCAAGGTCGCCAAGCATGGCAATCGCGCCATGAGCTCGAAGTCGGGCGCAGCCGATGTGCTGGAAGCTCTCGGTGTCGAGCTGACCGGCGACCCCGCCCGGCTGGCGGCGGCGCTGGAGGCGGCCGGGGTGGCGTTCCTGTTTGCCCAGAACCATCACCCGGCCATGCGCCACGTGGCGCCGGTCCGGCGCGAGCTGGGGTTCCGCACCCTGTTCAATCTGCTGGGCCCGCTGTCGAACCCGGCCGGTGCCAGCCGGCAGCTGACCGGGGTCTATGCCCCCGAACGGGTGCTCCCGCAGGCCGAGGCCCTGCGGGAACTGGGCTGTGCGGCGGCGTGGGTGGTGTGCGGTGACGGCGGACTGGATGAGGTGGCCCTGCATGGCCCTTCCACCGTGGCCGTGCTGACCGGTGGCCGGGTCGACAGCCGCACCGTGACGCCGGAGGATGCCGGCATCGCCCGCGCACCGATGGAGGCGCTGGCGGGCGGCGATGCAGCCTTCAACGCCGCCGCGCTGACCGCCCTGCTGGCGGGCGCCGCCGGTCCCTACCGCGACGCCGTGGTGCTCAATGCCGCCTGCGCCCTCGTGGCAGTCGAAGCCGAGAGCGACCTGACCGCCGCGGCCAGCCGGGCAGCAACGGCCCTCGATGGTGGCGCGGCCCGCGCGGCCCTGGCCACGCTGGTGACCGTCAGCCGGGGGAGCGCCTGATGGGCGCCGTCCCGCCAGGCGCTGGCCTGTCGCCGGCCTTGCTGGCGCCGATGCTGCTGATCCTGACCAGCTTCGTGACCTATCATCTGGTGACCAAGGGCCTGCGGGCCGACATCAATCCGTTCGTGTTCCTGATGCCGGTCTATGGCGTGGCCCTTGCCGTATCGGCGGCGCTGGCCTTTGTGCCCGGCCTGACAGCACCCGGCGGCAGCGGGCTGGCCACACGCGATCTGGTGCTGGCGCTGGTACTAGGCCTGGCGCTGGTGGGGATCGAGGCCGGGTTCATCCTGGCCTACCGGGCGGGCTGGGCGGTGAGCCTTGCACCGACCGTGGCGAATGTGGCCGTGGCACTGGTGCTGCTGCCGGTGGCGCTGCTGGTGTTGCGGGAGAAGGTCAGCGTGGTGAACCTCGCGGGCCTCGGCCTTGCGGTGCTTGGCCTGGTGCTGATGGCGCAGCGCAGCTGAGCCCCTCCCCAGGCCCGGCGCGAGCCGCTATCCAGCCGCTCATGGGTGCAACGAACGAACAATCGCGACTGGTGCTGGTGGGTGCCATTGCCGGAGCCTTCGGCGTGAAGGGCGAGGTGCGGGTGCGCAGCTTCACAGCCGTGCCCGAGGATGTGTTCGCCTATGGCCCGCTGCTGGATGCCCGGGGCGCCGTGGTGATGGAGGTCAAGAGCTTCCGCCCCGTGCCCGACGGCTTCGCAGCCACCAGCCCGCAGATCCGCACCCGCGAGCAGGCGGCCGCCCTGCGCAGCACGCCGCTGCATGTGGAGCGCGCACGGATGCCGCCGGTGGCGGAGGACGAGTTCTACATTGTCGACCTGATCGGCCTGACGGTCGAGGCGCTGGATGGCAGCCCGCTTGGCCGGGTGCGGCATGTGCTGGCCGGGCCGCAGGACCTGCTGGAGATCGAGGCCACCCCCGGCGTGCGCGCCAGCTGGCATCTGCCCTTCACCAAGACGCTTGTGCCCATCGTGGACCTTGCCGGACAGCGCCTTGTGGCCGATGTTCCCGATGGCCTGATCCCGCCGCGGGACGAGCCGGCGGCAGACGAGCCGCCACAGACCGAGCTGACAGGGACGACCGACCAGCCCACAGAACCAACTGACACGTCACCCGACTGACAGTGCGGAGGCCCCCCGTGACCCATTCCTTCCGTTCCAGCCGCACCCTGCCATCCACGGCCCTGGCCGCCACCTGCGTGGCCGCCCTGCTGCTGGCGGCGCCCCAGGCCGCCAGCTCCACCGGCTCGGCTCCGGCAGCTGCGGGTGCAGCGACCGCGAAATGGGTGGAAGTGCACCGCGGCCGCCTGCATTCGATCCAGGCCGATATCGGCGCCGCCGACTGGACCTTGCCCACGGTGCAGACCAAGCTGCTTGTCTATCAGCGCCAGGGCATTCTGGGCCCGGCGCGCAATGGCTATTTCCGGCTGGAGACCGTGACCGTGGACTGCACGGCCTATACCCGGTCGGTGACGCATTCGGCGGTGATGGGTGCCAATCTTGAAAGCCTCCAGGAAGCCGACCGGCTGCTGGAACGCCAGGGCGGCGAACCCCAGGCAGTCTGGGCCGAGGCACTCACCGGCTTCTGCGGCATGTCACCTCCGACGGCCCGCCAGGCCCTCAGCGAAGCCGAAACCCGCCAGCTGGCCAGCCAGGACGGACAGGCACGCGACGGCGCCGCAGCCGTGGATTTCGACACCGCCAGCCTGGCTGTGGGCGGTGCGGCACCGGTGCCTGTGGTCTATGCCCGGGGCAATTGGTGGCGCGCCCGTGACGGTGACTGCGGCCGCACCGCAACCGGCCGGGTGCAGCTCAGCCAGGGCCGCTGGGTCGCGCTCGACGGGGCCTGCGCGGAGAGCGAGTTCATGCGCGAGATCCGGCTGCTGGACCTGCTCGACGAACATGCCGTCGCGACGGTCGAACTGGCCGCCGAGCGGATCAAGCGCGAACTGCCCCTCCTGCCACGTCCGGCTTCGGTGCCGCCGGTCACCGACTGAGCCTTGCCACGCATCCTGCTGACAGTCTTCAGAAAGTATACCACTCCATGTCATCCACCACTCCGTCCGTCCGTCCCTCCGGACGTGCGCCGTCCGATCTGCGGGCCGTCTCACTCGAAGCGGGCGTCAGCCGCTATGCGGAGGGCTCGTGCCTCGCCCGGTTCGGCAATACCCATGTGCTGGTCACCGCCAGCCTGGAGACCGACCTGCCGCGCTGGCTGAAGGGCCAGAAGCGCGGCTGGGTGACGGCGGAATATGGCATGCTGCCCCGCGCCACCCACACACGGGGCCGCCGCGAGGCGGCTGCGGGCAAGCAGTCGGGGCGGACCCAGGAGATCCAGCGCCTGATCGGCCGGGGCCTGCGCGCCGTGGTGAATCTGGAAGCGCTGGGCGAGCGGCAGATCACCATCGACTGCGATGTGATCCAGGCCGATGGCGGCACCCGCACTGCGGCCCTGACCGGGGCCTGGGTCGCGCTGGCACAGGCGGTGCGCTATCTGGGCGAGGAGGGCCTGGTGGCTGATCCAGCCGCGGTGATCCGCGCGCCCGTCGCCGCCATCTCGTGCGGCATCTATCAGAACGTCCCGGTTCTGGACCTTGATTATGAGGAAGATTCCCGCGCCGAGGCCGATGCGAACTTCGTGATCGCCGGCGGTGCCGATGGCACGGCGGGACTGGTCGAGGTGCAGGCCACCGGCGAGCAGCGCCCGTTCTCAGAAGCGGAGCTGCAGGCGCTGCTCGACCTCGCCAAGCTTGGCTGCGGCCACCTGTTCGATCTGCAGCAGGCGGCGCTCGCCGCCGCAGCACGCTGAGGCACCGGTCGCATGCCCGGCCCCCGCCGGATCGAGCTGGCCGATGCCGCCGCAACCGAGCAGCTCGGCGCCTGGCTGGCGGAACAGGCCGAGCCGGGGGCGGTGATCGCGCTGTCGGGCGACCTTGGCGCCGGCAAGACCACC
>JAIXTH010000066.1 GCA_027484265.1 Alphaproteobacteria bacterium
CCTTGATGCCAGCCGGGCCGTCTGCGACCAAAGCCGCAAGCGTCGGGCCGAAGCCGGACAACAGGTCTGCGCGGCGGCGGGGCATGCCGGCCAGACAGACGGTGTCTGGCGCGGGGGCGCGGGACCGCCTATCTGTTGGGCGGGGCGGAGGCCTGGTGACGGGAGCAGACTGGATGATGCGGTGGCGCAACTGGATCGTGGCGGGGCTGCTGGCCGTGACCGGGGCGGGGCTGGCGCTGGTGTCCGTTGGTACGCCCGCTGTGGCACAGCAGTCTGTGGCGCCCGCACTGAGCACGCCGACGCCCACCCCCGGCCCCACCGGCCGGTCGCAGAATGTCGAGGTGGCGCTGGTTTCGGCGCGCGATGCGGTGGCGCCGGGGGAGACGTTTACGGTGGCGGTGCGCCAGGTGATGGCGGACGGGTGGCATACCTACTGGCGCAATTCGGGTGACAGCGGGGATGCCACCACCATCGACTGGACCTTGCCTGCGGGCGTGACGGCGGGGCCGATCCAGTGGCCGGCGCCGATGGCGCTGCCGTTCCAGACCCTGGTGAACTATGGCTATGAGGGCACTGTCACCCTGCCGGTGGCGGTCACCGTGCCCGCCAGCGCCGCGCCCGGCACCACGCTGACCCTCACCGCCTTTGTCAGCTGGCTCGAATGCGCCGACATCTGCATTCCCGCCGATGCCACCCTCGCCATCCAGGTGCCGGTGGCGGCCGCTGGCCGTGACAGTGCCGAGGCGCCGGCGATCGCCGCCACGCTGGCGGCGCTGCCGGTGAAGCTCGATGCGCCGGGCGTGATCAGTGATGCGGGAGAGCAGCTGGTGGTGTCGCTGCCTGTGGCCGCCTTTGCCCAGACCCGCAGCGCCCGCTTCTTTCCCCACGAGATCGAGATCGGCGCCCTGATCGACTATGCCGCGCCGCAGGACCTGCAGACCGGGCCGCAGGGCCTGTCGCTGACCATCCCCAAATCACCTTCGCCCCCCGATGTGCTGACGGGACCCTATGGCGGTGTGCTGGTGGTGGGCGAGGGCGCGCAGGCCGAAGCCTTCGAGGTGAGCTTGTCGCCCGGCCCGGTGCCCGCAGGGGTGCAGGGCACCCGGCCGCAGCCAGCGGCGGGTGGCGGCGGGATCGGCCTGGTGCAGGCGGCGCTGTTTGCGTTCCTCGGCGGTCTGATCCTCAATCTGATGCCCTGCGTGTTCCCAATCCTGGCGATGAAGGCCCTCAGCCTGTCCAAGGCCGCCGCCGGTGTGGCGGCGGGCCAGGCGGGGGCGGCGCGGCGCCAGGGCCTGCTCTATGGCGCCGGGGTGCTGGTGACCTTCATCGGCCTCGGCGCGGTGCTGGCCGGACTGCAGGCGGCGGGCACGGCGGCGGGCTGGGGCTTCCAGCTGCAGTCGCCGCCGGTGGTGCTGGTTCTGGCTGCGCTGATGTTCCTGATCGGCCTCAATCTGCTGGGCGCCTTCGAGATGGGCGGCGGCCTGCAGGGGATGGGCAGTTCGCTGGCCGGGCGCAGCGGCCCGGTGGGGGCGTTCTTCTCCGGGGTGCTGGCGGTGGTGGTGGCCTCGCCCTGCACCGCGCCGTTCATGGGGGCCGCCCTCGGCTTTGCCGCCACCAGCGCGCCGCTGACGGGGCTGGTGGTGTTTGCCGCGCTGGGGGTGGGGTTTGCGCTGCCGTTCGTGGCAGCCACCTTCTCGCCGGGCCTGCTGGCACGGCTGCCGCGCCCCGGGCCCTGGATGGAGCGGCTGAAGCAGGCGCTGGCGTTCCCGATGTTTGCCACGGCCGGGTGGCTGGTGTGGGTGCTGGCTGCACAGTCGGGCCAGGCCGGGGTGCTGGCGGCGATGGTGGCCGCGGTGGGCCTTGGCCTGGCGGTGTGGATGGCGGGCGCCTTCCGCAGCCCGCTGGTGCGGGGCGCAGGCCTGCTGGCCGGGGCAGGGGCACTGGTGCTGGCCGCCGTTCTCAGCGCCTCGGCGGCAGCGGGCGGGCGCAGCGCCTCGGCTGGCGCCACCGAGACCGGCGGGCTGCAGGGCGCGCCGTGGTCGCAGGCGGCGGTGGATGCGGCGCTGGGCGAGGGCAAGACCGTGCTGGTCAACTTCACCGCCGACTGGTGCGTGACCTGCAAGGTGAACGAGGGGGCGGTGTTCACCGACCCGGCGGTGCAGGCGGCGCTGGATGGCACCGGCGCGGTGTATCTGGTGGGCGACTGGACCTCGCGCGACCGCGCCATCGCCGAGGAGCTGCGCCGTCATGGCCGGATCGGCGTGCCGCTGTATCTGGTCTACAGGCCCGGCGCAGCGGAGCCGGAAGTGCTGCCCCAGCTGCTGACCACGGGCCTGGTGCTGGAAGCGCTGCGCTGAGCCGGGGGGTGGCCGCGCCAGTATCCGGCAGGCGGCTGCCTGCGGCAGATTGTCTGACTGGCGGTCGGTAACCTCAAGGTGGGATGACATTTTCGTGATCGGCTGGCAGCGTGCGGTCACGTCCTGCTCAGGGGCGTTTGTGATGGGTTCCTGCTCTGGCCTCCAGAGCGTCCACGTCCAGCAACCCGCGCCCGTGCACCGGCTTCCCCCGATCGCCGTGTGCCGGCGCGGGTTCTTTTTTTGACGTGCTGGTTCTTTGTTTGAGGACCGGCGCCGGGCCTTGCCGTCAGTCCAGTGTCACCAGCGCCTTGCCCACATGGCGGCCTTCCATCAGCCGCTCGAACAGCGCCGGGGCCTCTGCCAGGCCATGGGCCACATCCTCGGCGAAGGCCAGCTGTCCGCTGGCCACCAAGGGCTGGACCTCCGCGAGGAACGCGTCCCAGCGGTCATAGAAGTCATAGACCACCAGCCCCGAGAGCTGTGCCCGCTTGCCCACGATCAGGCCCGCAGGCAGGCCCGGCGGGGGCGCGTCGGCGTGATACTGGTCCACCAGCCCGCACAGCACCATCCGCCCATAGGGCGCCAGGCGGGTGAGGGCGAGGGTGGCCATGGCGGTGGAGACATTCTCGAAATGCACCGTGGGCGGGCTGCCCGCCAGCGCCGCGTCCAGCGCCGCCTGCCAGCCCTCGGCCTTGTAGTCCACGCAGGCATCAAAGCCGTAGCGCCCTGTGACCAGCGCGCATTTCTCCGGTCCGCCGGCAATGCCCACCACCCGCGCAGCCCCCTTCAGCCGCGCGATCTGGCCCACCGTGCCGCCCACCGGCCCGGCGGCGGCATCTACCAGCACCACATCGCCCGGACCTACCCTGGCCAGCTGCACGATCCCGGCCCAGGCGGTGAGGCCGGGCATGCCCAGCACCCCCACATGGGCCGACAATGGCTCTGCGCCCGGTGCGATCACGCGGAAATGACCTGCCGGCAGCGCCACCCGTTCGGCCCAGCCGCCCTCCATCGCATGGACCAGCGCACCGGTCGCGATTCCGGCAGCCCGGCTTTCCACCACAGTGCCGACAACCGCGCCCGGGATGGTATCGCGCCCCGGCACCGGCGGCGCCTCGCCCATGTGCCGCCCGCGCAGCCGCGAGCCGACATAGGGGTCGAGCGAGATGTGCCGCACCGCAACCACCACGCCGCCTGCGGGGCAGGCGGGCTCCGGCGCCTCCACCAGCTGGAAGTCGGTCGCCACCGGCCGTGCCGTCAGCGCATGGGCAAGGACAACCTGCTTCACGGCTCCACCGCTTCGAACAGGGTGCCGTCCGGTCCGCGCAGGGTGGCCGCCATCTTCCCGCCATAGACCGGACCCTGGCGCGGGGCGGGGTCGGTGATGCACCACGGCGCCAGCTTGCGGACCCGTGTGGCGAAGTCGGGCAGGATCAGGGTCGAGATCGCAATGCCCGGCACCAGCCGCCCCTTGTGGCAGGGCCGCGGCGTGCCCTGCGGCGGCAGCTGGTCATATTCGAGGAAAACGTCACGCTCATGCACGCCGGTGGCGATAGTGAACAATCGTTCATACGGCATGCCGAACGCGTTCGCCAGCATGGTATAGACGATGTCCATCTCCCGCCCGTAGCCATAGCCCAGCTGCTGTTCGGCGAACGCCATGGTGGCCTTCATGTCGGAACAGGCCAAAACATGAATGAACATTCGGTCAACCAGTGACGTGGCGCGCGGCAGATCATAGGCCGGCATGTCGTCGCGGATCTGGGTGAGATAGACGATCTCGCCATCCGGGCCCTGTACCTGCATCGGATAGATCGCGGGCAGGCCCTCGATCTCGCGCGGCGGGCCGATGATGGTGAAGGGGCTCTTCTCCATGCGGGCATTCACCGCCAGCACATCCTCGACGCAGATCTCGATGGCGGCCCAGCCATAGGTCTTGAGCGGCTCGTAATCGGGGTGGGGGGTGTCCTCGACAAAGCGCAGGTAGATCGGCGCCCCGCTGCGCGGCTGCATCACCGCATAGCGCTTGCCGGCACTGCCGGGCGCGCCCCACGATGCCGCCAGCGCCGCTTCCAGCAGGCCCTTCTCCACGGTCTCATAGTCCAGCCAGTCACGATACAGGGCCTCTGACCGGTCAAGATCAGCCACGGTCAGTGTGGCCGCGCGCAGACATTTCACTTGCATCCTCCGTTGCATGCAATGGATATATCATTTGCAGCGCGCGGCAAGCCGGATCGTACCGGTCTGTCCGCAGCTCAAGCGGGTGCGGGGAGGCAGGGCATGGCAGCCTATATGGTGGTGATGGCAAAGGTGCATGACCGGCAGCGGTTCCTGGCCGACTATGGCGCACCTGCCGCTGCGCTGATCCAGCAGTTTGGCGGCGAGTATCTGGTGCGGGCGCCGGGTGCCCTGGCTCTCGAAGGGCCACTGGAGAGTGGTTTCTCGGTCGTGATCTCGCGCTGGCCCGACCGGGCCGCGATCGAGCGGTTCTGGGCCAGCCCGGAGTATGGTCCGCTGCGGGCCGCACGCGAGGGGCTGGCGGATGTGACGGTGTTCTGCGTGGAGGATCCGGCATGAGACGCGCGACCTTCCTGGCCCTCGCCCTGCTGGCCACGGCCTGCGCCGCGCCGGTTGCCGAACCGGCGGCGCGGACCGGAGAGCCCCCACCAGGGCCACAGACCCCACCGGTCGCGGCCCTGCCGGCCAACCCGGCTCTCGACGCCCGCACCATTGTCGAGCGCGCCACGGCAGCGGCCGGCGGCGAGACCTGGCGGCGGCCGCGCACCCTGTTCCTGGAAGGCTATGCAGTGTTCTATGGCCCCGGCGGGGCACCCCTGGTGAACCAGCGCCATGCGATGTGGCGGGTGTTCCCGGAGTTCAAGCCCGATGCCCATGGCGCCGATGGCAAGGTGCGGATCGAGAGCTGGCGCGATGGCAGGCTGGTCACCTTCACGGCCTTCGATGGCGCGCGCACCTACAACCGCGACGGTCCGGTACCGCCATCCGAGGCGGATCGTCAGTGGGCGGAGAATTTCGGTTTCGGGGTGATCCGCTTTGCGCTGGATCCGGGCTACACCCTGGCACGTCTGCCCGACGATCTGGTGGACGGTGTGCCGGTGTACCGGGTGGAGGTGATCGATCCCGGTGGTGCGCGCACCCAGTTCGGCATTGCCGTGAACGACTATGCCGTCCGCTCGGTCGGCTTCGTCACGCCGCGGGGCTGGCACGAGCGGATCTATTCCGACTTCTATCGCCTGCCCGGCATCAGCTGGACCCAGCCCGGCCGCATCCGTCTGCTCTATAACGGGATCAAGCAGAACGAGATCATCTGGCAGCGTTTCCGCCTCAACGAGCCCATGGACGACGCGCTGTTCAACACGCCGCCTGGTGGCGCGCCGTAGGGCGCGCGCCGGTCGCAGGCTGCAGGTCGCCTGCCGTATATGGCCGTGCCGCACAGGACCGGTTGCAACCGGCACCGGCGTTCAGAAGCTGGTGGTGAGCCACGCGGAAATCGCGCGTCTGTTCAGCGGCTCCCACACACCGTTGCCGAGGGAGAGCCACTGGAACCGGTCGGTGACGTTGTTGATCTGAACTCTCAGGCTGGCCGGTCGTCCCCAGGCCTGGAAGCCGAACCGCGCGCCGACGGAGATGGTGGTGAGGCTGTCGGCCGTGCGGCTGTTGGCCAGGTCCACGGGCTGGGGGCCGCTGTAGCGGATGCTCGCATCGACCGAGACCCCATCCCAGGCTGCCAGCTGGTGATCCACCGACAGCTGGGCCACCACGCGTGACAGGCCGACTGGCCGCCGGCCCACACCGGTCACCCGCTGGGGATCGACTTCCACCACAGGGTCCTGGATGACTGCGGCCAGGATGGCGCGGGTCTGCTCGCCCAGTGGCGTGGAGACCGAAAGCTCCACACCCCGGTGGATCCTGTCGCCCAGGGGGCCGAACACGCCAGCCTGATCCAGCGTGATATAGGGCTTCACCACTTCGAACGCCCCCACGATCACCCGGACCCGGTTGCCGGGCGCCCACACCACGCCCGCATCGACCTGCCGGGTCTCGAGTGCCGGCAGCGCCTCCAGCCGGTTGACGGCGAAATCGGGCGCAACCCCGTTCTCCTCCAGTCCCTGGATCCAGCTGGCATAGAGGGTGATGGTCGGCGTGGGATAGATGGCCAGGGTGATGCTGGGGAGTGTGGCGTCGGTCACATTGCTGGCGCGATCGCCGTCGGGTTCCAGCACGATCTTCTCGTACCGGGTCTGCTGGAGGCCAAAACGCAGGTCCATGCGGCCACGCCAGCGGATGCCCCACGAAACACCGGCGGTGGCCTGATCAACAGACCGTCGTGACAGGGCGGACGTGACGAAGGCCGGACGCGGCACGTCCAGCACCGCATCGATCAGCATCCGTCCATAGGTCACCGAGGCGCCGCCGCCAAACTGGCTGCGCACCGAGCGGCCGCGCACGGACGCCAGCAGCAGGTGCTCGATGTCGTTCCCCTGCCCGAGCACCGTCGAGACCCGCACTTCTCCGCTCCAGGAGCCGCCTGAGGCCGGTGGATCGTACAGGATCCGGCGTGTGCCCTGATTGTCCGCATCGATCGCGGTGATCTGGATGCCATGTCCGCCGTCGCCCTGGAACTGCGAGCGGAACAGGCCGGCCTTGATCGAGAGCGGGCCGATATTGAACGAGCCGACTGCGCCGGCATTCAGCGCGTCCGAGCCGCCACGTGCCCAGTCCGGCCCCACGAAGCGCAGCGGCGGGCGCGGTGCGTCCATCACGCCCGACAGCGGGAGATAGATCGGAGGCGCAGTCTCGTCCCACACCTTGCGCCAGCCGACAAAGGCGGTCACCGCAATCCTGTCGTTCGGTGTCCAGCGTGGCACGACACCCAGGGCCACCGAATGGCCGTCGCCGCCATTGGCGAAGCGGTCGCGCGCGCCGCCAACACCCGCTGCCACCGAGAAAGTCGGCGACAGGCGAAAGCCCCAGTCAGCCTCGGCCCCGATCGAATCGAACGGGCCCCAGACCGGAACCACTTCGCCCTGGGTCTGGCGGCCGACCCGCCGCAACTGGATGTCCACCAGCCCGGTCGGAGCCGGGAACGGGTCGGTCTGGGCCGCGGCGCCGACCCGGATCACGGTCTGGCGCCGCATGCGGCTGTTCACGCCGGTCTGTTGGTCGAAATACATGCCCTCGATCCGCACATTGCCCGCTGCGGACGGCGAGAAGCCACGGACAGAGCCGCTGCCATAGATGCCGATGGATTCCCGGCCCGTGGCAGTACCAAAGCCATCCTCGGCCAGCCGCACCACACTGACCGCGGCGGACGGTGGGGGCGGTCCGGGGGGAGGCGCGGTCTGCGCCGGTTCGCCAGCCGGGGCGGGCGTTGCCGGTCCCGGCCCTGCAGGCGGTGCGGTGGCCGGGGGCGGCTGGCGGACCAGGCCGACCACCATCACCACGCCCGGCCCGTCGGCCAGGGCAGCTGAGGGCGGCGCCAGCAGAGTCAGCACCCAGAAGCCGGAAAGAGACCCGCTGGCCGATCGCCTCAGCGCGGACGGCAGCAGCGGCCGTGTCAGGATGGCAGGGCCTTGACGGATTGCCATCAGTCCTGCGCCGGTTCCGCGAGGCGGTCGATGAAGCGGTCAACCACTGCCGCAAAGTCAGGCTGGCGCGCGCAGCCGTACAGAAGCGGCGAGCAGGCAGCGAACACACACTGCTGCTGCGCGACGAACCACAGCACTTCCCCGATATCGAATCCGAACAGCCGGAGGATCCGTGCGCTGTCGTCCGTCAGCAGGGGCAGCACGGCCTCCAGGGCATCCGGTGCGCCCGCTCCGAGAGCCGACACCACCAGATCATCTGGCTGCCCATAGACCAGCACCGGCATGCCCGGTGGCCGGCCGACAACCAGCGCATCCCAGATCGGCCCCTCGGGCCGCTGGCTGGGCTGCCAGGCATAGAAATCGAATGGCGACTTCCAGATCGGCTGCTCGATGCCGGTCGCATCGATCGGTTCGGGCCCGTAGCCCGACTTGAAGTCAGGGATTGCCAGATGGGGCAGGGCCTCGCGCGCCAGGTACCACTGGCTGGTGAGCGGCAGCATCCGGCCCAGAGTGCTGTACTGCCGGACAGCCGGAAGCGCCGCTCGGTCGCCTATGAGCTGCTCATAGGCCTGCTGCACCTGCGCCGTGGTCGGAAGCGGCACGTCGTCTGCATCCGGGGCTGCAGCCACGTCTTCGCTGGTCAGAGCCCGCGCGGTCTGGACCGATACCTCGCTGACCCGGTCCACCAGCCGGGCCCCCGGTGGCAGTCCAGGTGCCGCGGTATCCGGCTCCTGCACCAGACAGCCCCCGATCGCGTCATACCGCACACCCAGACGGCGCAGGAACGCCGACAGTGGCACAAGCTCCAGGTCCGGGCGGGATCCGGCGCCCATCAGGTTTGCGACCGGGTCGAGCCCGGAATCATCATGGACCAGCAGAACAGAGATCGCAGGTCCGCTCACGGCCGCGTGCCCGGCGCTGGCGGCGGCGTTGGCGGCTCGGGCGGCAGCGCTCCGGCCCAGTCGGCCCGGCGGATATCGATGGTGCGCTGCTGGCCATTGCGGATCAGCCGCACGGCGATGCGCTCCTGCTCGCCGGCAGCGCGCAGCTCCGACACCAGGTCCTCGGGCACCCGGGCCGCACGACCCCGAACCGCTACGATCATGTCGCCAGAGCGCAGCCCCAATCTCGCCATGTCGCCTGCCACATCCGACACCAGAATGCCGCTTCCCGAGCTGACCAGCGTCAGGCTGCCCTGGGTGCTGCGCAGCACCATCTGCCCCTGAACCACTTCCATCGTCACCGCTCCTGTCAGGTCGCGCCCGCCCAGCGCCTGCGTGCTCGCGACTGCTGCGAGGACCAGGGCAACACCGGCCGCTCCAGCGATCAGCTGTGGCAGTCTGGACGGCGCTCTCGTGCCGTATGGCGGGCCGCCGGGATGATTGAGCCTGGTCATGGGTGCGACCTTTCTATTGTGCGGCCATGGCAAGCGGATGCACCGCGTCGCCAGGGTTGGGGCCAGGGTTGGGGCCAGGGTTGGGGCCAGGGTGGCGGGTGGCGGCGGCGCCTGACAGCTGCAGGCCTGCCGAGCGGGTGATGATGGCTTCCATCCAGTCGATGGCCTGCCCCACGCGCGGGTCGATCGTCGCCAGCGTTGCGACGCAGGCAGACAGCCGGCCGGGGACCAGAAAGCCGCTGGCATAGCGCGCCCGGCGCTCGCGCGCGGTCCGATGCGCGACGCTGCCGGGCTCGGCAGAGGTCAGCTGCCGCAGCGCATAGTGGTACATGGCGAAATACACGAAACAGGCATGCACGAACGGCAGCGTCTGGATCGGCCGCCGCGACCATGGCGAGACCGGCCTCACCCAGTCTGGCTGGCGCGTGCCGACTGGCAGGAACGGAAATTCCAGCACCTCGTGCGTGGCCAGCAGATTGTGCGTCGATTCATGGATCAGGTCATAGACGAGATCGGCATGCCCATACCCGGCGTCATGGACGTTGCGGAGGCGGACGGCGCCTAGCTCGGTGTCGACCTGCTCCGATGCAGGCGGGAGGCCCGCGACTTTCCGGACCACGATGCGGCGCGTATAGTTGCGGATCAGCCGGCCAAACGCCGGCGCCACATCGTCAATCTCCGCCAGGGCCAGGGCCAGCTTGCGGGTCGCAATCTCGCGCTCCCCTTTGCTCATGGGATCGAAGCCGCGCATGAGGACAGGGCTGGTGTCGTCCACGCGCTGGCCGAATGCGGTCCCATAGTCGATCAGGATCGTATCGCCGAGGATGGCCTCGTCAGGCCCGACCGTCCGTTGAACGGGATTGCCCAGACTGTCGGCGCCGAGCCGCATCACGACGCGCTCGAGCTGCTGCAGGTCTTCAGGGGTCCGGCGGTGATAGGCGGCGTGAATGGCCTGGTAGAATTCCGGATCGAGCAACAGGCGAACGCGTCCGGCCTCCCCGATCCGGTTGTACATCGCCAGCGTCTGTCCGACACCGCCCTCCTGCCCGTCACCACCGGACCAGGCGATGTCCTCCAGCCAGCTCCGGACCCGCCCAAGGAACTGCGCCACCAGCCCGTCCAGCGCGGGAGGCGGTTCGGTTTCGGCGGTAAGGATGCCAATGATCTGTCTCACTGGATGCTCCTGGTCCTTGGGTCCGTGGTGTCCGGCCGGCAGGCAGCGCAGGCTTCCGGCCAGGGGGAATGCGAGGTGCGGCGTGCCCGGGCTGCGGCGGGAGCCGCAGACTGTCTGCCTGGATCGTGCCCGGCCCGGTGCACGCCGCGACCCGATCAGACCGTGAAGCCGTCGTCCGGGGCCACGAACACATAACCGGAGATGGCGCTCAGCTCTTGTTGTTGCTGTTGCTGCTGCTGTTGTTGTTGCTGTTGCTGCTGTTGCTGCTGTTGCTGGCTCGGACGGAGCCATTCATTGATGTCTGCACCACCACTCCAGACGTAGGAGTGAGTGAATTCGCTATTGGTGACAGAAATCGGGGCGATGTAGGTCGCCTTGTCCGCTGCGGATACGAGCGTGGGTGCCAGAATACCAGACGCGACTAAGGCAACGATCGCTGCACAGTTGGTGATCTTCATGTCTTTTCCTCCGCGATGCTCCGGTTCTGCACCGGGATGTCGCAAGGGTTAGCGGACGGCCGCGCTGCGTCAATAGGTTGAGTTCTGGGGTGCGGCTGGTTTTCCGGGGGCGCTGGAATACCAAGGGTGGGTAATGCCAGTCAATTTTAAGAAGAAACTATCCCAATTCAATTTCATGGCCGGACGATGTTGCCCCCAAGCTGCCTCGTCCGTCACACAAAAGTGAAGCCGGCGAGAGCGCACCGGGACGCCCGACAGGGCGGTCGAGCCCCGATGCAGGTCAGCCAACGCCCGTGACGGTGCCGGTTAGAGGTTCCCGAATACCCGTCGCAGCAGGTCGGAGGTACGCCTGGCCGGGTCGCGGCGGATGGCGCGTTCCTCTTCGCCCACATAATGGAACAGCCCGTCGAGCGCCTTGCCGACACAGTAGTCGGCAAACTGGTCGCGCAGCTGGGCGCCGCTGGTCTGCTGCGGGGCGCCGGCAGCACTGCCGAGACCCCCGAGCCGGGCGATTTCGCGGTTGTAGCGGCCGGCCACCCGGTCGAAGGCCGGGGAGGCACCCGAACTCTGCAATGTGGTCACCATGGGCGGACGGAACAGGCCGAGCAGGCCTGGACGCGTGCGCGCCGACAGGAGCTGTGTGCCGGCGGTCTCGCTGCCCCGGATCACGCCGACGATATCGTCGATGGTGAAGGTGCGGATCGCGTCGATGAAGATCTGCCGCGCCTGGGGAGCGGCTGCCTCCGCCGCCCGGTTTGACCGCAGGTGCAGGTCGTCCAGCATGCCACTGGCCCGCACCGGCCTCAGGCTCCGCTGCACATCGTCCAGCGGATCGGGCAGCTCGATCCGGGCCACCGGATCGCGCCAGTAACCATCGGTGCGCCCCAGCCGCAGCACGGCTGCAACGGCGCCATTGGTCAGCGCCTCGCGCAGGCCCCGCTGCGCATCGGTGCCGGTCACGCCGCGCGGGAGCCCCTGGCCAACGGCAGACCGGGCCAGCTGGCCCAGATCCTGCGCCAGCGCCGGTGTGGCCAGCAGTGCGGCTGCGGCGCCCGCTCCGCCCAGCACCTGGCGGCGCAGCAGCGGTGCCATTTGCGGGTTCGACAAATCCTTCGTCATGGCTTACCTCTTCTGTCCCGTCGCCTGGCAGCTTAGCTGGATGGCGCCGCCAGGCAACAAGAAGAACATCCGCCAAAGACCATCTGTCAGGGGAGCCGACCGCCCATGTTCGACGCCACCACCGATACCGCCACCAGCTGCTTTGCCGTTTCCATCCATGATGGCATCGCCCATATCCAGCTGAACCGCCCCGAAGCGCTCAACGCCATGAACCGCGCCTTCTGGAACGAGCTGCCCGCCATCGTGCGCGACATCAGCGACAATGCCCGCGCCCGGGTGATCGTGATCAGCTCCACCGGCAAGCATTTCAGCGCCGGGATGGACCTGTCGGTCTTCACCTCCGGCGGCACCACCAGCACCGAGGGCCGTGCCGACCGCGAGACCCGCAACGAGAGCTTCCGCTATCACGTGCATCACCTGCAGGACGTGTTCAGCTGTCTTGATCAGGCCCGGATGCCGGTGCTGGTGGCGGTCCAGGGCGGCTGCATCGGCGGCGCGGTCGACATGACCACCGCCTGCGACATCCGCTATGCCACGGCCGATGCCTTTTTCTGCATCCAGGAGATTAATATCGGGATGACCGCCGATGTCGGCACCTTCCCGCGCCTGTGCAAGCTGATCCCGGAAGGCTGGGTGCGCGAGCTGGCCTATACCGGCCGCCGTCTGCCCGCCGCCAAGGCCAAGGAGCTCGGCCTGGTCAATGAGGTGTATGCGACCCACGAGGAACTGCTGGCAGCGGTGATGGAAACCGCCCGCGAGATCGCATCCAAGGCGCCGCTGGCCGTGGCCGGATCCAAGGTGATGATCAACTACGCCCGCGACCACACCATCAAGGACAGCCTCGACTATATCGCCACCTGGCAGACCGGCATGTTCGCCCCCAGCCATATGGCTGAAGCCTTCGCAGCCAAGTCACAGCAGCGCGACGGTGTGTTCCCGGACCTTCTGCCGCTGCGCAAGGGGATGTAGGGCCACCCGGGGCCGGTCAGCCCTGCACCTTGTCCACCAGGAGCAGGGTGCTGGATCGCCCTGCTCCGGCCGTGCCAGTGCGCGGGCTCTGGGGTACCAGGCGCGGCTCGCAGTCGGCGCTGCGGGATGTTCTCCCGCAGCGAGACATGGCCATCAAACCCGCCCTGGGCGCAGTGGTCCTGGACCGTCGATAACCATCGACTTCCCGCACGGCCCACCCCCTTCCTGGCTGCCAGGGACACAGGCCTGTCCGTGACTACCTTGAGCAGGCCCGTTAACCCCGCTTTGAACTCCCCTGTGTTTGAGTGCGACCATGAGCGTAACCCGACAGGTCCGACCCTGGTTCTGGTCAGCCCTCCTGGTGAGTCTGCTGGGAGCGGTGGCCGGGGCCCTTATGGCCGTTGTGGCCCTTCAGACCTTTGCAGCCCGCGCGCAGGCCCTCAGCACGTTCGAGCGCGTCTGGAGCGAGGCCGTGGCCGGTGACATGCTGGCCACCCGACAGGCGCTCGGCCTTCTGGCCGGTATCGGTTCGGCAGCCGAGCAGCAGGATGACTTCCGCGAGATTGGTGACGACCGGGGCAAGCAGTTCCTGGATGCGATGGCCCTCGCACCCGGCGCCGACCTCGACTTTCTCGACCGGATCTACGCCGCCGTTCAGCAGAAGGCCGCATTCGAGGATGCGGCAGTCGCCTATGCTGCCAATGGCAAGGTCGAGACCGGCCGTCGCCTCCTCGAAGGTTCGGGCTATGTTGTGGCCAGCCGCGAGATGTCCGAGCTGCTCCATGTGGCCCGGACCGAAGTGGCCGAGGCGCTCAAGGCGGAAGCCGAGCAGGCACGGCTGATGCTGGCGCTGGCCGTGTTGATCCTGGCCGGGACGATGCTCGCGGGTGGTCTGTGCTGGCTGCGGGTCGGGCGTCTGTTCCGGGCACAGGCCGTCGATCTCGCGGCTGCGCACCAGACCCTTGCCGCCCATGCCGGCGAGTTGGAACAGCGCATCACTGAACGCACCCGCGACCTCGAGGCCGCCAAGCAGGCGGCCGAGAGCGCCGACCAAGCCAAGTCGGCATTCCTTGCACAGATGAGCCACGAGATCCGCACGCCGCTCAACGGCGTGCTGGGGATGGCCGATGTGCTGGCGCAGACCCGCCTCGAGCCCGACCAGGGCCAGATGGTGGACGTGATCCGCAGTTCCGGCACCACACTGCTGGCCTTGCTCAACGACGTGCTCGATCTGGCGAAGATCGAGGCAGGACGGGTGGAGCTCGAGTGCATCGACTATTCGGTCACCGACATTGTGCGCTCGACCGAGGCTGTTTTCGCAGCCCGTGCCGCCGAGAAGGGGATTGCCCTGTGCGTCGAGCTGGAACCCGAGGCGGCGATCTGGTGCCGGGGTGACCCGACCCGCGTCCGCCAGGTGCTCTATAATCTGCTGTCCAATGCGGTGAAGTTCACCCAGGCTGGAACCGTGGCGATGAAGGTCAGCGCCCAGCCGCGTCCGGACGGGACGCTGCGGGTGCGCTATGCAGTGCACGATACCGGCATCGGCATCGAGCAGGAGGTGCTGGACCGGCTGTTCAGCCGCTTCACCCAGGCCGATGCCCGCACCACACGCAAGTTCGGCGGCACGGGCCTTGGCCTCGCCATTTCGGCCGAGCTTGCGGATCTGATGAATGGCGACATCACCGTCTCCAGTGCCATGGGACAGGGCTCTGTCTTCACCTTCGAGCTGGACTGCCTGCGCGGCGAGGCGCCAGCCCGCACCGATGCCCAAGCGTTCGAGCGCTCGTTCGAGGCCACGGGAGAGGACAGCGGTGACCTGCGGATCCTGGCTGCCGAGGACAATCCGCAGAACCGCATGGTGCTGAAGCTGCTCCTTGAGCAGGTGGGCATCGAGCCGGTGTTTGCCGAGAACGGGCGCATCGCGGTGGAGATGTGGCAGGCGCAGGCCTTCGACATGATCCTGATGGACGTTCAAATGCCCGAGATGAGCGGCCCGGACGCCACCCGCGCCATCCGCCGGATCGAGGCCGAGACCGGCCGGACCCGCACGCCGATCATCGCGCTCACGGCCAATGCGATGACCCACCATGTCCGTGAGTGCCTGGAGTCCGGCATGGACGCCCATGTGGCCAAGCCGGTGCGGCCCGACATCCTGTTTGCCGCGATCCATGCCGCCCTTGAGCCCGCCGAAGCCGGCGCGCCGACTGGCATGGCAGCCAGTGACCAGGCAGCCGCCTGATCTCGTCCCCGGCCTTAACGAGCCGCTAACCTTGGTGGACCAGAACTTGACCGGTCGGAGCCAAGAAGTGGCGCCCGGATGATGCGTCGTGGTTCACGGCGTGCCCGGACCGGCTTTCAAGCAACAGGATCGTGGGGATAGGCCTATGGGCACGCGGGCGGCGCGGGCGCGCGACGGCATGGTATGGCATGACAGGCTGGCGCGGGATCTCGCGCTGGGCACTGGCGCCTTGCTGGCATTCCTGGCCCTGATTGCGACGGCCAGTTTCAACGCCTCCGATCCGAGCTGGAACACGGCCTCGACGGTGGAGACCCGCAACTGGCTGGGAACGCCGGGCGCGGTGGTGGCCGATCTCCTGGTTCAGTTTCTCGGCCTCGGTGCGATTCCCGCGCTGCTGGCCGGTGGTGCCTGCCTGATCCGGGCACTGGTGGCGGGTCCTGGCGGGATCGCCCGTGTCCGGCCGCGGCTGCTGGCCGGGCTGGGTGCGATGCTCTGCCTTGCGGTGGTGCTGTCGGCCCTCCCAAGGCCGGCGTCGTGGCCGATGGCCGGAGGGCTTGGCGGCCTGACCGGGGATGGCGCGCTGTCGCTGCTGGCCTGGCCGCTGGGCGATCTGCCGGGCGGGACGGTGATCGTGGCAGTCCTGGCGCTGGCCCTGGGGCTGTGGCTGGCGTGGATTGCCCTCGCCCTCACCCGCAATGACATCGAAGCGGCCATCGACCAGAGCCTCTATGCCTGGGCCGGGTTCCGGGTGTGGCTCGACGGCATGGCCGACTTGATCCAGGGCGACCGCCGCCGCCCCAAGCCCCGCCGCCGTCCGGCCCGCCCGGCAGCTGCAACAGCTGCGCCCGCCCGCGCCAGGCTGTCCGATGATGACGGGGCCGAAGTCTCCGCTGACCTGCGCGTGGCCGAGCCTCGCGTCCATGTGCGCGAGCCCGAGGCGGCCGACAGCCACGACCCGCTGCCCGATCCCCGCATCGAGCTGCCGAGGAGCCAGCGCGAGAGCGCCCGTGCCCGCCGCGAGGCCCAGCCCGAGCTGCCGATCGGCCCCGCCGGCCACAGCTTCGAGCTGCCGCGCCTCGATCTGCTCGCGCGGCCGAAGGCCAGGGCCATGCAGCATGACGAGGCGGCCCTGCGTCAGAATGCCCGCATCCTGATGGGCGTGCTGAACGACTTCGGTGTGAAGGGCGAGATCGTGCATGTGCGCCCCGGTCCGGTGGTGACCCTCTATGAACTCGAGCCCGCTGCCGGGGTGAAGTCGTCCCGGGTGATCAGCCTGGCGGACGATATCGCCCGCTCGATGAGCGCGATCGCCTGCCGGGTGGCGGTGGTGCCCGGTCGCAACGCCATCGGCATCGAGCTGCCCAATGCCCGGCGCGAGACCGTGTATCTGCGCTCGCTCCTGTCCTCGCCCGACTATGAGAGCAGCCGCAACGACCTGCCGCTGGCACTGGGCGAGAGCATCGGCGGTGAGCCGCAGGTGACCAACCTCGCCAAGATGCCCCACCTGCTGATCGCCGGTACCACCGGTTCGGGCAAGTCGGTGGGCATCAATGCCATGATCCTGTCGCTGCTGTTCAAGCTGACGCCCGAACAGTGCCGCTTCATCATGATCGATCCGAAGATGCTGGAACTGTCGGTCTATGACGGCATCCCGCATCTGCTGGCGCCGGTGGTGACCGATCCCAAGAAGGCGGTCTCGGCCCTCAAGTGGACCGTGCGCGAGATGGAAACCCGCTACCAGCGCATGAGCATGGTGGGAGTGCGCAACATCGGCGGCTACAACGAGAAGGCCCGCGAGATGCTGGCCAGGGGCGAGACCTTCTCGCGCACCGTCCAGACAGGCTGGGACCGCGAGACCGGGCGCCCGATCTACGATACCCAGACCCTCGAGATGGAGCCGCTGCCCTTCATCGTGGTGGTGATCGACGAGATGGCCGACCTGATGCTGGTGGCCGGCAAGGAGATCGAGGGCGCGGTGCAGCGGCTGGCGCAGATGGCGCGGGCGGCCGGCATCCACTTGATCATGGCCACCCAGCGCCCCTCGGTGGACGTGATCACCGGCACCATCAAGGCCAATTTCCCCACCCGCATCTCCTATGCGGTGACCTCCAAGATCGACAGCCGCACCATCCTCGGCGAGCAGGGCGCCGAGCAGCTGCTGGGCCAGGGCGACCTGCTCTACATGGCCTCCGGCGGCCGGATCACCCGGATGCACGGTCCGTTCGTGTCGGACCAGGAAGTCGAGGATGTGGTCCGGGTGCTCAAGGCCCAGGGCTCGCCGGAATACTTCGAGGACATCACCGCAGGCAGCGACGACGACGAGGACGGCGATGGCGGCCCGGTCATGGACGCCCGCTTCGGTGCCTCCGGCGGCTCGGGCGATGACCTATATGACCGGGCGGTGGCGGTGGTGCTGCGCGACGGCAAGGCCTCTACCAGCTATATCCAGCGCGCCCTGCAGCTGGGCTACAACCGCGCCGCCAACCTGATCGAGCGCATGGAACGCGACGGCATCGTCAGCCCCCCCAACCACGCCGGCAAGCGCGACATCCTGATGGGCCGCGACGGCCAGCATTGACGCGATCACCGCTGCTCGGCTGGACCGCGCGGCTCCTGCCGCGCCCAAGGTGGGCGCGATGCGCGGCGGGAGCCGCGCGCTCCAGCGGTCCAGCCGCTGCGGCGCGGCGCCTGCCCGACCGCCGCCAGGACCAGGATTACGGTGTTCCGTCTTGCGACCCCGTCAAGGGGACCCCTGCGGGGTGGCTTCTCCAGCCTTGACCGGGCCCCAAGGCGGGCGAAGGACTTCTCCCCATTCACCGCCCAGCCTCACGCCACCGCTGCTGCCAGCATTTCGGCGGCGCGGCGGGCGCCGCGGAGGCGCTGGTCGGGGGTGGACCAGGTGCCCATGACGACGATCTTGGCGTCGGGGCGGAGCTTGAAG
>JAIXTH010000024.1 GCA_027484265.1 Alphaproteobacteria bacterium
AACCCTCCAGGCGGTCCTGAACGACTGGGTCCTGCCTGCATGCGCCAAGCGTTTCGTGTCCGGCCTTTCGAGCCTTCCGATCAGGGGGGCGTCGAGGCCCTGGTGCTCGGTATCCAGCGCGACGAGTTCGGTCTGTCGCTCACGCGTGACAACCAGCCAGACCTCAAGGATGTCGGGCGCTTCTTCGGTGCGCCTGGGTCCGGGTTCTGGGTCGCGGTCGATCCGGACAGCGACGCGATTGTTGGCTGCATCGGTTTGGAGGCGGTGCCGGGCGGCACCGGTGCCATGCGCAAGTTCATGGTTGCCCGGCAGTGGCGCGGGCGTGGGGCTGGCGTTGCCGAGGCGCTGCACGGCACGTTTGTCGCGCATGCGGCTGCGGTTGGTCTGAGAGCTATCATCCTCGCCACCGTGACATCAACACAGGCAGCACAACGCTTCTACGAACGTGCCGGGTACCGGCGGGTCACACGTGAGGAGCTGCCAGCAGCCTATTCGCCTGGTGTGCTGGATACGGTCTTCATGCAAGCGCCGGTGACGAAGCTTCTGCAGCACTGACCCATTTGGCCTTTCGGCGCTGTCGTCGTCAGGGCTATGCTGCAGCCTGGGCCAACCCGGAACGCCTGCAAGCCGCCAATGCGGTGTCGCTCTGCATCCGGTCATTCAGAGCCTGGGGGGGGCGATTGAGGAAGTGGCAAGCGCTGGACACCCCAATCCGGTCATGACCGACTTCTCCGGTCCGGGTCTGTTTGGGGATAGACGAAGGCCTTGCATGGATTGGGACGGCTGTCGCGGGCCGCCAGTAAAGCTGGCCTGAGAAGGAGATGTGGAGCGCGCAGCGCGCTTCCCGGGCGCAAGATCCGGCCATTCTCAGAAGGCCAATTCCTCCAACCGCGCTGGACGGCGCTGTCCACCGCGCCTCGGCTTCCGACCAAATCTTTGAAAAGATTGGTGGGTGATGTAGGGTTCGAACCTACGACCCGCTGATTAAGAGTCAGCTGCTCTACCGACTGAGCTAATCACCCACAGGACCAGCGGCGAGCGGGCTGGGCCCGGTGCCGTTGGAGGCGCGCGTATGGCGCAAGGGCGGCGGGGATGCAAGGGTGTTGTTGCAGCTGGACGGGTGGCAGTCTCCGCGAGCGCGGTGCTGGCAGACCGGGTCTTCGCTTTGGTGGCGAAGCAGGGCATGAGGGGCGGGATGCAGCGATCCACCGCCCTTGCCTCGATGCTTGCCGTCACTGCCTGTGTGGCAGGTGGTGCCGCGCTCGCGGCACGCGCCGCTGCGGGCGACCCCGCGGCACCGGAGAACGCGGCCGCACCGGCTCCAGCCGCACCTGCTGTGACCAGCCTGCCCCCGGCGCCCCCTGCGCCCGTCCCGGCGCCGGCTACCGGGCCGGACACAGCTCTGGCGCCAGCCCAGCCGGTTCCCGTTCCCCTGGGCCAGCCGGCCGCCGCCCGGCTGCGGGCCGAGATGCTGGCCAAGGACATGGCTGATCTTGCCGTCGCGCTGGAGGGGCGGTGGGACAATGAGGTGCAGGTGTTCTTCGAACCCGAGATCGGTGTGCCGGAGGACCGGCGCCATGTGCGGGTGCATGTTGCGGTGCGGGCCCTGCCAGATGCTGCGTTCGGTGGCCCGGCCTTCTATGCCGAACACCGCCAGGGCGGCGAGGGCGGCGCTCTGGTGCGCCAGCAGGTGTGGGTGCTGTCGGTTGACGAGGCGGCTGATGGCGTGCGCCTGACGCCCCATTCCCCCATCGAACCGGAACTCTGGGCCGGAGCCTGGGCAGACCCGACCCGGCTGGCAACCCTCGCCCCCGACCATGTCCGGCCCATCATCGGCTGTGAGCTGATCTGGAAGCGGCGTGCCGGTGGCTTTGCAGCCGAGACCCGTCCCAATGCCTGCCGCCTGGGGGCGCAGGGCGACGACCGCGCCGTGACGGTGTCGGAGCGGCATGATCTGTCGGGGGGCATCTGGGATGTGCGCGACATCGGTGTGGACGGGCGCGGCAACCGAGTGTTCGGCGTGCCCGATGGCAGCCCGACCCGGTTCCGCAAGGCCCGGGCCTTTGGCTGCTGGGCGCGGCGCGGCACCACGACGGTGACAGGACTTGCCCTCCATGACCAGGGTGGCACGGTCTCGGCAGGCGAGGCACTGGGCGGCCTGCGGGTGCGGTTGCGCCTGGTGGACTGGCCGGTGGGCGCGAACCGGCCGTCGCTGACCCTGTATTTGTTGCCCCAGCCCGGCGATCTGGCGGCGGCCTTCGCCTGGACCGACCCGGATGCCCGTCGCATCGCGGTGGCGCAGGGCGGCCTGGAGGCCAGCTGCACCGAAGACCCTGCCGCCCTGTGGCGGATCGGAGGCGGAGGATGACCCAGCAGCCTGACGGGACCAAGGCCACCGGCACAACCGGCACCCGCCGCCCGATCGGCGCCCGCAGCGCCGGCTGGGCGGTGGAAGCGGCAGCGTTTCTGGCTGTTCGCGGGGTGTCGCCCAATGCCATCTCGGCGGCTTCGGTGGGCTTTGGCCTGCTGGCGGGCCTGTGCCTGTCGGCAGCCGGAGGCGCGGAAGGCTGGTGGGCGCGCGCGCTGCTGCTGGTCCTGGCGGGGGCGTTTGTCGGGGCGCGGCTGCTGGCGAACATGCTGGACGGCATGGTGGCCACCGAGCACCGCCGTGCCGCACCCGATGGTGCGCTGTGGAACGAGGTGCCGGACCGGCTGGCGGATGTGGCGATCCTGGTGGGCGCCGGGGCCGGGGTGGCTGCCGCTGACGCAGGACCCGACTGGCTGGGGTGGCTGGCGGCGGTGACAGCAGTGCTGACCGCCTATGTGCGCGAGATCGGAGCCCGGCTGGGTGCGGCGATGGATTTCTCCGGGCCGATGGCCAAGCCGCACCGGATGGCAGTGATCATCGGCTGCTGTGCCGCAGGGCTGGTGGAGGGCCTGTGGGGCGGGCGGCTGGACCTGATGGCGATCGGCCTGTGGGTGATCGTGCTGGGCGCCGGCTGGACCGCCGCGCAGCGTCTGATGCGGGTGCGGGATTTCCTGATGGCTGCGAAGCCGGCGCCCGACCCGGGTCCGACGGACCCGCCGGGGGCATGAACGAGGAGGCGGCTGGCGGCCCCTGGATCGGGCAGGGCGCGGTGAAGGGCAGGGCCATTCCCGGCGGCCATGCCTTCCTGATCACGGAAGTCACCAGCCAGGCCCGGGTCTACAAGCAGAAGCTCGACCGGCTGCTGCGCACCGAGCTGAAGGTGCGGCCCCGCTGGGGCGAGTTCGACGTCGAGATCCGGATCGAGCTCAACCGCGACTTCCCGGCCATCGACCTCGACAATGTGGCCAAGGCGGTGCTGGACGGCATCAAGGGCGCCGTGTTCTTCGACGATGCCCAGGTGATGCGGCTGGTGGTGGAGAAGGTGTGGGCCGAGCGCGAGCGGGTGCTGATCAGCGCCACGGCCCGTCCGGCAGAGCCCGATCCCTGGTCTGGCGGCTGAGCCCGGTTGCCGCTGGTCGGCCAAAACTGAAGCCAAAACTGAAGATCGTGCGCGGCCACAGACCTGTTCGCCCTTGCCCGCCCTGCCTGTTCGGTCCACATCGGCACACGACAGGTTCAGGAGAAACCCATGCCCATGTTCCGCCCCGCCATCATCGCCCTCGCTGCCGCTGCCTTTGCCGCGGGCTGTGTTTCGGTGGGTGACACCACCATCACCGCGCCCGCCACTGCCGCGCCCGCGGCGGTCGGCGCACCCGCCGCCAACCCAGAACTGGCCGCCCTGCTCGCACGCCAGCCGGCCGGCACCTATGAGGTCGAGCCGACCCATACCAGCCTGCATTTCCGCCTGAGCCACTGGGGTCTGTCGCAATACACGGCCCGGTTTGACGGGATCACCGGCACCATCGACTTCAACCCGGCCAATCCGACCGCTTCGAGCGCCGACATCACCGTCGACCCGGCCTCGATCAGCACCGGCCTGCCGGAGTTCAATTCCAAGCTCGCCAACGACATCTTCAAGGCCAGCACCGGCGGCACCATCCGGTTTGTGTCCACCGGCCTGACCGCCACTTCGGCCACCACCGGCGTGATGACCGGCAATCTGACCATGGCGGGCGCCACCCATCCGGTGAGCCTGTCGGTGCAGTTCAATGGCGGCCAGCCCAACCCGTTCGCCGCCGGGCGCCAGTCCATCGGCTTCTCGGCGCGCGGCACCCTGCAGCGCAGCCAGTGGGGCATCCGCAACTGGATCCCCAATGTCGGCGATGAAGTCGAAGTGATCGTGGAAGCCGAGTTCCTGCAGCGGCGCTGAGGCAAGGCTTGCCCGACAGGGCCGGGGCAGGCGCTTGCGCAGCCCCGGCCATAGGTCCAAGGTGGTGATCATGGCAAATGTGGTGGATTTTCCCGGAACCGAGCGGTCGCAGACGCGCTACACGTCGGTCGCGATCGTGCTGCACTGGACCATCGCGGTCCTGCTGGTGCTGCAGATCATCGGCGGCTGGGTGGCCGAGGATGTGCTGAAGGGCGCCGCCAAGTTCCAGGCCTTCCAGATCCACAAGAGCATGGGCCTGACCATCCTGCTGTTGACGTTCGCGCGCCTCGCCTGGCGGCTGGGGCACAAGCCGCCACCGCCACCGGCTGGCATGCCGGACTGGCAGAAGACCGCGGCCAGCGCCGTGCATGTGGGCTTCTATGTGCTGCTGATCGCGATCCCGCTCAGTGGTCTCGTGCTGATTTCCTCCTCGTCCTATGTGGTGAAGACCATGTGGTGGGGGCTGGTGCAGGTGCCCGAGCTGCCGCTGCGCGGCCTCGAGAATTCCAAGGCGATCCATGACGCGGCGGGCAATGCCCACTCCCTGCTGGTCTGGGGCACGATCGTGCTGTGGGCGCTGCATGTCGGCGCCGCGCTCAAGCACCAGTTCGTCGACCGCGACGGGGTGCTCGGCCGGATGCTGCCGTTCCTGAAATGACGGCAGCGTGATGCGGGCCTGTGGTAGCCGCGCGGCGCGCGTCAGCCTATCTGTTGCCCCATGCTGATCCTGCTGTCGCCTGCCAAGAATCTGAACTTCGACCCGGTGCCGGACCTGCCGGCGCCCACCCTGCCACGGTTGCAGACCGACACGGCCGAGCTGCTGGATGTGGCCCGCACCCTGTCGGCGGGGGATCTGGCGCGGCTGATGGACCTGTCGCCGCGCCTCGCCGAGCTGAACCGGGCGCGGTTTGCGGTGCTGGACCCGGTCGCGCAGGGGGAGGGGACGCGCGAGGCGGCGCTAGCTTTCAATGGCGATGTCTATCGCGGGCTGGACGCGCGGACGCTGGATGCCGAAGGCATGGCTTTCGCCCAGTCGCACGTGCGGATCCTGTCGGGGCTCTATGGCCTGCTGCGGCCACTGGATGCGATCATGCCCTACAGGCTCGAGATGGGCACGCGGCTGAAGAACCCGCGCGGCACCAGCCTCTATGACTTCTGGGGCAGCCGGATTGCCGGGCTGGTGGCGGCGGACCTGGAGGGCCATGCCAGCCGGGTGGTGGTGAACCTTGCGTCGGGCGAATATGCCGGGGCGCTGGACCGCGCAGCCCTCGATGCGCCGGTGGTGGACATCCAGTTCCGCGAGGAGCAGGACGGCGCCAGCCGGGTGATTTCGTTCCACGCCAAATACGCCCGCGGCCTGATGGCCCGCTATGCCATCGACCACCGCATTCAGGAGCCCGAGGCGCTCAAGGCTTTCGACCGTGCCGGCTATCGCTTCGATGCCGCAGCCTCCACACCCGCCGCGTGGGTGTTCAGCCGGCCGCAGCCGCCGCTCAAGAAGGCCCCGAAGTCATGAGTGATGCCCCCCGCCGCCTCAACCTCGCTCTCCAGGGCGGGGGTTCCCACGGGGCGTTTGCGTGGGGACTGCTGGATGCCCTGCTGGAGGACGAGGGTTTCGAGATCGCCGGCATCACCGCCACCAGTGCCGGTGCCATGAATGCGGTGATCTGCGCCGAGGGCCTGCGCACCGGCGGACGGGCCGGAGCGCGCGCGGCACTGGATGCCTTCTGGACCGGCCTGTCGGAGGTGAAGACGCCGTTCAGCCCGGTGTCGATGACCGCCCTGCGCAAGGCCTTCGATCCTTTGGGCGTGTTCCAGAGCGCGGCGTTCAAATGGTTCGACATGCTGACGTCTGTCGCCAGCCCCTATGACTTCAATCCGTGGAACTTCAATCCGCTGCGCGATCATCTGACCGACCAGGTGGATTTCGCGGCCCTGGCGGCCGATCCGCCCCTCAAGCTGTTCATCTCGGCCACCAGGGTCGGCAGCGGGACCGTGCGGGTTTTCCGGGAGGGCGAGCTGACCGCCGACATGGTGCTGGCCAGCGCCTGCCTGCCCTATCTGTTCCAGGCGGTGGAGATCGGGGGCGAGGCCTATTGGGACGGCGGCTATGTCGGCAATCCGGCGCTGTTTCCGCTGTTCTACGAGGATGATCTGCCCGACGATCTGCTGATCTGCTGGATCAATCCGCTCGAACAGGCCGAGGTGCCGCGCGACAGCGGCGCCATCCTCGACCGGCTCAACGAGATCAGCTTCAACGCCTCGCTGCTGGCCGAGCTGCGCTCGATTGCGTTCGTTCAGTCGTTGCTGGCCGACGAAGTGATCGCGTCGCGGCTGGCGGGCCGCTACCGCTCGATCCATGTGCATGCGGTGGAGGCGGACACCGCGCTGGCAGGCCTGCCGGTGGCCTCCAAGTTCGATACCTCCACGGCGTTCCTGACCGGCCTCAAGGACCAGGGCCGGGCGCGGTTCCAGGCCTTCGCGGCCGCCCACCGCGCCGATGTGGGAGTGCGCTCCAGCGTGGATATCCGCGCGCGATATCTGAAATAGCCGCGGCCTGACAGCCGTGCCATCGGGTCGCATCGCTTGTCGTGGCGCCAGGGCGTAGGGTGGAAGCTCTCAGGATCGGAGGTCCACCATGAGGCTTGTTCGTGTCGTTCTCGACCATATCCCGCCAGACCGGACCCCATCGCCGCCCGACCAGCGCATCACGGCGCAGCTGGTGCTGGATGCACAGGACCGGCTGGACCATCACAGCGGCATCGCCTTCGGCTTCTATGGCAGTCTGAAGATGCCCGAGATCTATCCGTTCGTGGTCCAGGACGGCGAACTGCGCTTCAGCGCCAATGACGAGGCCGACGTCAGCTGGAACCTTCATGACCATCCGGTCCGCATCGGCGAGTTCGTGACCACGGTGGATGATGGCGAGGAGCTGACCTACGAGATCGTGGAAGTCGCCGAGCTGATGCACCAGGCCTGATCGCCTGGCCTGCCGCCCGGCGCGTCAGGCCGTCCAGCCGCGCCGGGGCGAGCCCGCAGCGGGGCCGAGGCGGGCCTCGAGGGCACGGGCCAGCTTGCGGGCGGCGAGGCGTTCCTGGTCGAAGCGGGCGGCGATGGCCGGGGTGGTGGCGGCGACCTCCAGGCCCGTCGCCACATCGATGGCGCGAACCTGCGCATAGTCACCGAAGCCCGCAAACTCGAAGATGATCTCGCGCCCCGCCAGGATCGGCTCCCCGAAGGGCGGCCCGGCGGGTCTGGGTGGGGGCGATGGCGGCATCGGGACGGGAGAGCTCCAGGGGCGCGGCAGGACTCCCACGCTAGCATGTCTGGCCGCCTTGGCCAGTGGCCCCACCCGAACGTGATGGGCTCCGCAGTCACGCCGCAAGCGCCCCGCCAGCGCAGACAGGCGCGATCATGCGATCGCGCCTGTGCTTGCGTTGCGCGGCAGGGCCGCCGTGTCAGAGGCGGAAGCGGACCTGGTCGGCCCAGAAGCGCTCCAGCCGGGTCAGGGTCTTGTTGGCCGCCGCCAGGTCCGCCACTTCGATCCCGCCCACGGGCGTGACGGTGCGGGCATGGCGGCTGAAGGTGCCGCTCATCTGGTCACGCAGGGCGCGGCCTGCGGCGGTCAGCCGGATGCGGATCTGGCGCCGGTCATTGGCCGACTTGGCGGTCTCGATATAGGCCAGTTCCTGCAGCTTCTTGAGATTGTACGACACATTGGAGCCGAGATAGCAGCCACGCGACTTCAGCTCGCCCGCCGACCATTCCGCATCACCGATGTTGTAGAGCAGGAGCGCCTGGACCGGCGTGAGGTCGTCGTGACCGGCCCGTTCGAGGTCGTCCTTGATCACATCCAGCAGCTGGCGGTGCAATCGCTCCACCAGGGACAGGGCGGTGCGGTAGTCGGCCGCTGCCGGCGCCTCCGGGGAGTCGGATAGTGGGGGTGCAGCTCTGACGGCTGCTTGTCTTGCATACCCGGTCATTTTTTTCTCCCGCCGTATTCTTCGACGTTTCGAG
>JAIXTH010000243.1 GCA_027484265.1 Alphaproteobacteria bacterium
CCTTTGTCTGTTGTGGCAGACGGATGGATCAGGCCTGCGGGGTCTCGGCTGCGGCGGGCGCGGCAGCGGCGGCAGGCGCGGCATTGCCTTCAACCAGCTTGACCACACGGGCGACATTGTCGCCGATCTGCGCCACCACCAGGCCAACGCCGCCCAGCAGGAAGCCCAGCAGCATGATGAGGGCCGGCTGCAGCAGCTGCAGCGGGGTCTTTTCCGGAGCCGGCATGCCCGGGAACTGCGGCTCGGGTGCGGGCGCGGTGATGTAGTCGGTGACCGCATAGCCCATCAGTGCCAGCGAGGCGAGAATGATGATGGCCGAAACGATCGTCAGGAAGAGGCGCATGGAGTTCTCCAGTTAGGTCCGGCCATCAGCCAGCGGTGGGATTTGCGGGCGTGATCTGTATCACCGGGCAAATGAGCTCGTAGCGGATATTGGCAGTCTCCGAGAAGCTGCTTGTGCCAGGTTGTAGCAGCAGCTCGAAGGAAGCCCGGTCGAGGGGCAGCGGTTCGCGCGGCGTGCGGCGGCTGCCTGTCACGACAATGGCCTCGGTTTCAAGGTCTGACGCGATCTCACGGCCGAACCGAACCGCCAGAGGGCGGATGCCGGTACACCGAAGGCTCGCGGCCCCCTCCATCGCCGAGCGTTCAGCGATCCGCAGGGCCGCGGTACGCAGCTCCAAGGTAACGGCCTGAGCTTGCGTGAAGTAGAAGGAAGGTGGGTCCACCCGCGCCCCACGTTCCGTCAGAAACGTGTAGAGCGGGCCCGCGGACGCCGTGCCTTCGACCGAAAGAACGATTTCGATGGTCGCGACATAGCTGCGCGGCCGACAGGGCTGATCGCGGTCCGAGAAGCTGGTGTCGATATCGCAGCCGGGCCCCACTGACTCGATGATCGGCCTGGAAGACCCGAACTCCATGTCGGGGCGGGGCTGGAAATTGTCCAGTGCCTCACGGATGGTGGTATGCTTGGCGGCCGCCTCGCGCAGGGCATCCGCCGCAGTGTCGCCGCGCCCTTCCACACTCGCCCTCAGCTGGAAGGCATTGTTGTCACGCGCAACAGAGGCGGTGGCCCCGACCTCGATGACCGGCACGGGCCGGGCGTTCGCGGCTTCCTGCGCAAAGCCTGCTCCCGGCAGGCCGAGCGCCAGGATGATAACGGATGTCAGAGCGCGCCAGTGCATGATTTGCCTCCCCTTACCGCCCAGGAGTGTCACATGGAGCCCTACGTTGCAGCAAGGCGGCGCGCACAGTTCGCGCGCCTGAATCACGCACGCCGGACAAGCTGGATGGGGGAGGAAATGGTACCGTGGAGTGGAATCGAACCACTGGCCTCCAGAGCCACAATCTGGCGCTCTAACCGACTGAGCTACCACGGCACAGGCCGCGCCCGATACAGGTTTGCGGGCGCGGCCACAAGCGGCCCATGCGGTTGGGGTGCAGCTGGCAGGCGCGCACTCAGGCCTGGAAGTGCAGCTTCAGCCCGGGCCTCGGCCAGCGCACCTTCACCAGCTGGCCGGTGCCCGACAGCGTGATCACCGCATCGCGCAGGTCATCGCCGCCAAAGGCGATGTTGGTGACCAGCGGATCGGGAAAGGCCATGTGTTCGGTGCTGCCATCCGGATCGAAGACGGTGATCCCGCCATTGACCAGCGTGGCCACGCAGACTTTCCCGCCTGCCTCCACCGCGAGGGAATCCAGCAGCTGCCAGCCCGGCAGGCTCGCCACCACCCGCCCCGGATTGAGCGGCGAGGCAGGGCGCACCGTGGTGGGCGTCTCGAGGTCATAGGCCCACAGCCGCCCGGTCATGGTGTCGGCCATATAGACCACCGTCCCGTCCGGCGACAGGCCGATGCCATTGGGCGAGGTCTGGCCATGCACCACGGTGGTGGCGGTGCTGAGGTCTGCGGTCACATGAAAGAAGCCGCCATAGTCGCGGTGGCGCGGATAGGACTTGCCGTGATCGGTGAAATAGAAGCTGCCATCGGCGGCGAACACCAGGTCGTTCGGGCCCTTGAGCGGGAAGCCGTCCACGCTGTCGAACAGCCGCTCCACCTTGCCGGTGGCGAGGTCCACCCGCTCGATCCGCCCGCCCGACCAGTCGGCGGGGGCATGGCCCGGCACCGTCAGGCCCATGTTGTCATGCCATTCGAAGCCACCGTTGTTGCAGACATAGATCGCCCCGTCCGGCCCCAGCGCCGCACCATTGGGCCCGCCGCCCAGCTGAGCGATCACTTCGCGACGGCCGTTCCAGATCCGGGTCAGGGCTCCGGCCTTGATCTCCACCAGCACCACCGAGCCATCGGGAAACACCACCGGCCCCTCCGGAAAGCCCAGTCCCGTCGCCAGCACCTCGATATCCATGCCTGTTCCTCCCCGGGTCTCTGCCAGACCTCTGTGTGCCGGCAATCCTGCTGCGGCGAGGGCCGTACGTCCAGCCCGGATGCACGTGGGCGGCCCGGATGCACCAGCGTTACAGGGCCTCAAAGCAAGGCGCCCAACGCATGAGCGCCGCCTGGACAGCTCTGGACAGCGGGCACTGACCGGTCTGTCCGGAAGATCGCGGTCAACGGGGATAGGTCCTCCGCCCGCCCTTTTCCCCGATGTCACCCATCGCTTCCGTCGGGGATCGCAGCCGTGCTGGCCGGTTTCAAGGACGCATCTTCGATGCGCCGCGGGGCGGTGGCTTCGCCATCCTTGACACCGGCCATCCCGCCCACGCCACCGCCTCCAGCGACGGGCGACACCGGGGAAAAGGGTTACAGACAGGGGCCACAGAGCTGTGCGCCAAGGGCGCACGAGCCCGATGTGAGGCTTTTTCCGCTCGGGGCTCGCCAAGGAAAAGGGGGGATTGGCGCTGCCCTGCGTTGGATCGCTGCCGCTCGCAACGGCGCCCCATGCGGTCTGGCCACCCGCCTTGCGGCCCGGTCAAGGCTGGCGAAGCCGCCCCGAAGGGGTTGCCTTGACGGGGCCGGAAGGCGGAACACCGTAGTCTTGGTTCTGGCGCCAGCAGGGCTGGTGACAGACCCTCCAAAGCCCGGCGGCGGTCGGGCAGGCGCTGCGCCGCATCGCCTGGCCCGCTGTGGTCAGCGGGCCTCGATGGGGAACCGCTGGACCGCGCGGCTC
>JAIXTH010000310.1 GCA_027484265.1 Alphaproteobacteria bacterium
CAGATCAATGACGAGTGAGGCCGGTCGCAGTGCCGCGCGCACAGCCCTGCCATCCCGTGCCGGCAGGATGTGCGCCTGCATCCACCCGCTTGCCCTCGCCGCCTGCGGAGCCTAACCCAGCCACCATGGCCGACCGTCCGACCTTTCTCGACTTCGAAAAGCCGATCGCCGAGCTTGAGAAGAAGATCGACGAGCTGACTGCGACCGCCCAGGCGGGTGGCGCAGCCAATGTCGGTGCCGAGATCGCCCGCCTGCGCGAGAAGTCTGCCAAGGCGCTGGCCGACCTCTATCGCAATCTCGACCCGTGGCAGCGCACACAGGTGGCGCGCCACCCCGAGCGCCCGCATTTTGTCGACTACGTCAGCACGCTGGTCAGCGATTATGTCGAGCTGTCGGGCGACCGCTGCTTTGGCGAGGATGCGGCCATCCTGGGCGGCATCGGCCGGATCGGCGGACGGCGGGTGGTGGTGCTGGGTCACGAGAAGGGCCGCACCACCCAGGAGCGGCTCAAGCACAATTTCGGCATGGCCCGCCCGGAAGGCTATCGCAAGGCGATCCGGCTGATGGACCTCGCAGACCGGTTCGGCCTGCCGGTGGTCAGCTTCGTGGATACCGCCGGCGCCTATCCTGGCCTCGATGCCGAGGCACGCGGCCAGGCCGAGGCCATCGCCCGCGCCACCGAGCGCTGCCTGACACTGGGCGTGCCGATGATCTCGGTGATTGCGGGTGAGGGCGGCTCTGGCGGGGCTGTGGCGATTGCGTCGGGCAATGTGGTGCTGATGCTCGAGCATTCGATTTATTCGGTGATCTCGCCCGAGGGCGCCGCCTCGATCCTGTACCGCGCGTCCGACCGTGCCCGCGACGCGGCGGTGGCGATGAAGATCACCGCACCGGACCTGAAGGGGCTCGGCGTGATCGACGGGATCATCCCCGAACCGCTGGGCGGGGCGCACCGCAACAAGACAGCTGCGATGGAATCGGTCGGTCAGGCGATCGGCCGGGCCCTGGGCCAGCTGGAAGGCCTGTCCCGCGAGGCGCTGCGGGCCCAGCGGCGTGACCGCTTCCTGGCGATCGGCCGCTCGCTGCTGCAGGCCCCCGAAGCCTGAAGACCTACCCCAGCAGGCGCATCCACAGCGCCCGCAGCATGCCCGCCGTGGCGCCCCAGACATAGTGCCCGTTCCAGGGCATGGCGAAATAGCGCCGCTGCAGCCCGTTCCACTCGCGCTGTTCCAGCACATGGTTGGCGGGGTCCATGAAGAAGGCGAGCGGGGCGTCGAACACGGCGGCCACTTCGCGCGGATCGGCGGTCAGCGCAGGTTCGGAGCGCACAAGGCCCACCACCGGGGTGATCCGGTAACCGCTGACGGTCTCATAGGCATCGGCCAGGCCGATGGGCGTCACCAGGGCCGGGTCGAGCCCCACTTCCTCATGTGCCTCGCGCATGGCGGTGTCGACCAGGCTGGGGTCGTTGTCCTGGCGGCGCCCGCCTGGCAGCGCGATCTGGCCGGCATGGGTGGGCATGGTGTCGGTGCGCCGGGTGAGGATCAGGTGCAGGCCGGTCTCGCGCGGCACCAGCGCCATCAGCACCCCCGCCTCCTTCAACCCCGCAGGCGGCGCCGGTCGCCCGCCATGGAGATCGAAGTCGGAGTAAGGCGCAGGCACGCCGGGCGAGGCCGGGTCCAGCGGCAGCAGCCGCCGCTGCAGCAGGTCTGGCAACTCATCGGGATGGATCGCGCGGGTCATCACACGGGCGCATCCACGGCAAAGAAACGGCCCTGCGACCAGATCCCCACCATACCGTCGCGCTCTTCGCTCCAGTCCACCAGCTCGTAGAAGGCCGCGCGGGTCATCAGCGCCTCCAGCCGCCCGCGCACCAGCACATAGGGCCTTGGCTCGCGCGTGGCGGGGTTGACCGCCACCCGCAGCGGATTGTGCGGCCCCAGCGCCACAAGGTCCCCGACATTGGTGAGGACCGAAACGATCTGGGCGGGGCCGCTGCCGTGCCGGTCCACCCGGATCGCGCGGAAATGCGCGTCCGCGACATGGACAATCACCTTCTCGCCCGGGGTCACCAGCCAGGTGCGCCCGTCCTCATCCTTGCGCAGGACCGTGGCGAACAGATCCACCAGCGGCTGGCGCCCGATGCGGGTGCCCTGGTGCCACCAGCTGCCGTCGGCGCGGATTTCCATGCCGATGTCGCCGCAGTCGGGCGGATTCCAGCGCTCCACCGGCGGGATCGCGCGTTCGCCCTGCCCGGTGGCGGCGCGCACACCGGCCAGGATGGCCGCCAGAGCATCGGCAGGTGCATCGGTTTCAGACATGCCCTTCCCATCCTCTCCGGTCTGGTGTCTATCCCGCAGGGCGGGGTGGCGGCAGGTGCCGCCGCTCTGGCTCCACAGGTAGGACGATGCTGGCGAGCGGGAAAGACACCGGCGATGCCGGACTTGCACAAGTCGAACAGGAAGCGGCAGCGGCGCTGGACACCGTCGCGCGGATCCGCACCGGTATCGGGGCTGCGATTCTGGGACAGGAGCAGGTGGTGGACCTGGTGCTGGCCACGGTGCTGGCGGGTGGCCACGGCCTGCTGGTGGGCGTGCCGGGCCTGGCCAAGACCCGGCTGGTGGAGGCGCTGGCCGTGGCCTGCGGCCTCGACTGGAGCCGGGTGCAGTTCACACCCGACCTGATGCCCGGCGATATTCTGGGCTCCGAAGTGCTGGAGACCGCCAGCGATGGCAGCCGCGCCTTCCGTTTCATCAAGGGCCCGATCTTCACCCGCCTGCTGATGGCCGACGAGATCAACCGCGCCAGCCCCCGCACACAGTCGGCGCTGCTGCAGGCAATGCAGGAGCAGCACGTCACCATCGCCGGCACCCGCTATGACCTGCCCGCGCCGTTCCATGTGCTGGCAACCCAGAACCCGATCGAGCAGGAAGGCGCCTATCCCCTGCCCGAAGCCCAGCTCGACCGCTTCCTGCTGCAGATCGATGTGCCCTACCCGGACCGCGATACCGAGCGCAGCGTGCTGCTGGCCACCACGGGCATCGAGACCCTGGCCCCCAGGGCGGCGGTCAGCCTCGACGAGCTGGTGGGTCTGCAGGGTCTGGTGCGGCGCCTGCCGGTGCCCGAGCGGGTGCTGGAAGCCACGCTGGATCTGGTGCGGGCCGCCCGCCCCGAAGTGACCGCGCGCGAGGACATCAAGGGCCAGGTGGCCTGGGGTCCCGGCCCGCGCGCCGGTCAGGCGCTGATCCGCGCCGCCAAGGCCCGGGCGCTGCTGCGCGGACGGTTGGCGCCGTCACTCGATGATGTGGCCCACCTAGCCCAGGCCGCCCTGGGGCACCGGATGGCGCTGACCTGGCGGGCGCGGGCGGACGGGGTGGATCTGGCCGGCCTGATAGCCCGGATGACCGCCGATGTTCTCACTGGGCGCTGACCGCACCGACCCCGCCCCTGGCAGGGCTTCATCCAGCCCAACAACCGACCGGCAGCTGGCGGCCGATGCCAATGCGCTGGCCCGCGACCTCGGTGGCCTGATGCTGGATGCGCGCCAGGTGGCCCAGGCGGTTCTGCCCGGGCTGCATGGCCAGCGGCGCGCAGGGCCGGGCGAAGCGTTCCTCGAATATCGCGAGCCGCTGCCCGGCGAGAGCCTGCGGATGATCGACTGGCGGCGCAGCGGCCGCACAGACCGGCTGTTCGTGCGCGAGCGCGAGCGGGAGGTGCCGGCCCGCCTGCACCTGTGGACCGACGCCCGCGCCACCATGGACTGGAGCTCACAGCCGGCCCTGCCCGGCAAGGCCCGGCGGGCCGCGACCCTGGTTCTGGCACTCGGCCTCGCCGCCCGGCGCCAGGGCGAGGCCGTGCTGGTCTGCGGCGCCAGCCGCCCCGCTGTCAGCGACATGGCGCTGGCCGCCACCCTCGCCGCCCAGAGCCTGTCCGAGCCGTTGCCGCCCGGACCTGGCAGTGCCCTGATGGCCAGTGACGGGCTGGAAGATGCCGAGGTCTGGCGCGCGCGTGCCCGCGCCGCTTCGGCAGCGCGGTGCAGGCTGGTGGTTCTGCTGGTGGCAGACCCGGCGGAAGAGACGTTTCCCTATCGGGGCCGGGTGCAGTTCCTGTCCCCCGGAGCCGACACCCGCGGGCGGCTGCTGGGCCGGGCCGAGGCCGCAGCGGATGCCTACAGAGCGCTGCACGCCGGACAGATGGCGGCGGTGGAGGCGGCGCTGCAGGAAGCGGGGGCCGATGTGGTGCGCTATCGGACCGACCAGCCGCTTTTGCCGGTGGCGCAGCGGGTGGGCCTGCTGCTGTCGGATGGCGGGGGGCCGAGGCGATGATGCAGGCACTGCCCGGCCTTGCCTTGCAGACACCGCTGGCGCTGTGGCTGCTGCTGCTGGTGCCGCTGGTGTGGCTGGTGGCGCGGGCGGTTCCGCCTGCGCCGCAGCGGCAGCTGTTTCCGCCTGCGGTCCTGATGGAACGGCTGGCGCCCACCGAGGAGACCCCGCGCAGCGCACCGCCGTGGCTGACCGTGCTGCGCATGCTGGTACTGGCCATCCTGATCTGCGGCCTGGCGGGGCCGAGCCTGGTTCCGCGCGAGGGACGCGACAGCCGGCCGCTGGTGATCGTGATCGACAATGGCTGGACCCTGGCAGGGAACTGGGCAGCGGTACGCGAGGAGGCGGCGGCGCTGGCGCGCAGCGCCGAAGGGCCGGTCCGCCTGATCCTCACCGCACCCGACGACGAGGCCGCCCGGGCCGGCCTGCCCGAGGAACTGCCGCCGCAGCGGGCAGCCGCTGCGATCCTGGCCCTGACGCCCCGCCCCTGGCTGCCGGATGCAGCGGCGGCCCTGCCCCGGCTCAGCGCTGTGCCGCAAGGTGTGCGGACCGTGTGGTGGAGCGACGGGGTGGGCCATGCCGGCCTGGCCGAAGCGGCCCGGGTGCTGGCGGCGCGCGGACCGGTGACCGTCCGCCTGCCCGAGGCCGGACCGATCGCCATCACCAACGCCACCCCGACCTCGCAGGGCTTCCAGCTGGCTCTCACCCGGGGTCCCGGTGCAGCCGGCACCGTGACCGTGGAGGCGGTGGACAGTGACGGCCGGGTGCTGGCCAGCGGCCCGGCCAGCTCGCCCTCCGGCGCGGCGGCCCTGGCCGTTCCCGATACCGAGGCCGGACGCGTGGCCATGATCCGGGTGCGCGGCCAGGCGTCCGCCGGTTCCACCTGGCTGCAGGATAGTTTCGGGCGACGGCCCCGGGTCGGGATCGTGGCCGAGCGGCGGGAGCTGCAGCCGTTGCTGGCCGATGCCCATTATCTGGAAGCCGCGCTGTCGCCCCATGGCTCGATGGTGCGCGGACCGGCGCAGGAACTGGCGCAGGCCGGATTGGACGCCATCCTGCTGCCCGATACCGGCCAGCTCGATGAGGCGGACGCCGCCGCGCTGGAGCGGTTCGTGAACCGGGGCGGCCTGCTGGTGCGGTTCGCCGGGCCGCGTCTGGCGGCAGCGGCGGGCGAGGCCCAGCTTCTGCCGCTCGCGGTATCGCCCACGCCCCGGCGGCTGGATGGTGCCCTGACCTGGTCTGCCGCCGACGCCATGGCGCCCTTTGCCCGCACCTCGCCCTTTGCAGGCCTGACCGCACCGGCAGATGCCCGCATCCGCCAGATCGTGGCGGCTGCCGATCCAGCTGCGCCCGCGCCCGAGACCTGGGCGCGGCTGAGCGATGGCAGCCCACTGGTCAGTGCCGGAGGGATGGGACGCGGCACGCTGGTGCTGTTCCACACCACGGCAGGACCTGCGTGGTCCGATGTGGCGTTCAGCGGCCTGCAGGTGGCGATGCTGCGCCGGGTGCTGGCGCGGGCAGGCTCGCGGGCGCTGCCAACGTCGGTGCTGGCGCCGGTATTGCCGCTGAAGGCGGTGCTGGTGCTGGATGGCAATGGCCGCACCGCTGCACCTGACGGACGCGAGCGCTCCATCGCCCCCGCCGAAGTCAGCACCGCCGTGCCCGGACCCGGACGGCCCCCCGGGATCTATGAGGCTGGCGGATCGCGCCTTGTGCTGCAGACAGCCCGCCCTGGCGTGCGCCTGCCACCGCTGCCGCCGCTGCCGGCCGGGGTGACGACGGTCAGCGCCGCGCCCGATGCGCCGCGCCCGCTGGGTGGTTGGCTGGTGGCAGCAGCGGCGGGGCTGCTGCTGCTCGAGATGATCCTGGCGCTGGCGCTGGCCGGACATCTGCGCGGGGTCGCAGGGCGGCTGCCCGGCCTGCGGCGGGCAGCGCCGGGCACGGCAGCCGTGGTGGCGGGCCTCGCCCTGTGGCTGGCAGCCAGTCTCCTGCCCCAGGCCGGCGGAGCCCAGCCCTTCCAGGACCCGTTCGGACCGCCCCCGTCCACCGCCCAGTCGCGCGAGCCCGATGACCTGCAGCTGGCCTATATCCGCACCGGCGACAGCGCCATGGATGCCCGCGCCAGGGCAGGTCTCGAGGGCCTTGGCCGCGTCCTGACCGAGCGCACCACAGTCGAGCCCGGCGCCGTGGCCGAGCTGGACCCGGCAACGGCCCCTCTGGCGCTCTACCCGGTCATCTACTGGCTGCTGCCCGACAATCCGCAACCGCTTGGCCCGGACGCGGCCCGGGCCCTCAACCGCTACATGCGGTCGGGCGGCCTGCTGTTCGTGGATTCGCGCGGTGCAGGCGGCACCGCTGCCACCGCCCAGGCGCGGGTGCGCACCGCCCTGCGCGGCCTGGAGATACCGCCGCTGGAGCAGGTGCCCGCCAATCACGTGCTGACCCGCACCTTCTATCTGCTGAGGGGCTTTCCGGGGCGCTATGGCAGCACGAGGCTGTTCACGGAAAGCGCGGCCAGCGCACAGGCATCCGCCAATGACGGCGTCAGCCCGATCCTGATCGGGGATGGTGACTGGGCGGCAGCCTGGGCCTCGCGGCCCGACGGCCGGGCTGTGGCGGCCGTGGAGGGCGGCGAGCCGGGGCGCGAAGGCGCGCTGCGGGCCGGGGTGAATATCGTGATGTATGCCCTCACCGGGAACTACAAGGCCGACCAGGTTCACATGCCGGCGCTGATCGAGCGCCTCGGCCGGCCATCGGTGGCACCGGAATGAACGCGCAGCTGGGACTTGCCGCCGCACCGCTGGTGCCCTGGCCCTGGCTGGCGGGGATCGCCGTGGCCGTGGTGCTGGTCATTGCGCTGTATCTGGCCGCACGGGGGCGGGCACCGGTCAGCCGGGGGCTGGCCCTGGCAGCGGTGCTGGCCGCGCTGGCCGGTCCCGTGGTGGTGCGCGAGACCCGGGCACCGGTGCGGTCCGTGGTGGCCGTGGTCGTGGACCGCTCGGAGAGCATGCGGCTCGCGGAGCGCAGTGCCGGGGCAGAAGCGGCGCTGGCCGCTGTCCAGCAGCGCCTTGCCGCTGAAGGCGATCTGGATGTGCGGGTCGGTGCCATGCGCGGCGATGCCGACGGCACCCGGCTGGCCGGCACGCTGGACCAGCTGCTGGCGGGCACGCCACCCGACCGGGTGGCCGGCGTGATCGTGATCACCGATGGCCGGATCGTGGATGGCGACGAGCTGTCGGCCACCATGCCGCTGCACCAGGTGCTGGTGGGCAGCCGCGACGAGCAGGACCGGCGCCTGACCCTGGTGGCCGCCCCGCGCACCGGCCAGGTCGGTGGCACCGTGGCCGTCACGGTGAAAGTCGAGGACGCACGGGCCGGCGCCGGTCCGGCCACCCTGATCGTGCATGGCGGCAATGGCGCCCGCCAGGAAGCCACCGTGACTGTCGGCGAGCCCGTCACGCTGAATGTGCCGGTCGACCGGCGCGGCACCATCCCGTTTGCCATCGAGACGCCTGTGCTGGCGGACGAGGTGTCGGGCGCCAACAATGCGTTGGCGCTGTCGGTGACCGGTGTGCGCGACCGGCTGCGGGTGCTGCTGGTGACCGGCGAACCCTATGCCGGCCTGCGGGCCTGGCGGAACCTGCTGAAGGCCGATCCGTCGGTGGACCTGGTGCAGTTCACCATCCTGCGCTCGGACGTCAACATCGACTTCACGCCGCCCGAGGAAATGTCGCTGATCGCGTTTCCCACCCGCGAACTGTTCATCGAGAAGATCCAGGAGTTCGACCTGGTGATCTTCGACCGGTTCCGGCAGCTGGATGTGCTGGAGGAGGCCTATCTGGAGAATGTGGCCCGCTGGGTCGAGGATGGCGGCGCCTTCCTGATGCTGGCAGGACCGGGAGAGGGTGAGGGCGACGGGGTGTCGGCCACGCCGATGGCGCGGGTGCTGCCGGTCCAGCCGCTGCCCGGCAGCGCACCGGACGAGCCGTTCCGCCCCGCCCTGACCGAAGCTGGCCTCACCCATCCGGTCACGGCACCCTTTGCGGGCGAGGCCGGGAGCTGGGGGCGCTGGCTGCGGGTCCAGCCGTCGCAGGCGCGGGGCTCGGTGCTGATGGCGGGGCCGAATGGCGCGCCGCTTCTGGTTCTGGGCCAGATCGGACAGGGCCGCGCAGCTGCGGTGATGTCGGACACCGCCTGGCTGTGGCAGCGCGGCCATGAAGGCGGCGGCCCGTTCGACGAGCTGTTCCGCCGCACAGCTCACTGGCTGATGAAGGAGCCCGATCTCGACGCCGACCGGCTGACGCTGCGGCCAACGGCGCAGGGCCTCGAGATCGACCGCCGGGCCAGCGAGCCGCCCGGCCCGGCCCTGGTGCGCGGACCGACAGGGGCCAGCTCCGCTGTCCAGCTGGCCACCGGGGATAGCCCCGGCCAGTATCGGGCTGCGGTCGAGGTGTCAGCGCCGGGTCTGCATGAAGTGATATCCGGCACGGTCAGCGCCTTCACCGTTGCCGGAATCGGCACTGCAGCCGAGGCCACGCTGCTGTCGGCCGATCCGTCGGCGCTGGAGGCTGCCTGGCAGCGTGGCCCGGGGGTCGGCACGGTCTTTGTCGGACGCAGCGGTCGGGGCGATCCGGGCGATCCCGGCCTGCGGAACGTGCGCGCCTCGGTGATCACGTCCCTGCGCCAGGAGCCACTTGTGCCATCCTGGGCGCTGGGGCTGCTCCTGCTGGGCCTTTCGCTGGTGGCCTGGCTGCGCGAGGGGCGGTGAACCGGGCCGATTCCGGAGCCGAAGCAGACCGTCCCGAGCGGATTTCCCGCACCGCAGATCGCCTCTGTTTCCGGTTGGCGGATACGGGTCACAGAGCAGGCACAAACGCATAGCTGCTATGCGCACGACCCGTCATTGTCCTCAGCAATTCGTGATCGGATAAACTGTCATGACAATCCGGCAGAAAAATTCCGATTTCAGGACTGTCGCAGAAAATTCATCCCCGCCGGCACCGCTGATCCCGGATTGGTGGGCCATGATGTTTGTCAAGGGCAGTTCCCTCGAAAAAATCGACCGGCGCCGCGCGCACTGGGCGGGTCGATTTTTCGCTTGAAGAGTTCAGGGCCCTGACGATATAGCGCCCGCCGCCGGCCAAGGTGCAGCGTGACTCCCACACGCAACGCCCAGCGCCGACCACCCAACCACCCCAGCGAGACCTCCGCTTGCGAGGCTGGCTGACAGCACTGCCGGAAACGGCAAACGAGGAACACTATGGAAGGCGATTTCTGCACTGCCGATGGCGCCCGCCGTCTCAAGGCCAAGATCCAGGAATACTGGCGCGACCGCGGCTATGACGTGAGCGTTGACCTGATCGAGGAAGGCTTCGTTCCGGCGATGCGTTCGGGCCGCACCGATGTGCGTTCGGACATGGTCAACGGCCTGCCCCGCCGTCGCAACGTCGCGGAAGCGGCGTAAGGCGCGGTTCACCCGGGTCGCGCGCCAGCCAAGCCAGCTCCCGCTAGCGGGCCAGCAGGCGCTGCACCAACCCGGGCACCTCACCGAAGTGGGTGAAAATGGCGTCTGCCCCCAGGGCAGGCGCCTTTTCCGTTCCATAGCCAGTCGCCGACACGATTACCGGCATGCCGGCGGCGCGCGCAGCCATCACGTCCGGCCGGGCATCACCCACCATCACCGCGCGGTCCAGCGTGCCCCCGGCCCGGCTGACGGCCAGTGCGAGGTGGCGCGGGTCGGGCTTGTTGGCAGGGCCCTCGCCACCACCGGCCACGCCATCGAACCAGGGCAGCAGGTCCAGCTGGGACAGCACCGCCCGCGCCACCGGCGCATGCTTGTTGGTACAGACCGCCAGCCGCGCCCCCGCCCGCTTCAGACTGTCCAGCGCGGCCGTCACGCCGGGATAGACCGTGGTCAGGCGCACCGGCACGGCCTCCGCCCGCTGGCGGAACAGCTCGGCCAGCAGATCGAGTTCGGTATCGGTCAGCTCGCGCCCGTAGTGGCGGGTGGTGCCGATCAGAAGGGCCCGCGCCCCCAGTCCGATCATGCCGCGCACCGCGTCGAGATCCAGCGGCGGCAGGCCAATAGTCGCCAGCACCGCATTGGCGTGATCGCGGATGTCCGGCGCCGTGTCGGCCAGTGTGCCATCGAGATCGAAGATGATGGTGGCCCCGTCCAGCCGCATGGTCTCATGCCCTCCCCAGAGCTCGCCTCGGGCCCTCCTTGGGCCTGCCCGGGGCCAACAGTCGCATCCGGCAGCGAATCCGGGCAGCTGGCCCACTGGCGCGGCCCTTGCCCCTGGGGCTAGAAGCCGCCGCACCGTACCGCAAGGAGCCCCTCCGTGGCAGACGCAGCTTCCAGTACACGCCGCCCCCGCGCCGCCATCATCCTGGCCGCCGGCCATGGCACCCGCATGAAGTCGTCCATGTCCAAGGTGCTGCATGCCGTGGGTGGCCGGTCGATGCTGGAGTGGTCGATCGCTCTGGCCCAGTCGCTGGGGTGCGAGCGGATCGTGGTGGTGACCGGTGCGCACAATCCCGATGCCAAGGCCAAGGCCGAGGCTATCCTCGGACCGGGCACCACGGCCCTGCAGGACCCGCCGATGGGCACCGGCCATGCGGTCCGCTGTGCACAGGCGGCGATGGCAGACTTCGAAGGCGATGCCATCGTGCTCTATGCCGATACGCCGCTGATCGCCTCGAACACCGCTGCGGCGGTATTCGGTGCGCTGGATGCGGGCGCCAGTGTCGGGGTCCTGGGCTTCGTGGCGCGCGATCCGGGCGCCTATGGCCGCCTGATCGAGACCCCGGACGGCATGCTGGATGCGATCGTCGAGGCCAAGGAGGCCACGCCGGACCAGCTGGCTGTCAAGCTGTGCAATTCCGGCGTCCTGGCTGCGCCCAGCAGCCTGCTGTTCGAGCTGCTGGCCGATGTGCGCAACGACAATGCCAAGGGCGAGTATTATCTGACCGACGTGGTGTCGCTGGCGCGGGCCCGGGGCCTCGGCGCCCGGGCGGTGCATGCTACCGAGGACGAGGTTCTGGGGGTCAACAGCCGCGTGGAGCTGGCCGAAGCCGAGGCCAGCTTCCAGGCCCGCCGCCGCCGCGAGGCGATGGTTGCTGGCGTGACCCTGGTGGATCCCGGCAGCGTGTTCTTCTGCCACGACACCGAGCTGGGGAACGATGTGATCGTCGAGCCGCATGTGGTGTTCGGGCCTGGCGTGACAGTGGAAAGCGGCGCCCGCGTCCGGGCCTTCTGCCATCTGGAGGGCTGTGTGGTGCGCGCCGGCGCGGTGCTGGGTCCCTACGCGCGTATCCGGCCCGGCAGCGACGTGGGCGCCGGCGCGCATATCGGCAACTTCGTCGAACTCAAGAACACCACTATGGGCCCCGGCGCAAAGGCCAACCACCTCACCTATCTGGGCGACGCCACGGTGGGCGCGAAGGCCAATATCGGCGCCGGCACGGTCACCTGCAATTATGACGGCTATTTCAAAAGCCGCACCGTGATCGGCGAGGGCGCCTTCATCGGGTCCGACACCATGCTGGTGGCGCCGGTGACGATCGGGGCCGGGGCCAATACCGGGTCTGGCTCCACCATCACCCGTGATGTGCCCGACGGTGCGCTGGCGGTGGAGCGCGGCGAGTTGCGCGTGGTGGACGGCGGCGCAACCCGCTATCGTGCCCGCAAGCAGGCGCAGAAGGATGCTGCGCGGAAGGATCCGTCATGAGCGACATCGCCAAGATGAACGCCGCAGCCGCGGCGCTGGAGTTCGTCGAGGACGGGATGATCCTCGGCCTCGGCACCGGCTCGACTGCCAGCCACTTCGTGCGGATGCTGGGCGAGCGGGTGCGTGAGGGCTTGCGGGTGGGCGGCCTGCCGACGTCGGAGGCCACCCGGCGGCTGGCAACCCAGGTAGGCGTGCCGCTGATCGAGATCGACCAGGCCGACCGCATCGACCTGACGGTCGATGGCGCCGACGAGATCGACCCGCAGTTCCGGCTGATCAAGGGCGGCGGCGGGGCACTGCTGCGCGAGAAGATCATCGCCCATGCCAGCGACCAGATGGTCGTGATCGCCGATCGCGGCAAGCTGGTGGACCGGCTGGGGGCCTTTCCGCTGCCGGTGGAAGTGACGCCGTTCGGCTTCACCATCACCGCCAAGAAGGTGTTCGATGCCCTGCGCGAGAGCGGCTGCGAGGGGGCCGATGTGCATCTGCGCGAGGCGGGGGCGCCGGGCCGGCCGTTCCACAGCGACGGAGGCAACTTCATCCTCGACTGCGCCTGCGCCGCCATCCCGGACCCTGAAGGCCTGGCCGAGCGCCTGAACCGCATTCCCGGCGTGGTGGAGAATGGCCTGTTCCTGGCCTTCCCGCGCACGGTACGCACGGTGATCGTGTCGGATGGCGAGGCGATCCAGATCCTGGAAGGCGCCGAAGGGCATTGAGCTCGCCTGGCCCCGGTCACCGGTCACGTCTGCGTCAACCGCAGTGCCGCAGTTGGCGGATGGCGCGCGCGCTGCTATCGGACCGCGCGTATCTGGAGACACGTCGATGTACGCTCTTATCGCAATCGGCCTCGCGGTCGGCGCCATGGCCATCCTGAACCTGATCGAGTTCAAGCGCCTCGACTGATCCGGTCGCGGCCACAGCCTCGCCTGTCCGGAGGCACCCCATGACAGACTGGACCGGCGCCGTGCTGGTGACAGGTGGCGCACGCCGTGTGGGCGCGGCCATCTGCCAGGCACTGGCGGATGCGCGCATTCCGGTGGTGATCCATGCCAATGGCAATCTGGCAGCTGCGGAAGCGCTGGCCGGACAGCTGCGGGCCGGGGGCGCCATGGCGGCTGCGGTGCAGGCCGATCTGGCCGACAGCGCCGCCTGCGGGCAGCTGGTGGCCCGGGCACAGGCCGCTATCGGCCTGCCGGTCACCGGACTGGTCAACAATGCCTCCACCTTCGAGGGCGACGAGGCAGCCGACTTCACCGATGTCAGCTGGGACCTGCATTTCGATGTGAACCTGAAGGCTCCTGCGATGCTGGCCCGCGACCTGGCGGCAGCCCTGCCTGAGGGCCTCACCGGATCGGTGGTGAATCTGGTGGACATGCGGGTGTTCAAGCTGACCCCGGCCTTCTTCACCTACACCCTCTCCAAGGCAGGCCTCGCCACCGCGACGCGCACCCTGGCGCAGGCGCTGGCGCCGCGCGTGCGGGTCAATGGGGTCGCCCCCGGTCCCACGCTGCGCAATGTCCGCCAGGCCGAAGAGGATTTCCGCAAGCAGGTGGACGCCACGCTGCTGGGCACCGGCTCGCCCCCGGACGAGATTGCCCGCGCGGTTCTGTTCCTGCTGCAGGCACGGGCCGTGACCGGCCAGCTGCTGGCGGTGGATGGCGGCCAGAGCCTGATCTGGCGCACCCCTGACGTCGACGGGATCGTGGAGTAGGTCATGCGCGCCACTGGACCCTCCGAACTGGGCATCGTCGCCCGCCCCGGCCAGCCCCTGCGCCGCCCCGCCCGGCCACCCGCGCCGGAGACGGCGCCTGCGCCCGCCAGCGCTGCCGCGCCTGCGCCAGCAGCAGCGCCGCAGCCGCGCAACGAGACCCGCATCTTCGTGCGCGGCCTGATGGTGGAGGCCGAAGTGGGGGTCTATGCGCACGAGAAGGGATCGCGCCGCCCGCTGGTCGTCGACCTCGAGATCACCGTCGCCCCCCACGTCCAGGCCGAGACCGACCAGCTGTCCGAGACCATCGACTATGACACGCTGGTGGCCCACGCCCGGGCGGTGGCTTCGGGCGAGCATCTGCACCTGATCGAGACCTTCGCGGAAATGGTGGCCGAGCGGCTGCTGTCCGACCCGCGTGTGATCGCGTCGCGGGTGCGGGTGGAGAAGCCGGGGGCGGTGCCGGGCGCGGCCTGCTCCGGTGTCGAGATTGTCCGGGTGCGGCCGGCGGACTGAGCCGGATGCAGCGGTTGGGGCGGCGGCTTCACCGGTTGCAAACCATCTTCCCGCAGGAGCCTTCTGCCATCTGCCCGCATCTGCCGGGCCCCGAGCAGCCAACGGAGCCACGTCCATGAGCCGCGTCAAGATCGCTGTCATTCCCGCCGCCGGCTTCGGCACCCGGATGCTGCCAGCCACCAAGGCCATTCCGAAGGAGCTGCTGCCCGTGGTCGACCGCCCGGTGATCGACTATGTGGCGTCGGAAGCCATCGAGGCGGGGATCGAGCACATCGTGTTCGTGGTGTCGCGCGGCAAGGAGCCGATCGAGACCTATTTCGACCACCAGCCCGAGCTGGAGGCGCAGCTGATTGCGGCCGGCAAGACCGCCTATCTCGAACAGGTCCTGCGCCCCATGATGAACCAGGGCCGCTCGAGCTTCGTGCGCCAAGGCAAGGCGCTGGGGCTTGGCCATGCGATCTGGTCGGCCCGGCACGTGGTGGGTGACCAGCCGTTTGCGGTGCTGCTGCCCGATGTGATCTGCACCGGCACGCCCGGCGCCACCCGGCGGCTGGTGGAGCTGCACGCCGAGACCGGTGGCTGCGCCATCACCGTCAATCCGGTGCCGGACGGCGAGGTCCACAAATACGGCATCATCCGCCCGGACAGCGCCGGCCCCGATGCGCACGGGCGCGTCGGCGTCACAGGTCTGGTGGAGAAGCCGGCACGCGGCACCCAGCCCTCGAACCTCGCCATCACCGGCCGTTATGTCCTCACCCCGGACGTGTTCGACCACCTGGAGACGGCCGAGACCGGTGCTGGCGGCGAAATCCAGCTGACGGATTCGATGGTCAAGCTGATCGGCCACGGGCCGTTCCACGCCGTCGTCACCGAAGACCCGGTCTATGACTGCGGCGACCAGCTGGGCTGGCTCGAAGCCAACCTCGGCATGGCCCGCCGCCAGCCCGCGATCTGGGACGGTCTGGCCGATCGCGGCTGGGTGACCCGCTAGGTCAGGGTGCCTCGCAGCCGATCCGCCATGCCATAGCGCGACGCCGTTCGGTTTGGACTGGCATCATCGGTCATCGACTGGCAGGGTCTGGCCTGACAGATAGGGGCAGGCATGGCGGTTCTGGTTTTGGGATATGGCCCGGTGGGGCGCGCGACGGCAGAGCTTCTGGCGGCGCGCGGCGAGCCGGTTCGGGTAGCGCAGCGCAGCGCGCCGGATGCGCTGCCGCCAGGGGCGACCTTTGTGCCCTGCGACTGCCTTGATGGGGCTTCGGTGCACCAGGCAGCTGAGGGCATGGCGCAGATCGTGCTGGCGGTGGGCTTTGCCTATGAAGCGGCGGTCTGGCAGGCGAACTGGCCGCGGGCGATGGCGGCTGTGCTGGATGCCGCCGCAGATACCGGCGCTCGGGTGGTGTTCGTCGACAATCTCTACATGTACGGCCCGCAGACCGTGCCGCTGCACGAGGAGCTGCCGCTGACGCAGATGGGCGGCAAGCCGGGGGCGCGGGCGGCGGTCACGCGGCAGTGGATGGCGTCGCGCGACCGGGTGCGGTTTGCCGCCGTCAGGGCGCCCGACTTCTATGGCCCCGGCGTGCGCCAGTCGCATCTGGGCGAGACCGGACTGGCGGCGATTGCGGCGGGCAAGGCGGCGACCATGCTGGTCAACCCGGACCTGCCGCATGACTATGCCTATGTGCCTGACTTTGCCCGGGCCGTGGTGGCCCTGCTGGATGCGCCGGACGACTGTTTCGGGCAGGCTTGGCACGTGCCCTGCGCACCGGTCACGACCCCGCGCGCGATCCTCGAACTGGGCGCAGCGGCGATGGGCGGACGGCTGCGGATGCAGGTCATGCCGTCCTGGCTGACCGGGCTGGCGGGCCTGTTGGTGCCGGTGGTCCGCGAGATGCGCGAGATGAGCTTCCAGTGGGACCGGCCCTATCATGTGGATGCCACCAAGATGCGCCAGCGGTTCAGCCTCGAGCCCACCCCCTTCGCCATCGGCGCCGCTGCCACGGTGGAGAGCTTCAAGCCCTAGAGCGCGAGTCGATCCCAGAGGATCGAAGTTGCGCGACAACTCATTGAAAGGGCAGCGGGTTTCGCGCCGATGAACTCAGAGTCATCGGCAAAAGCCTGCTGTCCTCAACCGCCGCCGAGCGATGGCCCAAGCCTTCAAGATAGGCCTGATGCTCCGCAAACGCCATGAAGTCAGCGACGCTGCGCTGACGGACGATCAGCACGCGGTCCCACCGCTCTGTGGAAGGGCCGATGAGACAATCGCCGCCTTCACCGTCGAACAGGACCTCGCCGCCGCTGGCGACCAGGAAGGGCAAGGTATGGGCCACATAGAGATCGTAGGCCTGATGGCCTGTGATCGGCATGCCGGGGGCCAGCTCCGGGTGATCGGCATAGTCCGCCACGGCACGCAGGCGCAGCAGATTCAGCATCACAACCGCGCCCCGGAGACCGCGGCCGAGGAAGGCGCGTCCCGCCTCCTGCGTCGGGTTGAGATAGGTACTCATCGTCCATCCTCTGGAAATCCAAGACGCAGGGCGTGGTCCCGGATGTCGGCGGGCCACGCCTCGGTCAGCGCGGCAAACCGGGGGCGGTCATGGGAAAACACGGCACGCAGGGCTTCCTCATACCCCGGCCAGTCACCGGCGACGGCGTGCAGGAAGTTATAGGCTGCGGTGGCGGCGGCCCGGGCCCGCGTCCTGGGGTCGCGGCTCGCCTCTTCGACAAGCTTCCGCAACACCACGGAGGCGCCGCCCGGCTGGCTGGCAAGCCAGTCCCAGTGACGTGGCAGCAGCGTGACTTCCCGGGCCACGACGCCCAGCTTCGGTCTCCCGCGCCCCCGGGAGGGCTCGGCAGAGGCTCCGGCCTGATCCAGCAGGTCAAGGTCGATCAAGGCCCCGCTTGTGTTGTCGAACACAAGTACGCCCTCCGCACGGCCACTGGCGCGTACGGCAGCCGCCACCTCCGGGCCAGAGCCGGTAGCGATCAGGTGGTCGGCCAGAAAGGCGGTGAAGGTTGGGGTTGCGTGCATGGCGGCTTCTAATTATATCCGGGTATTAATGTCAATAGCATCCGGGTGAAAAATGGACAAGATCAAGATGCGCGCTGCCGTCAGCGCCTACAAGGAGCGCAAGCAACCGGCTGGCGTGTTCGCAATACGGTGCACGGCAACGGAAGAGGTGTGGGTCGGGGCGACGCTCACGCCTGCGACAGTTCAGACCCAGCTGTGGTTCGGTTTGCGCCTTGGCAGCTGCCCGCAAAGGGATCTGCAGGCTGCATGGAGAGAGCACGGAGAGCAGGCGTTCAGCTTCCAGATCCTGGAAGTCCGTGACGAGGCCCAGGCCACGCTCATGCTAGATGCCTGGCTCAAGCACCGGGCAGCCGAGTGGCGCGCGCAACTGGGCGCGAAACGGATCTGAAGCGGGTATGGAGATTGGCAGGACGCGCATGAAACAGGAGGCCCACTGCCGCTGTGGCGGCCCCTGTCAGGCGAGGCCGATCTCGCGCAGGCGCTGGGCCAGGAAGGCGCCGGCGGTTATGGGGGGCTGGGCCACGCCGCCCTGGGCTGCGCAGCCGGGCAGCAGGGCCAGCTCCACCTCGTTGCGGGGGTGCAGGAAGAACGGCATCGAATAGCGGCTCTCGTTCGGGCCCTCGGGATTGACCACCCGGTGGGTGGTTGCCGGGATCAGCCCGCCGGTGATCCGTGCCAGCATGTCGCCCGCATTCACGATCAAGGTGCCGGGCTCGGCCAGCACGGGGTGCCAGCCGCCATCGCGGCCCAGAATCTCCAACCCCGCACCCCGCGCCCCCACCATCAGGGTGATGAAGTTGATGTCCTCGTGCGCCGCTGCCCGCACCGCGCGCGGATCGGCGCCGTCCGGCACCGGCGGATAGTGCAGCACCCGCAGCAGCGACGGCCCGCCCTCCACCACGGCCTCGAAATGATCCTCTGGCAGCCCCAGCCTGGGCGCCAGCACCGACAGCAACAGCCGTCCGGCCCGGTCCAGCGCCGCGAACAGGTCAGTGAATGCCGCCTCTGCCTCTGGCAGGGCCTGCGGCCAGACGTTGGGCGGAAACAGCGGGTCGGCTGGCTGGCCAGCGGGCAGATCGCGGCCCACCCGCCAGAACTCCTTGAGGGCGGCGACGCTGGCGTCCTTGGCATGCTCGCGCCCGAACGGGGTATAGCCGCGCAGGCCACCGGCAGCCGCCTGCTTGTCGCGCAGCGGCAGGGCGAACAGCGCCTGGGCCGTGGCGTAGGCCGTGTCGATCAGCGCGCGCGGCACACCGTGCCCGTGCAGAATGAGGAAGCCGGTGTCGCGGAACGCCTGCCAGGCGGCGGCGCCTGCCTGTGTGCGGCGCAGCGGGTCTCTGTCGCAGCCCGTCAGGTCGCAGTGGCCGACAATGCCCATGGGCTCTTTCCCCCTCACCAGTCTGTCCGCGCCACCAGCGCATCGACTTCCGCGCGCCAGGGCAGCGACGGCTGCGCGCCCTCGCGGGTCACGGCCAGGGCCGAGGCTGCACAGGCAAAGCGCAGCGCCGCTGCGGGCACAAGGCCCGCCACCAGCGCCACCGTGATGGCCGCCACGAACGTGTCCCCTGCCCCCACCGTGTCCACCACCGGCACATGGGGCGGGGTACAGTCGGCGATCCGTGTGCCGCCCTGCCACAGCTCGGCACCGGCTGCGCCGAGGGTCAGGGCTGTCAGCCCGGCGCGGTCCAGCAGGGCCTGACCCTGCGCCGCCAGCTCGGTCTCGTTGACGATGATCAGGTCGGCCCGCGCCACCACGTCCGCCGACACCGGCAGGGCTGGGGCGAGATTGAGGGCCACGAAGCCGGGGAAGGCCCGCACGGCGGCGGCTACGGTGGGAACCGGTGCTTCCAGCACGCCGATCAGGGCGTCGCATCCGGCGAAGGCTGCGGGCTCCGGCAGGGCGAGGGTGGCATTGGCGCCGGGCGCCACCACGATCTGGTTCTCGCCCGCTGCATCCACGGCGATCAGGGCGATGCCGGTGGGCGTGGCCTGCGCCACCTGCAGCCAGTCGAGCGCCACACCATCGGCGCGCAGCAAGGCCAGCGCCTCGTCTGCTGCTCCATCGGCCCCGACGGCAGCCAACAGCTGTACCTCGGCCCCCAGCCGCCTGGCTGCCAGCGCCTGATTGGCGCCCTTGCCACCGGGATGCCGGGCGAGGGTGGCCTCGCCCACGGTCTCGCCGGGGCGGGGCAGATGCGCCACCCGTGCCACCAGGTCGAGATTGACCGAGCCGAGAACCGCGACCCTCATGGCCGCCCCGCCGCTGCTGTCAGGCGCGCGAAGATCGCCGGGGCGTCGGCGGTCACGGCCCAGCGATGGCGGCTGTGACCGATCCGGCTGGGACGCATCTCCACCGCCGTGTGCCCGCGTGCCAGCTCGCCTTGGGTCTCGACCTGGATGTCGGCCGGCGCCCATTGGAACAGACGCTCATCGAGGGCGCAGGCGATGGTGCAGGGGTCGTGCAGCGGCCCGCCATCCACGGCGCCGTGCTCCCGCTCGATCCGGTTGGTGAAGGCCAGCAGCGATGCCATCGCCTGCGCCCGCGCTGTCGGCAGCGCCGCAATGGCCGCTGTCCGCGCCTCGTCCGAGCGGACGGTGTGGGTGGCATCCAGCCCGATCAGGCTGACCGGCCAGGTGGCGGCCAGCACTTCGGCCGCGGCTTCGGGGTCGGCATAGATGTTGTACTCGGCGGACGCGGTGATGTTGCCGCCTTCGCTGCGGGCGCCGCCCATCACGATCACCTCGCGCACCAGCGGCACGATGCCGGGATCCAGCCGCACCGCTTCTGCCAGGTTGGTGAGCGGACCCATGGCCACGAGGGTCAGCGTTCCCGCACTGGCCCGGACCAGGCGGCAGATCGCCTGCGCCGCCGGCTCGGGGGCGATCGGGCCGGGATCGCCGCCGGTATCGAGATCGCCCAGCCCCTCGGGGCCGTGGAACTCCTCGGCCTGAACCGCCGCGCGCACCAGCGGGCGGGCGGCGCCGCGATGCACCGGCACCCCGGAGCGCCCCGCTAGCATCCGCATCAGCGCCGCGTTGCGGGTGGTCTTCGCCAGCGGGACATTGCCCCCCAGAGCGGTGATGGCCACCACCTCCAGCGCCTCGGGCTCGGCCAGCGCCCACAGCAGCGCCACCCCATCATCCACACCGGGATCACAGTCGATCAGGATCTTGCGTGGTTCAGGCCTCATGCCAGCAGCGCGCGCCCGTTGCGGATCACCACAGCATCGCGCGACTTCACCCGCGCCTCGAACGACACCACCTGGCCATCGCGCCACAGCTGCACCGACACGGTCTCGCCGGGGAACACCGGTGCCGAGAAGCGCACGTCATGGGCCAGCAGGCGGGTGGGGTCGAGATCGCAATAGGCCATCAGCACCGCCCGGCAGGTCAGGCCATAGGTGCACAGACCATGCAGGATCGGACGCGGGAACCCGACCGCCTGGGCAAAGCCCGGATCGGAGTGCAGCGGGTTGCGGTCGCCCGACAGCCGGTAGAGCAGCGCCTGGTCGGGGCGGGTCGGCAGGTCGATCTCCATGTCCGGCGCCCGGTCCGGCACGGTGTGCACCGCCGGTCCGCCCTCGGACGGGCCGCCAAAGCCGCCATCGGCGCGGGCGAAGATCGAGGAGACGAGGGTGCACAGCCTGTCGCCGCTGGCCTTCTCGCGGATCGTGGTTTCCTGGATCAGCACCGCGCCCTTGCCCGGACCCTTGTCGAGGCACTCGATAAAACGGCTGTCGGCCAGGATGTCGGCGGCTCCGGGCAGCGGCTTGTGCATGGTCAGGCGCTGCTCGCCATGCACGACCATCGCATAATTGATGCCGGTATCCCCCGTCCGGCCAGCACCCCAGGCAATCACGGTGGCCATGGTGGGCACGGTCTTGAGGCCGTTCTCGTAGACGAACGGCAGCTCGGCCGTGTTCATCGGGTCGGCGCCGAAGCCGATGCCGAGGGCGTAGAGCATGCTCTCGCGGTCGCCATAGCTGAAGGCCTGGTCGGTGCTGGTCAGACCCATCACGTGGTCATAGCTGATCGGCATCGCGTTTCTCCCCTGATTGCGCCGTCTGTGCCGGATGACCGGGCGCGGCTTTGCGTATGCACCCCTGTGTGCCGCGCCGGGCGCGTGCCCGCAAGGCTGGTTGCCCCCACCTGCTGCAGGGTGGGGACGCGCGGACCTAGTAGCTTACCGAGTACACAGCCATGCCTTGGCCCCGGGCGCGCGGATCGGGCGCCGTCTTCAGCTCGCCGGGCGCAGGCGACAGGATCGCGGCCACATCCCCCACATAGTCCTGCACCTCGAAGCGATAGCCGCGTGCCTCCAGATCGGCGCGCACCGCTGCATCCAGGCCGCCGCCGAACGGCTCTGTGAAGATGGTGTTCTGCGGCAGCAGTTGGTGATGGAAGCGCTGGGCCCGCACGGCATCCTCGAGGGTCATGCCATAATCGAACACATTGGCGATCATCTGGAACACGGTGGTGATGATGCGCGAGCCGCCCGGCGATCCCACGGCCATCACCACCCGTCCGTCGCGGGTCAGGATGGTCGGGGTCATGGACGAGAGGGGGCGCTTGCCAGGTGCGATCGCATTGGCCCGGCCACCCACCACGCCAAACTGGTTCGGCACGCCGGGCGCCGCCGAGAAGTCGTCCATCTCGTTGTTGAGCAGGAAGCCTGCCCCTTCGACCACCACGCCCGACCCGTACCAGCCATTGATGGTGTAAGTGTTGGAAACGGCATTCCCGTCGGCATCCACCACGGAATAGTGGGTGGTCTGGGGCCGCTCGAGCCCCGGCTGGATCGATGGGGTGGGCGAGGGGCGGGCCGGATCGACGCTGGCGGCGCGGCGCGCGGCATAGGCCGGATCCACCAGGGCCGCCACCGGCACCTCGGTAAAGTCGGGATCGCCGAGATACTGGGCGCGATCGGCGAACACCCGCTTGGACAGCTCGGCCATCAGATGGATGTACTGGGCGCTGTTGTGAGCCACGCCCCGGAACAGGTCGGCGCGGGCGGCCTTCATCTGCAGGAGCTGCATCAGCGCGATCCCGCCGGAGCTGGGGGGCGGGGCGCTGATCACCTGCAGCCCGTTCCAGCTGCCGAGGATCGGCTCGCGCCAGCGGGCGCGGTAGGCGGCGAGGTCCGCCTGCGTGATCAGGCCGCGCGGGCTGCCGCGCTGCATCTGCGCTTCGATCAGGCGGGCGACTTCCCCGCGATAGAAGCCATCGGCGCCGCGCCGGGCGATGATGCCGAGGGTGCGGGCCAGCTCGGGCTGGCGGAAGGTCTGACCCGCTGCCAGTGTGCCAAAGCGGCCCCCCAGCCGGTCGGCGCCCCCCAGGTCGCGCTGGGCATCGCCCATCACCCGCACCATCTGCTCGGGCACTTCAAAGCCACTGGCTGCAAGATCGACCGCCGGCCGCACCAGGTCGCGCCACCGCATCCGCCCGTACCGTTGGTGCGCCTCCCACAGGCCGCGCACGGTTCCGGGCACCCCGGCGGCCAGATTGCCCACCAGCGACAGCCCGTCGATCACCCGCCCCTCGCCGTCCTGATACATGGTCTCGCGCGACGCCGCCGGTGCGGTCTCGCGATAGTCGAGGAACCAGGGCTGGCCGCCACTGTAGCCGGTCATGAAGCCGCCGCCGCCGATATTGCCAGCTTCGGGATAGGTGACCGCCAGCGCCAGGCCGATGGCCACCGCAGCATCCACCGCATTGCCGCCACGGCGCAGGATATCTGCCCCCACAATCGCCGACGGAAAGTCTGGCGTGGCCACGGCCGAGGTGCGCATCGAGATGCTGACAGCGGGCTGGGCCAGGGCTGGCGTGACCGCCAGCGTGCCGGCCGCGAGGCCCGAGGTGAGGAGTGAGCGGCGGTCGATCGGCTGCACGGGACTGTCTCCTGCCTGCTGGCGTTTTGCCTTCTGCCTGCTGGTCCGCCATCTGTGCCCGCAGCATTGGCAAGGCTCAAGGTTTCAGCTGCGCTGCATGCAGTGTTGAGCGGTGCTTGGGTTGGGAACGGTCCGTGCGCGACCTATCTGCCGGTCACGAACTGCAGGTGGCGCCTCCCCGGACCGTCACCATTCACGAGGGACACCCGACCATGCGTATTGCCGCCCGGCATCTGGCCACCACTTTGCTTGCCACCACGGCACTGACCGCCTGGGCCGCCAGCCCCGCCCTGGCCCAAACCGCGCCCGATGGCGCGGCGGCAGCGGAAGAGGTCGTCGTGGTCACCGGCACCCGCACCCCCGGCCGCACCGCGATCCAGAGCCCCGTACCCGTGGACGTGATCAGCGGCGACGAGATCGCCCGCACCGGCGCCTATGGCGAGCTGGGCGCCGCCCTGCAGATCACCGCTCCCTCCTTCAACTTCTCGCGCCAGTCCAACTCGAGCTCGACCGACGTCGTGCGGATGGGTCAGCTGCGCGGCATGAACCCGGACCAGACCCTCGTTCTGGTCAACGGCCGCCGCCGCCACAGCACCTCAGTGATCAGCCTCGATGCCAAGATCGGCCGCGGCACCACCCCGGTGGACTTCAACTCGATCCCGGTCTCGGCCATCGAGCGGGTTGAAGTGCTGCGCGACGGCGCGGGTGCCCAGTATGGCTCCGATGCCGTGGCCGGGGTGATCAACATCATCCTGAAGGACGGCACCGGCCCCACCGTGATCGATGCCAGCTATGGCGCCCACCACACAGAGTTCGAGCCGACGGGCGAGGACATCACCGACGGCCACACCGTCACCCTGTCGGTCTCCAGCAGCATCGCCCTGGGCGAGGATGGCTTCCTGCGTTTCGGTGCCGACTACCGCGACCGCAGCGCCACCAGCCGGGGCGGGCGGATCAACCCGTTTGCCTTCATCTTCGGCGTCGAGCCCGACAGCCCCCTGAACCGCCGCTTCGCCGGTGTGGACGGCCTGTACCGCCCCGGCGATCCGGAGGTCACAGACCTGAACCTGTGGGCCAATGGCGAAATCGCGGTAGGCGAGGCAACGGTTTATGGCACTGTCACCTGGAACCAGCGCGAGGGCGAGGGCGCTGCCTTCTACCGCTATCCCGACGGCTCGGCTGGTGTGCCGGCCCTCTATCCGCGCGGCTACCGCCCCATCACCACCAATGACAATGAGGACTTCGGCGTGATCGCGGGGATCCGTCGCAAGGTGGGCGCCTGGGATGTGGATGCCGGCATCAACTATGGCCGCAACCAGTTCGACTATGGCGTTCGCAACTCGGCCAACCCGTCGCTGGGTGCCGCCAGCCCGACAGTGTTCCGTTCGGCCAGCTACGAGAGCACGCTGTTCGCCATCAATGTCGACGCCACCCGCGAGATCGCCTGGGGCAACCTCGCCATCGGCGGGGAAGTGCGCAGCGAGACCTATGAGACCGTGGCGGGCGACCTCGCCTCCTACCAGGCCGGGCCACTGGCGGTGACCGGGCGCCGGATCGGGGCACAGGCCGGTCCCGGCTTGTCGGCAGCCGATGCCACCTCGGTGGATCGCACCGTGATCGCCTTCTATGGCGAGCTGGGCCTCGAGCCGGTGGACGGCGTGTTCATCGATGTGGCCGCCCGCTTCGAGGACTATTCGGATGCCGGCGAGGCGCTGGCGGGCAAAGTGTCGGGCCGGGTGGAACTGACCGACGGGCTCGCGCTGCGGGCCTCGGTGTCCAACAGCTTCCGCGCCCCGTCGCTGTCGCAGACGGCGTTCCAGTTCACCACCACCACGCTGGGCACCGGCGGTGCGCTGGTGGATGTGCGCACCGTGGCGCCAGGCTCGGCCATTGGCCGGGCGCTGGGCGCTCCGGAGCTCGATCCCGAGACCTCGCGGAACGTCAGCCTGGGCTTCACCTATCAGGCCGGGCCGTTCTCGCTGACCGTGGATGCCTTCCGGGTGCGGGTGGATGACCGCATCATCGTGACCGAGCGCAACTTCGGCTATGCGGCCCTGATCCAGGCCCGCACCGGCATCGCCAATGTGACCGACGTGGCCGTATTCACCAATGGCGTGGATACCCAGACCGATGGCTTCGACATCGTCGCTACCTACAGGACCGACCTGTTCGGTGGCAATCTGAACCTGACCGGCGCTTTCAACCGGTCCGAGACCGAGGTGCAGGGCATCAAGCGCGCCCGCACCTTCGTGCCCGGCTTCGTGGTGCTGGGCGTGGAAGAGCGCAACACCATCGAGGATGCCGCGCCCGTGGACCGTGCCAGCGTGTCGGCGGTGTGGAGCAACGATGCCTGGACCCTCACGAGCCGGGTGACCCAGCATGGCGAAACCACCCGGGTGTTCAATTTCGGTGGCGGCTTCGAGCCCGAGCAGACCTATGGCAAGGCCACCCAGCTCGACCTCGAAGCCGAGTGGCAGATCACGCCGCTGATCGCGGTGGCTATCGGCGGCAACAATGTGCTGGACGAATATCCGGACCGGTCGATCGCCGACATCAGCTACTTCGATGCCCTGCCCTATGACGTGCTGTCGCCGATCGGGTTCAACGGGGCATTCTGGTACGCCCGCACCCGGATCAGCTTCTGATCCAGGCTTGCCGTCACGCACCGGGCCGCCGCGCAGGGTAACCTGCGGCGGCCCGCTCTGGCTCCTTCATCCGAGGCTGGATCAGGCGGCAGGCTCGTCCAGCAGCACGGCGAGGATCGTGCCACCGGGGCCAGTCGAGACAAGCTCCACATCGCCGCCATTCAGCCGCGCCAGATCGCGGCTGATGGCAAGGCCAAGGCCCGTGCCGCCGGAGACACCGCCGGCATTGAACGGTGCAAACAGGTTGGTCCTCACCCGCTCCGGCAAGCCGGGGCCATTGTCGGCAATCTCGATCCGCCAGCCACGCTTCCGGGCCGACAGGCTCACGGACACCCAGCCGCCGGTCCCGCCATGGGCACGCACAGCAGCCTGTCCGGCATTGCGGATCAGATTGGCCAGCAGCCTGTGCAGCTGGTCGGGATCTGCAACCGCGACCTGACTGTCGTCGGAGGTATCGGGCGTGTGCAGCCGGAACGCCACACCCGGCAGCGCCGCCAGCGCCTCGTCGGCGGCCTCCCGCACTGCAGAAGCCAGCGGCACCGGCTCGGGCCGGGCCGGAGGCTCGTCGGCTCGGCCAAAGCGCAGGCTGGCCTCGGCGAGGCCGACCGCTCTCGAGATTGCGCGCTCAAGCCGTGGGGCCGTGGCGCGCACCACCGGATCGTCCACTGTCGCCAGGCGCTCGGTCACCAGCTGGGCCGATCCGAGCGAATGGCGCAGGTCATGAGCGATCTTCGACACGGCCGTGCCAAGCTGCGCCAGGCGCTCGCGCTGCATCAGCGACTGGCGCAGCGCATCCTGCATGTCGGCGAGCGCCATCTCGGCCTCGCCGATCTCGTCGACCCGGCCTGATGGCCGGATCGTGCTGCGGGCATCCTCCGGCCGGTCGCGGAACCGCGTGATGGCCTTCACCAGTCCCCGCAGCGGCCGCACGAACCCGTCCATCAGCGAGGCATAGACCAGCGCGCCAATAAGCGCCGCCAGCAGCAGCGTCGTAGCTGCCACACCGGATGCCGCCGCCCACAGCGACTGCCGCAGCGGCTCGGCGTCCACCACCACATCCAGCCGCAGGGCAGCGTTCGAACGTGGCCGGGTCAGGATCCGCACCTGAGACCCGTCGGGGGCCACCATCGCGCTGAGCGCGCCGCTGAGCGATGCCCCGAATGTCTGGCGTTCAAGATCAACCGTCACGATCCGGGTGCCGGCCGCCGGCCTGGTGCCGACCACCTTGTTGCGCACGCCATTCTCGACCACCGTGATCGACCGGATCTGGGCGGCGCGGATCAGCTCGTCGGCACTGTCGCGGCGGAAGCCGTTGTCGGTGCCGATCCGTGAGGCCAGCACCGCCACTTCGGCCGTCGTGGCCCGCTCGGCCATCCAGCTGTCGCGCACATCGGCCATGGCCGGCACGAACACCAGCGCCTCGGCCAGCAGCACGAAGCCCGCCGACACCGCCAGCAGCCGCGACACCAGGCTGCGGTGCGGCATCCAGGCCGGCCCGCCCACAGCTCCGCCGGAGGGCCCCCCTGTGACCGGGTGGGCCGATGCGATCTCGACCGAGTCGCGCAGGTCGGACGGATTGACCGGTGCGTTCATCGGATCGAGGACAGGGGCGCGGTGCGTGCTGTCATGGCGGTGATACGTGTCTGTTATGGCAGTGGATCACGCTGCTGTGAAGGCCGACCCCTGCAGCCACTTGTGGCGCAGCCAACCAGCCGTCAATGGTGGTGCCATCATCCCGCTGCGGCAGTCGGCGGCCGGGACCACTGGGAGGACAGGGCATGGAGGACTGGAGTGCGTTGCAGACGGCGCAGGCCGTGCGCACCCGCGCGGTCAGCGCGCGCGCGGTGGCCGAGGCGGCGATCGCCCGGATCGAAGCCCGCGACGGACCGATCCATGCCGTGGTGGTGCGCGACTTCGAGCGCGCACTGACAGAGGCCGATGCCGTCGATGCACGGGTGAAGGCCGGCGACGACCTGCCGCTGGCGGGTGTGGCCATGACCATGAAGGAGAGCTTTGCCGTGGGCGGCCTTCCCGCCTGCTGGGGGATCGAGGCCCTGCGCGACTGGCGCGCACCGCACGATGGCGCCACGGCCCGGGCCCTCAAGGCCGCAGGCGCCGTGATCCTCGGCAAGACCAATGTGCCGGTGGCGCTGGCCGACTGGCAGTCCGACAATCCGGTCTATGGCCGCACCAGCAACCCCCATGACCTGGCCCGCTCGCCGGGCGGCTCGTCCGGGGGTTCGGCGGCTGCGCTGGCGTCGGGGATGGTGCCGCTGGAGTTCGGCTCCGACATTGGCGGGTCGATCCGGATCCCGGCGCATTTCTGCGGGGTTTTCGGCCTGAAAACGACCTATGGCGTGATCCCGCTGCACGGGCACCCGTTTCCCGGTGCCGACGGTGCGCCGCCGGTGCTGTCGGTGGCCGGACCGATGGCGCGCGATCCTGCAGACCTCGCAGTGGCGCTGGACCTGACCAGCGAGGTGATCCTGCCCAGACCCCGCCTGACCGGCCTGAAGGGTGCCAGGCTGCTGGCCCTCACCGGCCACCCTCTGGCGCCGTGTGACAGCGCGATCGTCGCGCGGATGGAAGAGGTGCTGGCCCGCGCCGAGGCCGAGGGCGCGACCGTGCTGCGCACCCATGCCGATCTGCCGGATCTCGCCAGGCTGCAGCGCGATTACATGCCGCTGCTGCTGGTGCAGCTGGCGGTGCGCAATCCGGCGCCCGATGCACCGCCTGTCCCGGACCTGCGCGGCTGGATAGCGATGCTGGACCGCCAGGCCCGCACCCAGCGCGCCTTCGACCGCCTGTTCGAGAGCGTGGATGCCATTATCATGCCGGTGGCCGGGATCACGGCCTTCGAGCACACTCAGGTCGAGATGCGCGAGCGGATGGTCGTGGTGAACGGCAGGCTGGAACCCTTCGCGCCGCAGTTCTCCTGGATCAGCCCGGCGACCTACGCCAACCTGCCGTCCCTGGCGGTGCCGATGCACAGGGTGGACGGGCCGCTGCCGGCGGCGTTCCAGGTAGTCTGCAAACGCTTCCACGACCACACCGCCCTGGCGATCGGCGGGTGGCTTGCGGAGCTCGCATGACACGGCAATAGGAGCCCCCGCTGGACCGCGCGGCCCCTGCCGCGCACCGGTCGGACCTGGCAAAATGCCATGAGCGGATCGCCGACCCTACCTGGCTGAAACCGCACCCGTGAGTGGCAGTAGCCGCGCGCTCCAGAGACGCCCTCGAGCGCAGGGGTTAGCTGCCACGACGCCACCATCACGTTCTAAACGCCAGTACAGTGATCGTCGGAAGAATTACTGGGCGATGCCAAATCTTACCGACAATTCGTACACGCCAACCGCATCCTGACAGAGCTGTCGAGCGGGGCTGAAGCGCATCCGGCGAACTTCCCTATCGACGGCTGAGTCAAAGGCGCCTGGAGGGTTTGATGTGAGGATTTCGACATCAAGAACCCCCCCATCACTTCCGACCCGAACATTGGCGGTAACCTCACCTGTCACCCCCCGCTCCAGAAGCCGTTGCGGATAGGCACGTTCGACATTGAAGGGGCGGGATGGACGAGGGGGCTGGTCGCGTTCAGTACAACGTGGCGGTGGGGGGCGGGTCGCCAGAGTGGCTCCGGCGCTGGCTGCGGCAGGGCTTTCGGCAGGCCGACTCCGCCTTTCGATCAGGGCTTGTCTGTGACTGGTGTATTCCCTCAGCGCTTCCATAGGCCCGACCGGATAGCCCGCATCTGGGCTCAATGACCGCCGCCGCAAAAATTCAGGACAGGACTTCATGTCACGATATTCGCCGTTCTCTTCCAGACATTTTGCCGGCATCGAACGCAGCCAAAACTCATTGAACGCCCGGTACAGATTCAGCGGTCGAGCTGGGCCGTCGATATCGTACTCATCGGATAGAAGGACGACCCCAATGGCTCGGACCGTTTGCACTGACTCCCGTTCGAGATCATCGATCACCTGATAATGGACTTCGGGCAGCAGCTCAGTGAGGTCGGCGGTCGGGATCTCGCATTGGTCCAGGACGGGGCGGATAGCGGCACCGGAGCCGGTCAGCGGAATGATCACGCGGGCTCGGCTGCCATTGCGTCCGTAGATATCCATCGCAAGGCTGCTGCGACGGGCAAGCTCACGTGCAAAGGAGCCAGGAGCTGGGGAAAAGAACGAGTCACCCGAAGTCGAGATCGACCAGAATTGAGAGTATAGCTCGCCACCCAGGAAGCGAAAGCGAACGAGCGCCCCATCATCGAGCGTGAAGATGGACGGCGCGATGACGTAGGCCTCCAGCAGTCCGCCCTGACACCGCACATAGGCTGACCCGCGGGACGAGAAATAGCTGGCGATATCCCGCCGCGTGCCTTCGACAGGATCGACCTCCGAGCTCCGGCGCCATTGTTGCGCATCGGCCCTGGATACAAACATTACTGACGCTATCAGAAGGCACAATGTGAGGGTGATAAAATGGCGTCCAGCGCGAAACATCGCAGCATCTCTCTCTTCAGGCTCCGGTGACCGGCATAAACCTACACAAACTCAAATCGTGGCCGGGCCGCCCAACAGGTCGGCGGCCAAGAGTACGCGCTGGACGCGCGCTGTCCATACCGGTGCGTGCCGCGAAATGAAGCCGCGCTGATGGGCGCAGGAATGCCACTCGTGGTTGACCCACGTGCTCAGCCCTCTTCGGGGAGTGCTTCCAGGAAGCGGGCGGGGGTGCCGAGGCCGGCGGCGGTGATGGCGCCGTCGCGCATCACGGGGATGCCGCGCACGATGGTGGCCACCGGCCAGCCCTGCACTTCCATGCCGTGGAACGGGGTCCACTTCGAGCGCGAGACGATCCAGTCGTCGGTGATGGTGCGGCGGGCCTTGAGGTCCACCAGGGTGAAATCCCCGTGCCAGCCCACCATCATCCGGCCCTTGTCGGCCAGGCCGAACACCCGCTGTGGCCCGTGGCAGAGCAGGTCCACCAGCCGTTCAAGGCTGAGGCGGCCTTCGGCCACATGGTTCAGCATCACCGGCACCAAGGTCTGCACACCCGGCGTGCCCGAGGGCGAGGCGGGGTAGGGCCGCTCCTTCTCTTCCGCCGTGTGGGCGGCATGGTCCGAGCCGATCACATCCACGATCCCGGCGCGCAGCGCGGCCCACAGGGCATCGCGGTGGCGGGCCTCGCGGATCGGCGGGTTCTGCTGCGCCTTGCCCTTCAGCCGCTCGTAGCAGTCGGGGGCGGCGAGGGTCAGGTGGTTGGGCAGCACCTCGACCGAGGCGATATCCTTGTTGTGCTGCAGGATCTCCATCTCTTCCGCGGTGGAGATGTGCAGCACGTGGATCCGCTTGCCAGCCGCCCGCGCGATCCGCAGCAGTCGGTTGGTGGACGACACCGCCGCCTCCACATCCCGCACCTCCGGGTGGCTGCTCCAGTCGCCGGGGCGGGCGAGGCTGCGGCGCTCGGCCAGGCGGTATTCGTCTTCGGAGTGGAAGGCGGCGCGGCGCCGGATCGCCTTGATGATCCGGGTCACGCCCTCGTCGTCGGCCACCAGCAGCGAGCCGGTGGAGGCGCCCATGAACACCTTCACCCCGGAGCAGCCCACCATCCGCTCCATCTCCACCAGATCATCGACATTGTTGTGGGTGCCGCCGGCATAGAAGGCGAAGTCGCAGCTCATCCGGCCGGTGGCGCGGGCGATCTTGTCCTCCAGCATCGCGACCGTGGTGGTGGGCGGCTCGGTGTTGGGCATCTCGAACACGGTGCACACCCCGCCCAGAACCGCTGCATCGGCGCCGGTCTTCAGGTCTTCCTTCCACTCGAGGCCCGGCTCGCGGAAATGCACCTGGCTGTCGATGATGCCGGGCAGCACATGCAGGCCGGTGGCGTCGATCACGGTGTCCGCATCGGCGGAGGACAGGCTGCCAATTGCGGCGATGCGCCCGTCGCGGACCGCCACGTCGCCAGGGCCGATCCCGTCCTGGTTCACGAGGGTTCCGTTGCGGATAATGAGGTCATAGGCTGGCATGGTAAGGCTCCGTGGATTGGCCCTCTCCTAGGACCTGCCCGGCCCTGTGGGAAGGCTGCAGCCAGGCGGGTAGCGCCGCACCGGCACCTGCCGTGCCCGACTGGCGATCACGAAACCTTGTGCGTCCATTATCCGGCGCCGGTGTGCCGACCCCGCGACTGGCGCTAGCCTGCCAGCTTGCCGAAGTCGGCCACTTCGCGGGTGGTGTCGCGGAAGGCGAGCAGCAGGGCGAGGCGGTTGGTGCGCACCGCCGGGTCCGGGTCATTCACCAGCACCTGCTCGAAGAACGCATCCACCGGCCCGCGCAGGCTGGCCAGCGCCTGCATCGCCCCGTCGAAATCCTCGGTGCCAAGCTTCGCATCCACCGTGGCCGCCGCCGCCGCCAGCGCCTGATGCAGCGCCTGTTCGGCCGGCAGCGCCAGCAGCGCAGGGTCCACCACCGCCCCCTCCGGCAACGGCCCCTTCTTCTCCTCGGCCTTGAGGATATTGGCGCCGCGCTTGAAGCCGGCCACCAAGTTTACCCCATCCTGACTTTCGATCACCAGCGAAAATGAAGCAGCCAGCTTAAAGAATGACGCAACGTTCTCAATTTTGTTGGCACAAAGAGCTTCGGCAACGTCAGATCTCATCCCTTCATCTCGAAGAATTACCTTAACCCGATCCGAGAAGAAAGTGCCCAGATTGTCCACAAGATCTGGCAATTCACTCTCAACAACAGAGCCAGGGTCGAACATGCTGCCGGCCTCATTCAAGGCCTTGCTTGCAAGATTTCCTACAATCGAAGCTGCCGAAAGGGCCTCTTCAAGATAATTGA
>JAIXTH010000326.1 GCA_027484265.1 Alphaproteobacteria bacterium
AAGCAGCGGTGATCCAGGGGTTCGGTTGGCTCGCTGGAGCGCGCGGCTCCTGCCGCGCATCGCCCCCGCCATGGGCGCGGCAGGAGCCGCGCGGTCCAGCGGGGCGCGGACGGGGCCGCAAGCGGCGCGGAGCAACGCGCATTCGTGATGCGCCCCAGTCGACCGTCGTCGCGCTGGCGCGCCTGCACCGCTGCAAGCAGCGGTGATCCAGTGGTTTGGTTGGGGGCCGGCGGTGAGGTGACAGGAGCGCTGCCGTGCGGGCGGTGCCCGCACACCGGCTCTGTTGCGGCTACTTGGCCGGTTCGGTTGCCGGAGCGGTTTCGGCGGCGGGCGCGGCAGGCGCCGCAGGCGCCGTGGTGGTGGGCACCGACAGCGGGATGCTGCCGTCGCTGGGGGCCGCAGGGGCAGCCGGCGCGCCAGTTCCGGGGGCAGCCGGGCCAGGGCCGAGGTTCAGCGGTCCGGTGAGGCCATCGCCAGTGCCTTCCGGCGCCATGATCGAGCTGGGGGCTTCCTCGCGGCCGTGCGAGGCGATCAGGGTCAGGCCCAGGCTGGTGGCGAAGAACATCGCGCCCAGCACCTGGGTGGTGCGCACGATCAGGTTCGAGGCGCTGCGGCCGCTCATCATGTTGCCCGGTCCGCCGCCGCCGATCCCCAGGGCGCCACCGCCTTCGGACCGCTGGAGCAGGATCGCGCCGACCAGCGCGATACAGATGACGAGGTGGACGGCCAGCAGGATTTCGAACATGGCAGGTGCGTTCCAGAACAATCAGTCGGGCGCCGCGGCCAGACTGGCCGGGTACGGGCGCCACAGGTGTGGTGCGTGACCGGCGGGGTCAAGCCCCGCCCCTGCCCGGCTCTCAGGAAGCCTGCAGCAGGGAAGCCAGGGAGATCCTCTTGCGGGCCCGCTCGCGGGCCCGGTCCAGCCGGGAGCGGACAAGGCCGAGGGTCATGTCGAGGTCTTCCTGGAACCGGTCGGTTTCCTCAGCCGCGTAAGCTGCATACAGCGCCAGCGCAAGCTGGCGTGTCAGCTGGGCGTGTTCGGCCCGCTCGGGGCCGGGGGTGGCGGTGCGGGCGGCAACCCCTTCCAGCACCATGGCAATATCCTGCACGTCATCCTGCTTCAGACGCTTGGCAGCCTTCACCAGCTCGGAGGAGGTCTCGATCAGGTCGATCACGAAGCCGGTGCCGGCGCCGGCATGGGTGCTGGCCTGGATGGTGACCTCGGCGGCCATGGCGATCCGGCGGGCCAGCTTGGAGATCCGCTCCTTGTCGACCCGGGTGCGGGCGGCCTCCAGCGCTGTCTGCTGGGCCACGGGGTCGCTGGGGGCGCCGCTGGCCTTGTCGCGCAGGGGGTTGGGGACTTCGAACGGCTCGACTGCAAAGGTCTTGTCGGAGGCGGCCCGGGCACGGTCGGGGCCGACATAATCGGACGTGACCACGAAGGGCTGGCGGTTGGTGATCAGCCAGCGGGCCCGCTCCAGCAGCCGCGCCGCCGAATAGGGTCGCAGCAGCACGTCGTCGGCACCGGCATTCATCAGCTCGGTCACCGCATCGCCATTGCCGTTCCACAGCGTACAGATCACCGGAACGAACGGATTGGCCTCGATCTCGGCCAGACGGATCGCCCGCACCAGCGACACGGCGCGGTCCACATCGTCGCCAGCCTCGATCAGCAGCAGGGAAATGTCAGGGTCCTTCAGGCGCCGTTCCAGCTGGGTGCGGTTCATGACACCCTCGATCCGGCGGAATCCGATCCCGTGCAGGATCGCACGGGTGGTGAGCATGTTGCCCCGGACGGGGTCGAACACGAGCACCGGGGCCGTGGACAGATCAAGCTGACCGGACATGCGTCTTCCAGACCAAGCGGTCACACGCGACCGCACCATCGCATAGTGTGGCACGAGGAAGGTTGAGGGTGCGTTACCGGATCTGTCACCGGCAACAGTCCTAGTCAAAGTCGCGGCGCCAGCGGATCGAGATGCGGGCATCCCCGTCAGCCGACACGCGGGAGGTGATGGCGGTGCCACGCACCGGCCGCCATTCCACCTGGCTGGTGATGCCTTCGTCGGGCACGCTGATCAGCTCGAGGAACACATCCCGGCCCAGATACAGTCCGCCCGAAACCGTGATGCCGGCCGCGCTGTCGGTGAAGACCAGCCGGTCGAGGCGGGCCAGATCGCGCAGATTGCCCACCACATCGAACGCCTGCCCCCCGGCAATGCTGGCTAGGCCGGTGGCCAGCTGCACCCCTTCCAGCGGGGTCAGCTGGGCGCGGGAGCGGCCGAACAGCACCTGGGCCAGGATCTCGTCCTGCGGCAGGGCGGGCACCGAGGTCAGTGCGATCTCCGGCCGCTCGGCGGTGCCCCGCACCTCGATCCGCGCCACAAATCCAGGCACATCGCGCTCGGCCACCAGGTTGAGGCGGATGCGGGCCGGATCGGCATTCAGGGTGACGGTGCCGGAATCGTCGAACACGAACACCCGGCCGGCATAATCGAACTCGCCGCGATAGACCCGGGCCATGCCCGACAGCTGGGGTGCTGCCAGCGTGCCGCCGACCCGACCATCCAGCGACATTTCCAGATTGAGGCCCCGGCCCCGGATCGTCAGGCCACGGGGAGCAGTGAGGGCCACGTCCAGCTCCACGGGCGGTACCGGCGATCCACTGGCACGTCCTGCCCGGGTCTGCTGCGGCTCGGCGAGCCCCGTTGCCGGGGCCGGGCGGTTGATCTCCTCAACCTCCATCTCCACCACGCCACTGCTGGCGAGCGCCGTGGGCGCGAAAACCGCCCGGTCCACCCGCAGTGCCCCGGTCAGGCGCGCCGTGCGGACCCCTTCGGTGCGTTCGAGCCGCACCCGGCCCGAGGCCTCCACCGTCGATGTCTCGGTGGCCAGCAGGCGGAAGCGGCGCACGGCCAGGTCAAACACCGCTGCCCCGGTCTGCGACAATGCGATCCGGCCCGAACCCGACACCTCGCCCTCGCGGCCATCGCGGGCCTGAAGGCTGGCGATCTCCACGGCGTCGGGCATGATCTGCGCCTGCATCGACAGGGCCGTGAGGCGCAGGCCGATGGAAGGCTCGACATAGCTGCCATTCTCGATGCCGAACCGGCCCGTGACCCGTGGCTGGTTGAAGGTGCCGGCGATGGTGCCGCGGGCTTCCACCGGGCCGGACAGCACCCGCTCGCCGGCGAAGAACAGATCCGCCACCGGCCGTACCTCGCCGCGCGCCTCGAAACTGCCCGTCATGGGCGCGGTGCGGATGATGGCGAGCCGCAGCGGCGCGGCGCTGGCTTCCACCGGCAGGTTGATGTCGACGTTCGCAACCAGCCCCCGGGCGTTGGCCGAGCGGCCGGTGATGGCGAGGCGGCCATCGTCCAGGGTCGCATCGAACTGGCCCGTGAGCGCCAGATCCCGCGACAGGCCCTTGGAGCGCACGTCCTCCAGCTGCGCACGCCCCTGCCCGGTGAGGCTGCGGCCAGTGCCCGACAGGGTGATGCTGCCGGTCACGGTGCCGAGGAGGTCCGGGTTGAACAGCTGCAGGGCAAAGCTCTCCAGCCGCGCCTGCGCCGACACGGTGCCATTGCGGCGGCTGGCGGACAGGTCGATCCGCCCGGCATCCGGCGCGGACGCCTCGCCGGCCCCGGGGATCCGCGCCAGCGCCAGCGTGCCGGCCACACGGTCGCCATCGGGGCCGGTGGAGAGCTGTATCGGCCCGGTGGAGCGGAAGGCGACGCCGGCACTGCGCCCGGACAGATCCAGGCTCGCATCGGTCCGGTCATCGGTGGAGACCACGGTGCCGCGGGCATCCAGCGCCAGCGGCGCCGAGCCCGCCGTGACCAGCGATCCGGCCACGTTCATGCGAGCCAGCGGCCCCTCTGCGGTGAAGCTCAGCCGTTGCAGGCCGTCCTCCATGCCGTGCAGCCTCAGACCGGTGCCCGACAGCGCGATCTGCGCCACCGGCCCGCCACGCGCATCGGCAATGCGGACATCGCCGGTGGCGGTCCCGGCCGCCAGCAAGGCGCCGGGACCCAGCTCGACATCGAGATCGGCCCGGGCACCGCTGCGCCCCGCGAGGCGTGCCGTGCCGGTGGCCCGCACCCCGGCTCCAGCAAGGTCGATCCCGGTGAAGGCGAGCCCCTCGTCCACGGCAGTCGCCAGCGCCTCGCCCCGGACCACGCCCTGCGGTGTGGTGCCCGCCAGCTCCACCCGACCCGCCAGCGGCTCGGACGCCAGCGGCAGGCGGACGGACAGGTCGAGCGGTGCAAACCGTAGCTGGGGCAGGACCACTTCGGGAATGCGGGCGTCGAGCCCCAGGGTCATCGCCGTCACCGGTCCGGTCAGCGTGCCGGTCCCGGTCACCCGGCCGGTGGCTTCCAGCTGACCGGCGCGGAACGGCCCGTTGGCGCTCCAGTCGAGCTGGAGGGCGATGTCGCGGCCAGGCGTGACCCGGCCGATCGCGCCCATGCTGGCTGCCGTGCCATCCAGCCGGGCCCGGGTGACCAGCAGGTCGCCATCCTGCAGCACAAGGGCCGCCGACAGGTCTGGCGCATCCCCGAACAGCCGGTCGATTTCGTCGTAACCGGTGGAAAAGCGCCGGGCGCTGCCCTCCAGGCCAAAGGTCCAGGGCGCAGCACTGCCGGCCTGGGCAGCCCGCACCGTGCCCTCGATCTGGCCGTCCAGGCGGGCGATGGCGAGGGTGCGGGCGCCGAGACTGAGGTCGCCCTCGAACCGGCTGGCGCCGCCGGCGGTGCGCCCGCCCGTGCCGGAGAACCGGGCATCGGCACCCTCCAGCCTGAGGGTGCGGAAGGTGATGCCCGCATCGGTGATCTCGAGATCGGCGGCGAGGTTGGGGCGCGGGCCCAGCAGCGCATCGGTGCGCGGCTCGCCGGTCTTCAGCCCCTCGCCGCGCCCCGACAGATCGAGCCGCCAGGGCGCGCCGTCGCGCGGCTGCGTCAGGCTCCAGCGGCCCAGCACCGAGCCGGTCAGCCCTGGCAGGCCGGTGCGGCCCGCATCGGCCCGGCCCTCGCCGCGCATGGTGATGCCGCCCAGGATGCCGCGATCGCCCGTGCCTGTGAAGGTGACGCCCACCCCGCGCACATCCATCGCGCGCACCAGCACACGCCCGTCCTGCAGGCGCCGCACCGACACGTCGGCCACCGGTGCTGCACCCAGCAGCGCCGGGATCAGGCCCTCGCCTGCCCCGCCGGTGCCGCTGGCGCGGGTGATGATGTCGAGGTCGCGGCCCACCCGCTGCAGCTCGAGCGGCCCGGCCAGTCGCCCGAGCCGGTAGCCGAGGAAGGTGAGACCCGCCACCTGCGCCTGGCCCTGGAAGCGCAGCGCCGCCAGAGTGCCCGACAGGGTGCCTTCGGCCAGGCCCGCCCCGGCAACGATCCCGTCCACGGCGATGAAGCGCCCGGTGTCCGGCAAGGTCAGGCGGATCGGCGCCGGGGCGGCAAACCGGCTTTCGGACACCACATAGGCGCCTTCCAGGCTCAGCACCCCGCCGGGTGCCGCCACCCGGGCCTCCAGCCGGTGCGGAACCGCATCGGCTGCCCCCTCGGCCCGGCGCCAGTTGGCATCCACCGTGGCCGCAGCCCCCAGCCGCTCGGCGATCCAGCTGGTGTGACGGGAGGCGTCCAGCAGCGCCGAGCCGGCAATCCGTCCGCCATCCCGGTTCCAGCCGCCGGAAATGTCGGTCACACGCTGGTTGCCCGAACGGGTGTCGATCCGCAGCGTGCCCACATGCTGGCGCTCGGTGACGAGGATGTTCATGTCGAGCGGCCGGGTGGGATCGAGGCCGATCGCCCCGGCAAAGGCGCCGCCCCGCACCTCGCGCGCCACCGCCTCGATCCGCACCGGGGCGCGCGGAGCAAACTGCACCAGCACCCGCACCACATCGCCCTGCTGCAGCAGGCTGTCGCCCGTGACCCGCACATCGGCGGTCTGGTTGCGGCGCACCAGCACGCTGCCGCTGGCCTGCCACAGGCCCCGCACCACCGACAGCTCCGGCAGCGTCTCGACCGGCACCGACAGCGACCGGATCCGGGTGGAGACCGGTGGATCGCGATCCGGGAACAGCGGCGGCACCAGCTTGGGCTGGCGCATCACGGTAAGACTGCGCGCCCCGGTCTCGATGATGTCGACTTCGCGCAGCAACAGCCGGATCGGCTGCCAGGTGACGGTCAGGTCGCGTGCCTCGACCCACTCGCCATCGGCATCGCGGATCGCGGCACGGCCCACCGAGAAGGTGCCCCAGGGATCGCCGCGCAGGTCCTCGACCACAAGATGCCCGACACGCGGCAGGCGCAGGCCATCCAGCGCACTCTCGACCATCGCCCGCCCCGGCGGCGTGAGCGCCCCGAACCGCAGCCCCACCAGGACGGTCATCGCGACGAGGACGAGAACGAACAGCATCGCTGCTGCCGATCCGGCATGGTCGAGCGCGGTGCGCTTGCGCGGCCGGCGCCGCTTGCGCCCTGGCGGACCCGACAGCTCGGCCGGGTCCACCATGACCTCATCCACCACGGAGGGAGACGCGCGCGCGGCGTCGGACGCTGGATTGGCGGGGTCGGTCAAAAGCTTTGCCCCACACCCAGATAGAGCTGGAAGCTCTCGCCCCCGAGCCGGTCGTCCAGCGGGAAGGCCACATCGAACCGAAGTGGCGCAAAGCCCAGATCATAGCGGACACCAAATCCGACCCCGCCCCGCATGCCGTCGAGCGTGGGGGTCGGATCAAGGCCGAGCGTCCCGGCATCCACGAACGCAACAAGACCAAAGCGTCCGCCCCATGCATCCAGCCGGTGGCGCAGCTCGATCGATGCCTCCACCAGAGACAGGCCACCCACGGGGGTGCGGTCGGGGTCGGTATAGCGCGGGCCGATACCCTGGAACTCATAGCCCCGCACCGATCCGCCTCCCCCGGCATAGAGCCGCCGTGCTGACGGAATCTCCGGGATCGCACCACCGACAAGACTGGCCATGCGGCCACGGACAGCGATCACGGTCCGGGTATCTCCTCCGCCGATCCGCTGATAGAACGAGCCCTGCACCGTGACCCGGATGAAGGCCAGCTCCGCATCGCCGGTGAGCCAGGTTGGCTCCAGCCGCGCATCGGCCTTCCAGCCCCTGGTGGGGTCGAGCGGATCATCGGCATTGTCCCACAGGCCCGCTCCATAAACCGAAACCGCCGTCACATCGCGGGCAATGCCCAGCGCCGGGTCAAGGAAGCTCGGCTCGCGGTTGGTGGCATAGTCGGATGCCACACCCACGGTCACGAACGAGGTCAGGCCCCAGCGGCGGGTGATGTCGGCCCGGATCCGCACCCCGGTCTGGCGGAACGCGTCGGTATCGTCTCGGAAGGCCGACGCCCCCAGCGACAGGGTCTGGCGCGGGAACCGCCAGTGCGGCAGCCGCAGCTCGGTATCGAGCCGCTGCTCGATCTGTGCTGCCCGGGCGCCGATCCGCCAGGTATCGGCTCGGCCGAGGAGATTGGCCCGCACCACCTGGCCCTCCACCCCGAAGCCTTCCGAACTCGACCAGGCCAGCTCGGCCTCCAGCGTGAAGCGCGGACGGTCGGCGAGCAGCACCTGCACCTCCCGGCTGCCGTCGGTCGCGGTCGTGGGGGCGAGCGACACCGTGACCGAATCGAAGGCGCCGGTCTCCAGCATCATCCGCTCGAAATCCGCCAGCTGCTCGCGCGAGTAGACCGTGCCCGGCTGCCACGGCACCACGGTCTCGATCCAGCCGGGCTGCAGGCGGGAGGTACCCTCCACCCGGATGCCGCCGAGCCGCACCAGCGGTCCGGCGGCCATCACGAAGCGCGGCTCCACCGTCCTGTCGGCATGATCCACGATCACCCGGCGTGGCTGGGCCACGGCATCGGCGTGACCGGCATCCTGCAGCGCGCGCACGGCGCGGCCTTCGGCGCCCAGAACGTCCTCGGCCCGCCCCGGCGCACCGGGGGCGAGGCCAAGGGCACCCAGCGCTGCCTGCTGCACCTGCGGCGCGGGACTTTCGCCCTCATAGCTGATCGCCGGGCTGCGGATCGTGAAGCGCGGACCGGTATCGATGGTGATGATGGCGCGCGGCACCTCGCCGTCCGACACGTCCGGTGTGACGGTGGCGGCATAATAGCCTTCCGAGCGCAGCACTTCGGTGGCCCGCTCGGCTGCAAAGGCGGCGCGGCGCCGCGCCTCGAACGCACTGGCCGCCGGCTCCGGCACCTCGCCCACCGCGAGGATGATGCGGGCGCGCAGCTCCTGTGGCAGGGGCCCGGCCACTTCGGCCCTCGGCTCGGCGCTGGCGGCGGACGGCATCAGCTGCGCCGACATGGCCAGCACCAGAGCCACTGCAGGCATCACCCACCCACGGCGCCAGGCAGCGTCCGTGCGCGGCCCGGCCTCGGGCGGCCTGTCATTGGTGCAGGCAGGGCTGTGGGGCCGAGTGCCTCTCATGTCGCGGGTCCGTCCCGCCACGGCGGGCGGATAGTCCTAGACCAGATCAAGCGCCGGTTTCCAGTAGCCCCGCACTGCGGGGGGCAGTGTTGCGGGCAGCCGGGCGGACGGTTCAGGTGCCGGAGAAGCGGGCCGGCCGCTTGGTGAGGAAGGCACCGACCCCTTCGCGGAAGTCATTGGTCCGCCCGGCGATCCGCTGGTGGATGCGCTCCTGATAGAGCTGCTCGTCCCAGCTGTTGTCGAGGCTCGACCACGCCAGCGAGCGGATCATCGCCAGGGTCTTGGTCGGCCCCTCGGCCAGGGCGCGGGCAAGGCCCATCGCCTCGTCCATCAGCTGCGCATCCGGCACCACCCGGTTCACCAGGCCCCAGTCCAGCGCCTTGCCGGCCGGGATCTTCTCGCCCAGCAGCATCATCTCCATCGCCCGCGCCCGGCCCACGGCCCGCGCCAGCATGTAGGTCGAGCCACCGTCCGGCACGAGACCGATGCGGCGGAACGCCTGCAGGAAATAGGCGCTCTCGGCCGCCACGATCATGTCGCCCAGCAGGGCGATCGAGCAGCCGACCCCGGCCGCTGCCCCGTTCACTGCCGTCACCAGCGGCACCGGCAGGTCGCGCAGCTGGCTGACCAGCGGGTTGTAGTGGGTGTCGAGGGCGGCGCCCGCATCGAAGGCACGGGCGGTGGCCGGTGCGTCCGACGACATGCCGGGGCTGGCCAGATTGGCGCCCGAGCAGAAGCCGCGCCCGGTGCCGGTCAGCACGATGGCCCGGGCCTCGCCGGAAGCCTTCTCCAGCGCGGCGCCCAGCTGCGCTGCGGTGTCGACGCCGCAGGCATTCATGGTGGCGGGGTCATTGAAGGTGATGATCGCGACGGCGCCATCGAGGGCATAGGTGATCTTTTCGGCCATGCTGCCTCTCCCTGAGAGCGCCTCTTGCC
>JAIXTH010000171.1 GCA_027484265.1 Alphaproteobacteria bacterium
TCCCGACCAGTACGGCTGCCACCAGAACCGATGCCTGCAGATGGCGCAGCCCGATGCCGTGGCTGCGGCTCAGCCAGGTCAGCAGCGCGAACACAGCGGCCGTGCACGCCGCCAGCACCATCATCCCGGTGCGAACCGCCCCGTCCGGCAGCAGCAGGCCATGCAGGCCCGCGAGCACGACATAATAGACCCCAAGCACCGTCGCTGACGTGGCAATCAGCGGCTGGTACAGCCTGAAGATGGCACAGTCGCGGGGTTCGAGTTGCACAGGGCTGGCGTCCATGCGGCCGGTTTTAGCCCGAAATCCGTTAGGACGCCCTTACCGTGCGCGCTCCCGCTCACCGGTTCAAGCAGCTGTGATCAGCGAGGCCTGGATCTTGCCGAGGATTTCCGCCGTGTTTGCCGACAGCGCAGGGCGCGCCAGCAGCGCGCCGATCACGCCGGCAGCCTGGCTCCGGCGGCCGGGCTCGACCCGCGCGGCGGCCTCGAAGAACGTCGATACCCGCGCGGCCAGCGCCGGGTTCAGCCCGTCCACATCGGCAATCACACCGGCCACAGCCTCGTAGCCCGCACCATCGGCACGGTGGAAGGCTGCCGGATTGCGGATCGCAAACGGTCCCACCAGCGCCCGCACCCGGTTGGGTGTGGCAAGGGTAAAGGCCGGATCGGCCCGCAGCCGGGCAAATGTGGCCAGCGGATCGCCGCTGGTGGCTGCCGCCTGGATCGAGAACCACTTGTCCATCACCAGGGTCTCGCCCGCCCAGCGCTGGCGGAAGGCAGCAAGGGCCTCCTCCCAGCGTGCGCCGCCGGTCTGGGCCAGTGCATCCAGCGCCGCCATCGTGTCGGTCATGCACTGCGCATCGTGATAGAAGGCAAAGGCCCGCTCCGCTGCCGTTGCCGATCCGTCACCCGCAATCAGATCGAGGCACGCCGCCGCCAGCGCCCGCACTCCGGCCGGGCCAGCTTCCGGGGAATAGGGGACACCGGCATCATAGCGCTCGAGCACGGCGCCAGCTGCCGGACCCAGCCGCTGGGCGAGCGAGGCCCGCACCATCTGCCGCCCTGCCAGCAAGGCTGACGGGTCGCAGTCTGCTTCGATCTGCATCAGGTCCACCACTTCGGGCATCCGGACCAGCAGCGCCGTATAGGCCGGGTCGTCCCAGGCCGCGCCGAGGGCGCGCTCGAGGGCCGTGACCAGCGCCTGCGGACGAGGCGGCTCGGTCCCGGCAGCAATGCCACGCGCGGCCTGCATCAGGGCTCCGCGTGACAGGCTCTGCAGGGCCTCCCACTTGTTGAACGGGTCGCTGTCATGGGCCGCCAGCAGCGCCGTGTCGGCTTCCGACAGGCCGGCCGCCAGCTTCACAGGTGCCGAGAAGCCGCGCAGGGCCGAGATCACCGGGCGCTCGGCCACATCGGTGAAGACCAGCGTGACCCCCGGACCGCACAGGTTCACCTTGACGGTATCCAGCGCCGCGCTGTGCCCTTGCAGGCGCATCCGCGCCGGCCGCCCGTCCGGGGCGATGAAGCCCATGGTGACCGGGATCGGCACCCAGTGCTTGTCTGTCTGACCGGGTGTGTCGGGGGTGTGCTGCGCGATGGAGAGGGTGAGGGTGCGTGCCACCGGGTCATGCAGCGTCGACAGGTGCAGGACCGGCGTGCCGGCCTGGGCATACCAGCGCTCCATCCCGTCCAGATCGGCACCTGACGCCGACCGGTGGGCCGCCAGCCAGTCCTCGATGGTGGCCGCGCGTCCGTCATTGGCCTCGAAATAGCGGTTGCAGCCGGCGCGGAACGCTTCGGGCCCCACCAGCTGTTCCAGCACGCGGATCAGCTCGGCGCCCTTCTCATAGACGGTGGCGGTGTAGAAATTGTCGATCTTCACGAAGCTGGCGGGGCGTACCGGGTGGGCGAGGGGGCCTGCGTCCTCCGGGAACTGGCGCCCGCGCAGCATCTTCACGTCCTTGATCCGCTTGACCGCGCGCGAGCGCATGTCGGCGCTGAATTCCTGGTCGCGGTAGACGGTGAAGCCCTCCTTCAGGCTCAGCTGGAACCAGTCGCGGCAGGTCACGCGGTTGCCCGACCAGTTGTGGAAATACTCGTGCGCCACCACCGCTTCGATCAGCTCGAAATCGAGGTCGGTGGCGGTCTCAGAATCGGCCAGCAGCAGGGCTGCGTTGAAGATGTTGAGGCCCTTGTTCTCCATCGCCCCGAAATTGAAGTCGGTCACGGCGACGATATTGAACACATCCAGGTCATAGACCCGGCCAAAGCGCTCCTCGTCCCATTTCATCGAGCGCTTGAGCGCATCCATCGCATACAGCGCGCGTCCGCCATTGCCCGGATCGACATGGATGGCGAGGGCGACCGGTGCGCCGGTCTGGCGCACGAAGGTGTCGCGGATCACCTCCAGCCTGCCCGCCACCAGGGCGAACAGATAGGCGGGCTTGGGCCACGGGTCGTCCCACTCGGCAAAGTGCCGCCCGCCGGGCAGCGACCCGGTGGCCCCTGGATTGCCATTGCCCAGCAGGGTCTCGAAGGCCGCATCGGCCTCGATCCGCATGTGGAACCGGCTCATCACGTCCGGCCGGTCGGGCCAGAAGGTGATGCGGCGGAAGCCTTCGGCCTCGCACTGGGTGCAGAAGCGCCCGCCCGACATATAGAGACCTGACAGCCGGGTGTTGGCCTGCGGGGCGATCGCCACTTCGGTTTCCAGCACGAAGCGGTCGGGCACGCCTGCAATGGTCAGCTGGGCCTCGGTCCGGGTCAGCCGGGCGGGGGCGACCGCGGTGCCATCGATCCGGACCGACAGGAGCTCGAGCTCCTCGCCATCCAGGACCAGGTCTCCCGGCGCGGTGCGCGCCACCTCCATCCGCGCCGTCACGATCGTGCGGGCCGGGTCGAGCTGGAACACCAGCGCCACCGCGGGAATGGCGAAAGGATAGGGACGATAGTCTTCGAGGCGGATCGCCACGGGCTCGGAGGTGCGCATGGCACCGGTCTAGGACCGGCCAGCACCCGGCGCAATGCCTGCGAAGGAGCAGGGCCGGGGCCTGGAAAGGCAGACTGCCACCGCGCGGCGGGTGCCGGCCTGCCGCCGCCATCCACCCACCGCCCAGGCCTGCGGGGGCTGCTTGACGGTGAGGGCGGGTTTGGGCATACGGCGGCTCCCAAGACGCGCCGCAGGTTCCTGTGGGGCGCCCAACCAGCTTCAGAGACCTTTTCCCATGGCGAACACGCCCTCTGCGAAGAAGGCGGTGCGCAAGATCGCCCGTCGCACTGCCATCAACACCGCGCGCCGTTCGCGCATGCGCACGTTCGTCCGCAAGGTCGAAGAAGCGCTGGCCGCTGGCGACGTCGCCGCTGCCACGGCTGCCTTCCGCGCAGCCCAGCCCGAGATCATGAGTGCGGTCACCAAGGGCGTGCTGCACGCCAATACCGGGTCGCGCAAGGTGTCGCGCCTGGCGGCCCGCCTGAAGACGCTCGCCACTGCGACCTGAGCGCCTTGAGGTGGTCTGATTGCCTGTCGGACAGGCAATCTCGCCCCTAAATTCAGATACGAAAAGTAGCCGGACGGTCCATCGGACCGTCCGGTTTGTTACAGGTCCCTACTTCCGGGCGGATTTTTCCCGTAACCGGCGCATTTCCCACCCGCGAGCTGTGTCTTTGTGCGTTTGTGTCGGTTTGGAAGGACGCACGGTGGCGGTGTGCAGGGACACGGATTGTTCTGCTGCTTAATCGCACGGCGAACAAAAAGCCAACTGTTCACGTCTTTAACAATCCGCATACGCTACTGGTTTGGTAAACCCCGCACTTCCTTGCGAAACCTGCCTGTCAAGGCGGCAGCTGCATCGAATCAGCGAAAAAAACCGCTGCAAGGGGCCTTGGCAGCGCCTCTCTCGTGGGCTTAGTTAGGGGCGTCGGGGACGGCGGAACATGCTTTCGCTCTCCGGCCACATCCTGGATCGACGCCGCATTGCGACACGCCCCAGTAGAGGGTGCGCAGTGGACTTTTGCCCCTGAAAACAGGGCTTGAGGGCGCGCGCCTTGATGTGTGGGACTGTCTGTAGACTGCGGTTCAGGCCGCATGTGCAAGGGGGCAAAGCGCGATGGGATCGGGGCAAATGTCGTCCGGAAGCGAAGCCGGACGTAGTGATGAACTGACCCTGGAAGCTGGCCGGATCTGGGCCGGTCTCAAGCCGGTTCTCAGAGCCGGTCTTGGCTCGGATGTGGTCCGTTCCTGGATCGAGCCGCTGACGGTTCTGGGTGCCACTGACGCCCATGTCCGTCTGGGTGCTCCCAACTCGGTGGCTTCGTCCCGGGTGCGCGTGCAGTATCTGCCCCAGATCCAGAAGATGTGGCAGGGCGCCGATCCGGCCCAGCGCCGCCTGATCGTGGAACAGCGTCCGCAGCAGCGTGCCGCGCAGGCCGGCGGGTCTGCCAGCGCCGAGGGCCTGTCGGCAGCCGACACGGGAACTGGCGCCGTCGCCACTTCTGCCACCGGTTTCCTCGGCGGATTTGCGGGCGACTCACAGGGCGCCGATGTGGTGGAGATGAAGCCGCGGCCCCTCGGCCTGATCGCCCGCACGGCCGTCCTGCGCACATTCGACGGTCTGGCCGTGGGGCCCGACAACCGGGTGGCTGCCGCCATTGCCCGCCGGGTTGCCGAGAACCGCCCCCGGGGCGAGCTGGTGTGCCTGTGCGGCCCGCATGGCATCGGCAAGACCCACCTGATGGAAGCGATCGTCAATCGCGCCCGTGAGGTACACCCGGATGCCGAAGTGCGGCTGGTGACGGCTGGCGCCTTCACCGAAGCCTTCACCCAGGCCCTGCGCGCCCAGACCCTGCCGGCCTTCAAGGCAGCCGTCCGCACCCAGGGCGTGCTCCTGATCGACGACATTCACCTGATACTGGGCAAGAACGCCACCCAGTCCGAGCTGTTCCAGACCATCCTGTCGGTCACCCAGGCCGGTGGCACGGTGGTGGTGACGGCCGAAGCGGCGCCGGATGGCCTCTCGGGTCTGACAGCGCGGGAGCGGTCGATCCTGTCGGGGGGCTTCCTGGCCCAGATCCGCGAGCCCGACTTCGAACAGCGCCGCGCGATCGCGCGGCTGAAGATGGACACCTACCGCCAGGACAATCCCGGTTTCGATCCCCCCGAGGAATCCCTCGACGTGATCGCTGCCAGGGTGCATGGTACCGGGCGCGATGTGGAAGGTGCGGTCAAGCTGGTGTTCGCGGCGACCGAGCTGGTGGGGCAGGAGGCGGACATGGAACAGATCCAGCGCGTACTGAGCGAGGATGCCGTCGTGGCTCTGCCGGCGGCCCGTTCGCTGACGGTCGACCAGATCAAGAAGCGGCTGGCCGCCTGCTACAACATGTCAGTCGAGGACCTCACCGGCCAGTGCCGCCGCCGCGCCATCGCCCGTCCGCGCCAGCTGGCGATGTATCTGGCCCGCAAGATTGCCGGGCGCTCGTTCCCCGACATCGGCGCGCGCTTCGGCGGACGCGACCACACCACCGTGATGCATGCGGTACGCAAGGTCGAGGAGCTGATGCTGGCCGAGCCGGCCTATGCCCGCGAAGTGCAGGACGTGACCCGCAAGCTGATGAACCCGGAGAGCCCGCGCGCCTGACCTGCGGGCTGCTCCTCAGCCAGGCATGTCTCAGGATGAGGCCAGCAGCGACCTCAGCTGCTGGCGGGCAGCATCCTGGGAGGTCCGCATCCAGGTGAGGGCTACCTGCCGCTCGTCATCGCGGGACCAGACCGACTTCTTGGTGGCAATGACATCGTGCAGGGCGCGCACCGTTGGAATCTCGAAGCCTGAGGCCCTGGCCACCAGAGCCAGGGTCTCGGTGGTACCCTCGGTGAGGCGCCGTGCCAGTGCCGGCCCGCTGAGGCCCAACAGCTCCGCAAGGCCACGCAGCACTTGGTTGCGGTCTCCGCGCACCAGTGCGCCCAGAATCTGGCCGGACGTGACCTTGGGTTTGGCCAATACGCCGGCAGCCACCGCCTGGCCGAGTTCCTTGCCGATGCCGCCATCCACCTGGCAATGGGCCGCTTCGATGCAGACGATCGAGGCCAGCCGTGTCAGCCGCGCCTCGAGACCCGGCGGCAGGCGCCCGGCAATGGCGGCGCGGGCATCGCGGCCCGCCATGGCATAGGCTGTGGCCACCAGAGAGGCCGGGAGGTCAGGGCGACTGACCAGGGCATCGGTCAGCTTCGGGTCCTCGCGCACCAGGTCCATGGCCCGGGCAAAGGAATCCGGCGTGATCCGGGCCGACTGATTGTCGGCCAGTGCCGCGATCACCTGGGTCTCGCGCGCATCGATCAGGGCCGAGGTCACGGCTTCGCCGATGTTGTCGCGGGAGGCCACGCAGACCCGGTGCTCGATGCCACAGGTGCGCACCACATCGATCAGGCCTTCCTCGTCGAGGACCGGGCAGAAGGCGATCACCGGCTGGGCGATGTCGAACGTGTCGCGCGCCAGTTCGCGCACCAGGTCCACAGGCGCCCAGTCGCACATGGCCAGCGCGGCCGACAGCTTGGCCCTCACGTCCTGGCGGGCATATTGATAGAGCCGGGCCAGCACCTCGCCATAGAGGGTCACCTGCGGGCTGTCGGCTTCACTGGTATCGCTGAGAAACAGCTCCGCCGTCTGCGCAGCCAGCCGCGCCCGCGCCTCGGGAGAGGCGTCGCGCGCGAGGTCGACGAGGGGATGAGCAACGGTCATGCCTGAAGAGCGTGTCCTCCAAGCCGGTGAACGGAGTGTAAATGTGAACGCTATCTTCTGTCGGTCTGGTGCTTTGGTGCGCAGGGCGGCTGCGAACCGCCGTTGCAAGGCCGACGTAGCAGTCCTGGGTTGTGCTGACGTCGTGGCCGGGGAGGTGCTGGCGGGGTGTGGACGGGTTGGGCGGCGCGGGGCATAAGGGCGTGGTTTGAGGAGAGGTGGCGACCGTGCTCGCAAAGATTTTCACCTGGTGGAACGGGGCCACTCTGGGCACCCTGTTCGACATTGCCCGACGCGCCACGCTGGTGGGCGAGGATAGCGAGGGCAATCGCTATTATCAGGAGAACAAGGCCAGCCTCGAGGGTCGCCCCCGGCGGTACGTGATCTACAACGGCTTTGCCGAGCCGAGCCGCGTGCCCGCCGACTGGCATGGCTGGCTGCATCACAGCTTTGCCGAACCGCCGACCGAGCGGCCGTTCCAGCTCAAGTCCTGGGAAAAGCCGCACCGTCCCAACCTGACCGGCACCCGCTTCGCGTGGCGCCCCAAGGGCAGCCTTGCCAATGGTGGGGACCGGGCCGCGGCCACCGGCGACTACGAGGCCTGGAAGCCGTGAGAGCGCCCGGCGCGCCCCGGCGGCGGCTGCCCGGCGGCGCGGCTGTCATTGCGCTGGCAGTAGCGGCTGTGTCGGCAGGCGCGGTGCTGGCCCAGAGCCAGGAAGCGCAGCCAGTCCAGCAGCCCGGTAGCTTCCCGCAGGTCTCGACACCGGAGCCTGCTCCCAACCCCGTGCGCGATCAGGAAACCGCTCCCGCGGCGGAGGATACCGGTGGCGGGATCGACCCCGAGCTGGGCCCGATTGCCGAGCCGGACGCCGGCGATGCCGGTCCTGCTGGCGTGATGGGACCGGGCGGCGACTGGAACAGTGCCGATGACGAAGTGCGCCGGCGGGCCCGCGAGGCCCTGGAGCAGGCCGCCGCCGAAGCTGCGGCCGGTGCCGGCGCCGCGCAGACCGGCGTGATGCCCGTGCTGGTGGGCGCCCAGATCCCGGTGGTGCCGCTGTCGCTGCTGTTCCCCCCCGAGATCATGGCCGAAGGCCCGCGCGAAGTCCGTGAGAGCCGCGGGATCGTGGCAACATTCGTCGGTGTCGACCGCAATGCCGGCACCCGCCAGCGCTTCGCCGTACCGGTTGGTCGCGAGGCCACGTTTGGCACGCTGCGCGTTTCGGTCAGCGCCTGCTACAAGTCGCATCCGGATGATCCGTTCGAGGCCTGGGCCTATGTGACGGTGACCGACCAGGGGCGCCCGCGCACCATCCAGCTGGCGGTACTGCCCCAGCGCGAGCGGGCCCGCCAGGCCGAGCGATCCGGTGTGCGCGAGCTGCGCAAAGGCTGGATCATCGCCTCCTCGCCCTCGGTCACGCCGGTCGACCACCCGGTCTATGATGTGGTGCTGGCCACCTGCGAAGGCGATGGCGGCGGGCCGCAGCCTATTGCGCAGAACAGCTCTGGAGGGCTTGCTGGCCCGTCATCGGCCAGTGGCCGGGCCAACGCGCCGACTGTGGAAACGCAGGCTGAACGCGAAGAGCGTCGCTGAGCTGCGCCAGATAGGCGGCGCGCGGGATCTCGCAGGTTCCGAACTGGGCCAGGTGCCTTGTCTGGAACTGGGTGTCGAGCAGCACGAATCCGCAGGTCCGCAACAGCGCCACCAGATGCACAAGGGCCACTTTCGAGGCATCGGTGGCGCGCGAAAACATGCTCTCCCCGAAGAAGGCACCGCCCAGGCGCACGCCATACAGACCGCCCACCAGCGCGCCGTCCTGCCAGCATTCCACGGAATGGGCCGCCCCACGGTCATGCAGCTGGGTATACAGATGACGGATCGGCCGGTTGATCCAGGTGTCGGGCCGGTCCGGGGTGGCGGCGGCACACTGGTCCAGCACCTGCTCGAAATCGCAGTCGAGGCGCAGCTCGAACGGCCCTGCCCGAACGGTGCGGGCGAGGCGGCGCGGGATGTGGACGCCATCGAGCGGCAGGATGCCGCGCATTTCCGGGCTGATCAGGAACAGGCGCGGATCGTCGCGCCCGTCGGCCATCGGGAACACGCCCCGGGCGTAGCAGTCCAACAGCTCGTCCGCCCCGAACCGCCCGCTCATGGCCTCACCCGTTCTCGGCCAGCCAGCGCTCCAGCCAGTGGATGTCGTAGTTGCCGTCGATGATGTCGCGGTTCTGGACGAGATTCCGGAACAGCGGCAGCGTGGTCTTGGGCCCGCCCACCACCATCTCGCCCAGCGAGCGGCGCAGGCGCATCAGTGCCTCGTTGCGGTTGCGGCCATGCACGATCAGCTTGCCGATCAGGCTGTCGTAGTAGGGCGGGATCCTGTAGCCGTCATAGATCGCGCTATCGAGCCGCACCCCCAGGCCGCCGGGGGCGTGGAAGTCGGTGATGGTGCCGGGGGAGGGGGCGAAGGTCACCGGGTCCTCGGCATTGATCCGGCACTCGATCGCCACGCCCTCGAACACCACTTCCTCCTGGGTGAAGGACAAAGGCAGCCCGGCTGCGATCCGGATCTGCTCGCGCACCAGGTCGATGCCGGTGATCTGTTCGGTGACCGGATGCTCGACCTGGAGGCGGGTGTTCATCTCGATGAAGAAGAACTGGCCGTTCTCATACAGGAACTCGATGGTGCCGACCCCCAGATAGCCGAGCTTCGAGACGGCCTTCACCACCACGTCGCCGATAGCGGCGCGTTCCTGCGCATTGAGGGCGGGCGAGGGGGCTTCTTCCCAGACCTTCTGGTGACGGCGCTGCAGCGAGCAGTCGCGCTCGCCCAGATGAACCACATGGCCATGGCTGTCGGCCACCACCTGGATCTCGATATGCCGGGGCTGGCCCAGATACTTCTCCAGATAGACCGAATCGTCACCGAAGGCGGCCTTGGCTTCGGACCTGGCCGTCCCCAGCGCCACCTGCAGGTCCTCCGGGGTACGCGCCACCTTCATGCCGCGCCCGCCACCACCGGCAGCGGCCTTCACCAGCACCGGATAGCCGATCTCCTGCGCCACCCGTGCAGCCTGGATGTCGTCGCTGATGCCACCGTCCGAGCCGGGCACCACCGGGATGCCGGCTGCCTTCACCGCTGCCTTGGCCGCGATCTTGTCGCCCATGGTGCGGATGTGCTCCGGGCGCGGGCCGATGAAGGTGATGCCATGGGCCTCGACGATCTCGGCAAAGCGGGCATTCTCCGACA
>JAIXTH010000305.1 GCA_027484265.1 Alphaproteobacteria bacterium
CAAGGAAGACTTCGGCGGCACTGACGCCGGGGTGCTGGCGCATCTGCGCGCCCATGCCGGCGCCGACCTCGCCCGCCGCCTGCAAGGCGACCGGATCGCGGGGCATGATTATGACTGGTCGATCAATGCGGTCTAGGACCGCCAGCGGCCTGCGCGGCCGCGCTGGCCATCGCCGCCCCGCGCAAAGGCTGTGCAGCGGCGGCGGCAGTACGCTAAGGAGCGTGGCATGATGGCGTATCTCAAACGGTTCGGGCCGATTGCCCTGGTGGTTGCCGGTCTGGCGCTGGCCCTGTCGCTGGGGCTGCACCGGTATCTGTCCTTCGAATATCTGGCCGAACAGCGCGGCGTACTCCTGACTCTGGTGCGGGAGCAGCCGTGGCTGGTGGCCGGTGCGTTCTGCGGCATCTATGTGCTGGCGACGGCCACCTCGCTGCCCGGCGCCATCTGGCTGACGATTGGCGGCGGGTTCCTGTTCGGACCGTTCCTCGGCACCGCGCTGTCGGCGGGTTCGGCTACCATCGGCGCCACCCTGCTATTCCTCGCGGCCCAGACAGCGCTGGGCGATACGCTGCGGGCGCGGGCAGGGGGGCTGGTGGCCCGCTTCGAGCAGGGGTTCCGCGAGAACGCATTCTCGAACCTGCTGGTGCTGCGGCTTCTGCCGGTGGCGCCGTTCTGGGGGGTGAACCTCGCCGCAGCCGCGCTGCGGGTGCCGCTGCGGACCTTCGTGGCCTCCACTGCCATCGGCATCCTGCCGGGCGGGTTTGTCTATGCGCTGCTGGGCAATGGCCTCGGTGCTGCCATCGACACCGGACAGGCGCCGGAACTGTCGCTGCTGTCGCGGCCCGAGATCCTGGCGCCGCTGTTCGGCCTCGCGTTCCTCGCCTTCCTGCCGACCCTCGCCAGGCTGGTGCGCCGCAAGCCTGCACCGGCCGCCACTCCTGTTGAGGGGCCGGGAGCATGAGCCGTCAGGTCCTGACCCCCGATGTGTGCGTGATCGGTGCAGGCGCCGGCGGCCTGTCTGTGGCCTCCGGCGCGGCGCAACTGGGCCTGTCTGTGGTGCTGTATGAGGCAGGCGAGATGGGGGGCGACTGCCTCAACACCGGCTGCGTCCCGTCCAAGGCCCTGATCGCGGCCGCCCGGACCGCCGTGACCCTGCGCACCGCAGACCGGTTCGGCATCGCCGCTGTCGCGCCGCAGGTGAACTGGGACGCCGTGCGCACCCATATCCAGGGCGTGATCGACACCATCGCCCCGATCGACAGCCAGGAGCGCTTCGAGGGCCTGGGCTGCACGGTGCTGCGCGAGATGGCCCGCTTCACCGCGCCCGATACGGTGGAGAGTGACAGTGCGATCGTGCGCGCGAAGCGCTTCGTGATCGCCACCGGTGCCAGCGCAGCCATCCCGCCGATCCCCGGTCTGTCGGACGTGCCCTACCTCACCAACGAGACCGTGTTCGCACAGCCGACCCTGCCGGGTAGCCTGATCGTGCTGGGGGGCGGGGTGATCGGGGTGGAGCTGGGACAGGCCTTTGCGCGCCTCGGCACGCAGGTCACCATCCTGGAAGCCGCGACCCTGATGGGCCCGCAGGAGCCGGAAGCCGTCGAGCTGGTCCGCGCCGCCCTCGCCAATGACGGTGTCGATGTCCGCGAAGGTGCCCGTGCCGTGGCCGTGCGCGCTGCAGCGGATGGCTCGGTCGTGGTCGAGCTGGAAAGTGGCGCCAGCGTGACGGCGCAGCGGCTGCTGGTGGCCGTCGGCCGGGCGGTGCGGGTGGCGGGCCTCGGCCTTGAGGCCGCGGGGATCGCCTTCAACAAGCGCGGGATCGAGACCCGCGATGACCTGCGCAGCACCACCAACCGCCGGGTCTGGGCCGTGGGCGATGTGGCTGGCCGCGAGCAGCTGACCCATGCGGCCGGCTTCCACGCCGGTATCTTCGTGCGCGGCGCCCTGTTCCGCGCCCCCGCCAGCGCAGCCGTGGCACACATGCCGGCTGTGGCCTACTGCCACCCCGAAGTCGCCCGCATCGGCCTGACCGAGGCCGAGGCACGGACCCGGCACGGCGATGCCGTCACCACCACCCACTGGTCCATGGCCGAGAACGACCGTGCCCAGACCGAGCGTGACACGTCGGGCTTCTGCAAGCTGGTCTTGGGCAGGGGCGGGCGCATCCTCGGGGCGACTGTCGTTGGCGAGGCAGCCGGGGAAGCCATCCAGATCGTGGGCCTCGCCATGGCCTCCAGGCTGAAGGTGGGCGCCCTGACCGGGCTGATCAGCCCCTATCCCACCCGCAGCGAAGTGGTGAAGCGTGCCGCGAGCGCCTACTACACGCCAAAGCTGTTCTCGGGCCGCACGCGCCAGCTTGTGGCGCTTCTCAACCGCCTGCCGGTCTGAGACCATCCGGCGGACGCGCCCGGACTGCCATCCAGCACACCGACGTGCGGTGGTGGCCCTTGCATGTGGCTCGGGGAGCCGCCCAGCTTGTCCGCCATCGCCTGTTGCCGCCTGCCCCGCGGCGCTGGTATCGCAGAGGCATGCAGCCCGGTGCACCTTCCCCGAGTCCGCAGCCGGTCCGGCTGGACCGGACGATTGCGCTGGTGGGCCTGATGGGGGCTGGCAAGAGTTCAGTGGGGCGCCGGCTGGCCGAGCGGCTGGGGGTGCCATTCCGGGATGCGGACGACGAGATCGTGATCGCAGCCGGCCGCTCCATCGCCGATATCTTCGCCGAGCGCGGGGAAGAAGAGTTCCGGGCGGGCGAGCGGCGGGTGATCGCGCGGATGCTGAACGACCCGCCCCATGTGCTGGCCACTGGCGGCGGTGCCTTCATGAACCCCCTCACACGGCTGGTGATGCGCGACCGCGCCATCACGGTGTGGCTGCGGGCCGATATCGAGACGCTGATGAAGCGCGTATCGCGCCGCGATGACCGCCCTCTCCTGAAGGCAGCAGATCCGCGTGCCGTGATGGAAAAACTGATGGCCGAGCGCTATCCGGTCTATGCTGAGGCCGATCTGGTGGTCGATTCCCTCGACGGCCCGCACACGCAGACAGTGGATGCCATCATAAAGGCGCTGGAGGAGCGGGCATGACAGTGGCAAGGCGAAAGGCCAAAATGACCCTGGCGGCATTGGTGGCGGCTGGCGCGCTGACAGCGGGCAGTTTTGCGCAGGCCCAGTTGCGCGCCGCATCACCGGCGAGCCTTGGCGTGTGGCACACCGGCTTTCCGACTGTCATCGGCGCGGCCAACAGGGGCAGCTTCGACTACGGCAGCATCAGCCGTCTTTCGTTGAAGGCCGGCCAGACGGTGCGCATTGTTGCTGAATTCGACACAATGGAGGTAAATGGTCTCCTGGTCCGGGCCAGCGACCGGCAGATGATCAGATGGACGCGCCAATATAGGGTCTTGGGCCTGTCGGCCCGCGACGGCCAGCCGAGGCGTCTGGGCGTGTTCGAACTCACATCCCGACATGACGACACCTATCTGCTAGCTTTCCGGGTACCGACGGGCTGCCCCAGCGAGGCCTATCGCTGGCGTGCCGACCTTCTGGATGCGCCCGCCCCACAATTCACCGGGCCGGACGGCATCGCACGAAACCTCCCGCCGCTTGTCAGCGAGACCGTGAGCGGACCCCTCGGTGGGCCTGCGGCGGGCTCGTTCGGTCAGGGGCGCGACATGTTCGTAGAGCTGCCTTTCCGCCAGCAAGGCACCTTCACCGGTTGTGAAGCGGGCGGGGATGATATGGCCGAGGCGCCCAGCATGTTCTGGGACATTACCTTCCGGGCCAAGCGGGGCGAGCGGGTCGAGATCGGGATCACCGCCGATCCGGAGGCTAAAGTGCGTCTGTTTTTCGATGGACGGGGCACACCGGAAGTCCTGGAACCGGAGCTTTCGGAGGCGGAAGGCCGCGCCCAGGCAAGCTTCACGGCGCCAGCCGATGGCATCTACGCCGCCGTTGTCATCTTCAGTATAGCAGCCGCGCACCGCGCGCCGCAGGCCTATGACCTGTCGATCCGGACGGTCCCATGAACCCTACCGCCCTCCAGTCAGCCGATGGCCACACCACTGTCGGCGTCGCCCTCGGCGAACGCAGCTATGAAGTCCACATCGGCGAGGGCCTGCTCGAGCAGGCGCCCGGGCTGATCGCACCGGTCGCGGGGGCCAGCCGCTTGCTGGTGGTGTTGGCCGATACCACGGCGTGGGGGCTGCATGGGGCGCGCTTTGCCGGACCGCTGGAGGCGGCGGGGTTCAAGCTGATTGTCGTGCCGGTGGAGCCGGGGGAGGCGTCGAAGAGCTTTGCGGGGCTGGAGCGGGCGGTGAACGGGATCCTGGCGACTGGCGCCGGGCGCGGCGACCTGGTGGTGGCGTTCGGGGGCGGCGTGACCGGGGACCTCGCGGGCTTTGCCGCCGGGATTGCCAAGCGCGGGATGGACTTCATCCAGGTGCCCACCACCCTCCTGTCGCAGGTGGACAGCTCGGTGGGCGGCAAGACCGGGATCAATGCCCCGGCCGGCAAGAATATGGTGGGGCTGTTCTGGCAGCCACGGCTGGTGCTGGCGGATACCGGCACCCTCGCGACGTTGCACCCCCGCGATCTGTCCGCAGGCTGGGCCGAGATCATCAAGATCGGCCTGATTCAGGACGCTGCCTTCTTCGCATGGTGCCAGCAGAACGCAGCCCGGGTGCTGGCACTGGAACCGGAACCCCTGGCCCATGCCATCGCAACGGCAGTGGCGGCCAAGGCGGCCGTCGTGGCCGCCGACGAGCGCGAGGGCGGGGTGCGGGCCCTCCTCAACCTCGGCCATACCTTCGCCCATGCCCTGGAAGCCGCCGCCGGGTTCGACGAGCAGGTGCTGCGCCACGGCGAGGCGGTGGGCTGCGGCCTCGTCCTGGCAGCCCGCTTCAGTGCCCGTGAGGGGCTGCTGGCCCCCGATGCAGCGCAGCAGGTGGAGCAGCTGGCGCGCACCAGTGGCCTGCCCGCACGGCTGTGTGACCTCGCAGGCATCGATCCGGCGGGCCTTGAACCTGACGCCATGCTGGCCGCCATGATGCATGACAAGAAGAATGAGGGCGGGCGCCTGACCCTGATCCTGATGAAGGCCATCGGCGAGGCCGTGATCGACAAGGCGGCACCAGTGGACGCGGTACGGGCATTTCTGGCAGAAGAGCGGGCACGATGACCCTCGACCCTGTGATCATTCCAACCGCCATCGCCGTGGCGGCCCTCATTGCCATGTCGGCCTTCTATTCGGCCGCCGAGACCTCCATGACCAGCGCCTCGCGGCCGCGCATGTTCCAGCTGGAGCGCGATGGCGACAAGGCGGCGGCCCGGGTCAACAAGCTGACGGCTGATCCCGACCGGCTGATCGGTGCGCTGCTGCTCGGGAACAACTTCCTCAACACGCTGGCCGGCGCCCTCACCACGGCGCTGCTGGTGCAGCTGTTCGGCCAGGCGCCCACCACGATCGCCATCGCCACGGCGCTGGTGACTGCCCTGGTGCTGATCTTCGCCGAAGTGATGCCCAAGACCTATGCCTTTGCCTATCCGGACAATACCGCGCGGCGGCTGTCACTGCCGGTGCAGTGGTCGGTGACGCTGCTGGCGCCGATCGTGGCGGCCGTGCGCTGGATCGTGCGGCAGAGCCTCGGTCTGTTCGGGGTGAAGGTGGACCGGGTGACCGACGAGGACGCCGCCATCGAGGAAATCCGCGGCGCGATCGAACTGGGCAAGCAGGAAGGCTCGGTCGAGAAGACCGACCGCGACCGGATCGGCGGGGTGCTCGATCTCGACGAGCTGTCGGTCTCGGATGTGATGATCCACCGCCGCAACATGAAGGCGCTGGATGCGGGCCTGCCCCCGCGCGAGATCGTGATGCAGGTGCTGGGCACCCGTCACACCCGCATCCCGCTGTGGCGCGACGAGCCCGAGAACATCATCGGCGTGATCCACGCCAAGGACGTGCTGCGCGCCATCGCCGAAGCCGACGGCAGTCTCGACAGTTTCGACATCGCCTCCATCACCCGCGAACCCTGGTTCGTGCCTGACACCACCACGCTCAAGGAGCAGCTGGAGGCGTTCCTGCGCGGCCAGAACCACTTTGCTTTGGTGGTGGACGAATATGGCACCCTGCAGGGGCTGGTGACTCTCGAGGACATTCTCGAGGAGATCGTGGGCGACATCGTCGACGAGCACGATGTGACCATCACCGGCGTGCGGCCGCAGCCCAACGGCGCGGTGAATGTCGACGGGCAGGTGGCGATCCGCGACCTCAACCGGATGATGGACTGGGAGCTGCCCGACGACGAGGCGGTGACGGTGGCCGGCCTCGTGATGCACGAAGCCCAGATGATCCCCGAGCCCGGCCAGCGCTTCAGCTTCCACGGCTACCGCTTCGAAATCCTCCGCCGCGCCCGCAACCAGATCCTGGCCCTGCGCGTCACGCCGGAAGGCGCAGGGGAAGTGGTATCGAGCGGGTGAGACCAGCCCGTGCGCCAGTCAGGGCCCAGGGCATAGGTCGGTCGCCTGCCAGGGCGGATGGGATCATCTGGCACCGTCATGGACGCGCCTTGCTCCGATGGCTTGCGGGCCGTGGCCGGTGGTTGGCTGTTCAGGCTTCCTGATAGCCTTTGCGGGTCTTTTCGAGTGTGAGCTTGATGGCTTCGCGCGCGGCCCGCTCCGGGGTGTCAAAGGTCTTCAGCATCCGCTGGCCCTGGGTCCCGATGCGGCCGTACTCGACAACCATATCGCAGCCGCTGACCCCGATCCGCCAGAACTTGCTCGAGTTGCCTTCGGTGAAGCGGAACTCGGTCATCGTGATGGCACCCTGACCGGTAGCGGGGGATGCCGCCGGGGCTGGCGTGGCAGATATCTCGGGGAGGACCGGCAGAGCAGTCTGTGTACTTTCAGCGCCGGTCTGCTGTGCCTGGGTGCGGGAGGGCAGGGCAGGACTGGCGAAGCCGGCACTGTTGCCTGCAGGAACCGGCAGGCTGACCCCCGCATATGGATCGTCATCAGCCAGGTCCCAGCTGGAGCGCTCCAGTTCGGCTTCGATCCGCTGCACCGTGGTGTCGCGGGCCCGCAGCCAGCCTGCAACCGGCACATCGATCACACGCCAGCCGAATGCCCGCAGGATCGAGGGCCGGAACACGAACCGCTCCTCCACACCATCTCCCGGACCATGCCCCTGGTCCCCGGTGTGGCTGGCGTCGCGATCCAGCAGGATCGCCAGCGCATAACCATCGCCTGCCGCGTTCACGATCGCCAGATCGCAGCGGAAGCTTGCCCCACCCACCAGCTCGTGGACTGTATGTCCGCGCGCGCGCAGGGCTTCGGCCAAAGCGGTCCGGACCGGATCCAGCCCGGCAGACCGATCAAATACTTCCCCTGCCGCAGGATTGAAGGTGGCCAGCACCGCCTGGGCCTGCTCCTGCGCCCCGCCGGACAGAGCCCCGGCATAGGACAGGAAGCTGCGCAGGGCACGGGCGCCATCATTGTGCACATTGGTGATGGCTTCAGGCTCGATGGTCGTGACAATGGCCATGTGCTGCCGCGCCCGGCTGAAGATCACATTGAGGCGCTTCTCGCCGCCGCGCTGATTGATCGGACCGAAGTTCATGACCATCCGCCCGTCACGGCCGGGCGCATAGCAGATGCTCAGCAGGATGATGTCGCGCTCGTCGCCCTGTACGTTCTCAAGGTTCTTCACGAACAGGCCATTGAACTGGCCGTCATCCTCGCGGACATATTCGCGCTCGAGGGCGGCGGCAAAGCCCGGCTCCTCGGCAGCCAGCCGGTCGAGCGCGGTCTCGATCTCGCTCTGCTGGGCTTCAGAGAAGGCCACGATGCCGATGCTCGATCCGGTCTCGCGGCTCAGAAGCTCCCGCACCAGCCCGGCGATGTAGCGGGCCTCGGGTGGGTTGCTCCGGCCCTCGTAACAGCCGTCCGCAATCTTGTGGGTCGAGATCGGCAGCGCCAACAGCCGGCTCGCACCCGCGCTCCAGCCCGCCACATCATCCGACCGGACCGGCTCGCGTCCCCCGGCCTGCGGATGCAGGGCCCGGTCCGGGATCGTCACCAGCCGCCCGTCATAGAAAGCCGCATTCGAGAACCCGATCAGCGCCTCGTAACGGCTGCGGTAGTGCCAGGCCAGCAGCGTGGCTGGCAGGTTGCGGGCGGCCTGATTCAGAAGGCTGTCGGCATCGAGGATAATGGCAATGGTCTCGCCATCCTCTTCGGCAAGGACCTGCCGGTCCTCATCTTCCAGCGCTGTCGAGAAGAAGCTGGTGGGTGGCAGCTGCATTTCGTCGCCCACCACGATCACCTGGCCGGACCGGCACAGAGCCGGCACCGCTTCCTCGGTCGGGATCTGGCTGGCCTCGTCAAAGATCACAACATCGAACAGATCCGGCCGCAGCGGCAGGGTATCGGACACCGACAGCGGGCTCATCAGCCAGATCGGCTTGAGGTCATTCACCACGGCACCGGGATTGCCGCTGGCAAGGTCCCGGATCGAGCGATAGCGCATGGTCTTGCCAAACTCGTGCTCCAGCTCGCGCCGCCCGGTGGCATAGGTCTTCTTGAAGGCCCGTGTGTTGGCATCAAGCTGGGTGACGGACTGCTCGGAGACGCGGACGTGGTCGCGGAACTGGCGGTGCAGCGTGGCCTTGATGGCTTCGGCATTCTCGACACGCAGCCGTTCGCGGGCCGCCAGGGCACGACGGGACACCGCGATCAGCCGCTCGGAATCGAACCGCTTCAGGTCGGGGTACTGACGCTCCAGCCGGGCCACCGCCTCATCGGTGATCAGCGCCGCCAGCTGCGGCAGGGGCAGATCAAGGCTGCGCAGCGCAAAGCTGACGGCAGGGTCTGCGGCATGCACTTCGGCCAGAACCGGCAGAATGTCCGGCAGGTCTTCCAAGGCCTCCCGCAAGTCCCTGACCAGCTCGGCCAGGCGCTCGATCGGCATCGCCTCTGCCCCGTCCAGCACGTCCGCCACCACGGCCTTCAGCTCCCGCAGCACCGGAAGCTGGCGGGCTTCCTCCAACAGTGCCTCGTGCGGCCGCGCCGCTTCCTGGACCTTGCGGACAAGCTGCTGCTCCGCCACCGACGGCAGGCGCCCGGTCGCCAGGTCTGCCCGCAGCTCTAGCAGCCCATCGAGATCATCCGACTGCAGCGTGGCCGCCAGCGCAGACCGTGCCTCGCGGCAGGCTGCCTCAGCCTCGTGACGGGCCGACAGCAATTCCAGCACAGCCACCACCTTGGGCGTGACGGCATGGGCAGCGAAGTCGTACCGACCCCGCACCGCTTGGTTGACGTCCCGCCAGTCCTTGAAGAATAGCTTCAGCCAGGACCCCTCGCGGTTGCGCGCGACGTCCAGTGCCGCTGCAGTGTCCGCAGGGCTCAGAGGGTCCCGCCAGTTGCTGGCGGCAGAGGCGGCCGCTGCCGCCTGCTGGTCCAGCCGCGCGATCCGTGCCAGCTCGGCAGCCAGGCGGACAGAGCTGTCGGAGGCAGACGCGAGGAGCGCCAGGTTGCGTGAGAGTCCGGTGGCAGTGAACCGCTCCGCCAGCGCACCGACTGCCACTGCGCTGTCGAGTGCTACCGTACCGTCCACGGCCAGGCTGCCACCATCCAGCCAGCTGTCGAGCTGCTCGATCAGGGCTTCGGCTTGGTCCACCATGGCGCCGACCCGGCTCACCGGATGCTCGCCCAAGATGGTGGCCCGGTTGATCCGGGCGAATGGATGTGCCGCCAGACTGCTCGCACCGGCCGCCTCGCGCACCGCCCGTACAGCGCGTTCTGCGGCATTGGTGGCAGCATCGAAGGCTGCCGGCGACGGCAGCCGCTCACGGTGCTGCGGTCCGATCCCGGACGGTGCCGGGGGCAGGGACGCTGCCCGGCGGACCAGTGCCCGCAGCCCCAGCCCCCGCCCGTCAGCATCCGTGCCGGCCCCGGCCTGCGCATCATAGCTGGCAATGGCGGCAAGATGCTGCTCCAGCGCCGCAACCGACCGGCTGCGGACTGCCAGCACCTCGTGCAGCCGGTCAGGCGCTCGCCCCCAGCGCTCGTAATGCTCCTTCAGATCAGCGATGAACGCCTTCTTGTCTTCCTGCGAGTCGTGGATGATGCACGCGAGCCCTGCCAGGCCAGCCTGCCCCAGGCGGTGGAACACCACATCCAGAGCTGCCCGCTTCTCGCAGACAAACAGCACGCGTTTGCCCCGTGCCGCATAGTCGGCGATCAGGTTGGTGATGGTCTGCGACTTGCCGGTACCGGGAGGCCCCTGGATGATGAAGCTGCGGCCGGTCCGGGCCATGGCGACGGCCGCATCCTGTGTGGCGTCAGCCGGCACGACGCCCCATTGCTCCGCCACGGGCAGTGGCGGTGGTGCGTGGCTGTCCAACGGACGTGGCTCGATGGAAAACACCCGGTCAAAGCCCGGCTGCTGGCCAGGCTGATCGATCAGTTCGGCATAGTCCCGAACCAGCGACATCTTCCGGTAGTTGAGGTTGGCGAGCGTGACTTCTGTCAGGTTCAGCTGCCACGCGAACCGGTGTCCGGCATCCCCGCCGAGACTGTAGGTCTTGGTTTCGGCCTGAGCCACCGCGTACGAGACCGACGGCTCGGTACCGCCCCCGGCAGCCAGCCTCTGCGGCAGCGGCGATGGCCGGACGAAACGCTCGAACAGGGCAAGACCCAGCGGCCGGTAGTCGTCCCGATCATAGCTGAAATCGAGCTTGGTGGAGCCGGTTGCCTGCACCGCACCGCGCCGTCGGTTGAAGCGCGCCACCCGCTGCACCGCCTTGCGATGGATGAGCTGGATCTGTGGCCGCTCCTGCAGTTCAAGCTGCACGCCCGGCTCGCTCGACTGGATCTGCTGCACCAGATTGGCGTGGATTTCGGCAAGGCTGGTCTTCTGGAGGTCCACGCCCTCGGGCAGCTCGATGGCATAAAGCTGCCGGAGCATGTGCCGGAGCGCGGGATTGAATTCGGCCCAGCTCTCCGGACAGCGCATCACATACTGGTCGCGCACACCCTTCTGCTTGGTGACCTCCGCCGGCAGCCACAGCAGCGGAGAGACGATCCGCTCATGGGGCGCCTCCTTGAGATTGTGCCAATGGAGAAACGCCACCACAAGCCGGAGGTTCGAGAAGCCGTACTCCGAGCGGTCGCGGCGGGTCTCCTGGATGATCCGGTGAAAGGTGCTGGGCAGCTGCGGCTGGTCCTCGAACCTCAGCCACTGGTTCAGGGGAACATTGGATCCAGACAGGACATCGGAGATGAAGCGTCCCTTCCAGGTGCACAGCGTGTCCGCCCTGACCGATTCCAGACGCACCACCATGGGCACGCTGGCCTCTGTCAGATTGACGCTCGACTGGGTGGCGCGGAAATGGATCAGCCGGTTTCGCCGGGACAGATCGAACAGCCGGTCCCGCAGATGCGACAGCACCGCGCTGCGCCGGCTGCCCGTACTGCTGGCCTGCGCCAGCACCCGCTCCAGATCCAGCGCCACCGGCTGATCACGGTAGGTCTCGAGCCGCCGCTTCAGCTCGGCAAGGCTGGTGGCGCGGTCATGGCGGTTGAGCGTGGTCGCTTCCAGGATGATCGAGGCCAGCACTGGATGCAGTCGCGGCGCGATCGCGAACAGGTTCGACCGGTTCATGTCGAACTGCTGGATGGCGGCGCTATCCGCCAGATCCAGCCCGCAGGCCAAGGCAGCCAGGATCATGCCAACGGTGAAGACGTCGGTGATCTCGTCATGGTGGCCAAGGGCCGCCTCCCAGTTGCGCAGTTCCGGCAGATAGACCGGCTTGGTGATGGTTTCGACCGGGCTGTCAGCCGTGGTCAGGGTTTCGACCGAAGTGCCCTCGTCCTCGTCCGTGGTAACGCGGTACTCCCCCACGATCTTCAGGGCGCTGGCGGTCCGGGGCTGGATCCGGTCAAGGCGGGCCTGTGCCAGGCGCGGCGACACTCCCGTGGGGTCCACCAGCTCCAGCCGCCCGTCGGCCGCCTCCTGGACCTGATCGAGATCGATCCGGGCCACCCGCCCCTGCTCATGCAGGGCCGCGACCTGCCCCATCAGCCCCACCATCAAGTGCAGCACATCATCTGTCGGGAGGCCAGCGCCAAGGCTGGCGACAATCTCGCGCAAGGTGCGCTGCGCCTGCGGCGGCTGGCCGTCACCGGCGCGGTCGTGAGGCGTGGCTGGCAGAGAGGTCACGGGGTCGGTCACGGGGTCGGTCATGGATCAGTCTGCCTTCGCAGCACGGGCCATCAGGCTGTCGATCGTTCGCTTGGACCACTTGAGGTCCCGTTTCAGGGCGGTCCGGAATGCCTCCTCGGCACAGATGGTGCCGGCAAGCCGTGCGCCCCGCAGCAGGACGGTCTCGGTGAGATCAGGATCGACCATCGCGCAGTCGAACAGCAGGGCAATCAGATAGTCCCGCGTGGACGCATCGATCCGGTCCGGCGCCAGCAGGCCAAGCTCCACGGGCGGCTCGTCAGCGCTGAAGCCGGGAAAAAACCCGCGCGCCATGGCGAGGACCGACTGCCCTGTGTCCTCCGGCAGACTGGCGAAGCGCGCGAGGAACCCGCGGGTGAGCCGCGCCAGCTCCGCCTGCCGCAGCAGATCGAGTCGCTCCAGACTGATCGGGCCGCGCAGTCGCTGATCGATCCATGCTGACAGCGTGCCTGCATCCTGCCACCACAATTGCAGGGCGCGCGCCCGCAGAAAGGATTCGGGGTGCGAGCTGCCCTCCGAGACGGTCGGATTGCCTTCCAGCTCGGCCGCCTGGCGCAGATAGGCCGACGGGTCCACGGTTCCAAGGCCGGTCATGACCTTCACCAGCATGGACACCGCGGGCTCGATCGCACCGGCGGCGAGCGCGGCACCGCGGTCTGCAAACACTTCGGTGTGCAGGCTCAGCAGGCGTGCGGTCTCGAAATGCGAGCGGGCCGCATCGGGAAAGGTCTGTGCCAGGTCCAGCACCCGGCTGGCAGTGTAGTGATCACCCCGGTCGACTGACCAGAGCTTGTAGTGCGCCAGCTCATGGCCGATCAGCGCGACCAGCTCCTCCGGCGCGAGGCGCTCCAGCGTAGGGCCATAGAACACCAGATTGACCTCGCCCGGCGTGTAAACCAGGGCCGCGTTCATCGAGCCATCCGCAGCCTGGTAAATGTTGACCGGCGCATCGATGCCAAGTGCGGACATCACGCCCGTGCAGGCCTCGAACACGGCTGGATGGCCGCCAGGTTCCAGCCGGTAGGTCTGGCGCAACATGGCATCGCGGACCTCCTGGCCTTGCTTGGCCTGTTCGGAGGCGGAACTTGCCAGCTCCCAGGCATGGGGCTCGTGGGCCTTGAGATACTGCACGAGCTGATGGTGGAAGGGCAAAGGTTCAAGGGTGCGGTCTGGCCGCTGCAGATTGACCTCAGTCTCAACGACAGTCGCCTCGCTCACGCTAATCCCCTCTCGATCCCGGCGATCCACTGGTGCGATGGCCGCGCGCGCCGGACCGGCCAGCTGCCCGGGACCGGTCCAAGCCAATCAGAACCCGATCAACCATGCTTTCGCATGCCAGGAAACCACCTTGGCAGATAGAATATCTTCCGGATGAAAGCTCACCCGTCCCCTGCATCGACCTTGCTCCGTGTGGCTTCATCGTGGTGCGGGCGCCAGGGCGAGCGCGCCATCCATGGCTGGATCTCCACATGCTGCAGCCAGTC
>JAIXTH010000225.1 GCA_027484265.1 Alphaproteobacteria bacterium
CCCGGCTGGAACAGCGCCGCGGCGCCGCCGTCAACGGCGACATGCGACAGGGTTGGCAAGGAAATCAAGACCTGAGGCTCGGCCCCCTCCTCACTGGAGATCCTGATGTACGCGGCCCTCAGGAGCACTTCGCCTGCCTGCGGGCCAAGGGGGCTCTCGCTGACCCGCATGATTTCCGGCCGTCCGCCGCGTCCTGGCTTCAGCGAAACCCAACCGTCACCGATGAACCGGTCCGGATTGGCCAGCAGACTGGCGCGCGCGGGGGAGGAAGCATGGATCGGGACAGGCGTCGATTCGAACGACCGAGCGACGGTGGCATGGCCGTACCCGGCTGCGGCATCATCGGCATCCATCGGGCTGGACGTCAGGATGATCTCCTGCCCGCCCTGCAGGCGCATCGCCCGAACCCCGAGGATGGTGCCCAGGGCAGCCGTCATCGCAAGCGCCACCACTGCGGCCCGGATCAGAGGTCTGCCCAAAGGTCCATCTGGAGATCTGCCAGCGGTCATGGAACACCTGCCCCGGTCTGTGCGATCATGGCACGCCGCCGCTGGACCCGCCGCGCCAGCACGGTCAGCGCTGCCACCATCAGGCCGGCCAGCAACAAGATCCCTGCCGTCCCGAGCTCATCGGTCCCCACCGAAACTGCAAGCGTGAGGGTGGCGAGGGCAAAGCCCACATAAGCCGTCCAGCGAACCCCGGCATGACCGGTGCCGCGATCCAGCACACACCATGCCGCCAGCGCAATGGCCAGCAGGGCCCAGACCGAATCCTGCACAAAGGCCAGCGCGCTGCCCCACTCGGCAGCAGGAAAGAAGCCGCCGCTCATCTGCGCGATGATCAGACCGCCCACCGCCATCGCGACGCCGTAGCCCGGAAGTTCGGCCCCAAAACCGGTAAAGCGCTGGGTCAGGGCCGGCAGGCGCGTACTCAGCATGTAGGTCGCCATGCCGCCAACAGCCAGAAAAGGACCGAACCAGTCCTCAATGTCCAACTGCGCCATGAGAGCGCCCAGCCAAAGCAGTTTCACCAGCACCACACCATGGCGCACCGGCCGGCTGTTCCAGCGCATCGCCAGGAGCCAGGCGATCAGCAGGGTTGCCAGCGCGCTCGCCAGGATCACCCAGCTGGTCGCCGTGCGATCGTCACCACCGTCGAACAACAGGAATACCACCAGACCCAGGGCCAGCATGAGCGTAGGAACCGACCGCAACAGACCGGCGCAGAGCAGCGCGCCGCCCAGCCATATCAGAACCCCCTGCCAGGTCTCGCCATCGAGATAGTACATCTGTCCGAACAACAGGATGCTGGCGCCAAAGGCCACTGCCGACACCAGGACAAGACTGTGGCCGACGGCACCGTCGCCGACCGAGAGCCGCCAGCCACCCGCCAGGAGCGGCCCCCAGATCAGCAACATGAGCAAACCCAGACGCAACGGCCGCCCGATCTGGTCCCAATTGGCCGCCACCAGCGTCAGCAGCGCTGCGCTGACCAGCAGGGCTGCCATCAGGGCGAGCGCGCGCGGCACATCGAACCGCCCCTGCGCCGGGTCTGGCGAGGCGGCCAGCCGTTCACCGGTCTCCGAATCGATCAGGCCTTCGGCCTGCCAGCGGGCGATGTCCGCGGCCAGTTGCTGGCGATACCCCAAACGCTCCCTCCTGCGTTGCGGCACAGGACCACCGGGCCGGATGGGAGTCAATCGATCAGGACGCCGGGAAGCGGATAGTGTCTCGGTTCGAATTCAGTGGCTGCAGGTCGCCGCAAGCGGCCGCTTCCGGCCTGCCGATCAGAGGCGCCATGGTGGCGCGTAGGAGTCGCCTGCAGAATCGCGCACCTCCTCAAACAGCGAACCGACAGCTTCCACACTGCATGCAAGCGCGTCAGAGGTCGACCCGATATTCGACAAGATCGAACCCAGTCGAGGGCCAAAGTTGGCTGGCGCAACATCGAACTCTTTGATCTCGGAGATCATCGTTTTGTCGTTGACAGGATAAACTCGGTTCAGAGCGAACAAGGCAAGCGCCAACGCATGCGCAAAGCGAGTTAGGCATCCCGCCACACCATAAACGTCGCCATTTGAAACGAACTTCGGCGCAAACGCCGTCAGGCCGAACTCAACGCTCCAGAGGCGATTTTGAACAACAGCTCCGGCCAATGCTTCCGGCATCGGTGTCACTCTGGCCTTGAGTTCCGGCAACCTGCCAAATGGATCGTGAAGGGGCACTGCAATCGCTGTTTCACCGAGCAAAGTTGGGCCGAAAAAGCCGAATGGCGGTTGTTGCTCGAAATCGATCTCGAACCTTCCGCCCAAAGCATCCTTGAAAGTGCGCTGGACCTTGTCGAGAGAGCGATAGAGCAGATCGACTCTCTGTCCTTCGATCGTCAGCCATGCACCTCCGTCCACCCAGCGACCCCAAGCACCGAAGTCAGACACTACAGGATCCCGTGTATCATTTAAACGCGATGCTATTCGGCGGACCTGACATATGTCGAAGGGTGTGTTTTCCTGATAGTAGAGACCAACATCGATGTCCGAGTCCGGACGAGCTCGGCCCCGGGCGTATGATCCACCCAGCACGATCGCCTCAACGTCCGCTACCTCAGCCAACTCAACCACGACCCTGTTCAAGATCGCTATCTGGGACGGCGTAAGCTGGTTCATGATGTCTTATGAAGCGCCTTCGGTCGCAGGACAATGCCTGCGTCCAGACCAGCGGAACCGTTGGATCGCGACCGGCCCGAACGGGCCAATGCCAGTCATCCGGTTCCAAACAAAGGCAATGCCGGACAGTGCCTCAGCCCGACATTGGCCAAGTCGTCCATGGCAGCGGTCCGACCGGGGAACGACTAGTCCGCAGACCATTGGCGATTTGATGCTGGGGGGCCATCAGGCCAGGATTGGAACGTCCCGGCGGGACAGACTTGAGCCCGAATATGTTGGGTCTGGCACTGCACACCGACACAATGCCCCATGCGGCCCACAGCGTTCGTGGGCCAGACTTGGGCATTTGTCGGGTGCAAGGAAATTTGCCTGTTCGGATCTGACACGCCTCAATCCAGACCCATATCTTTCAGACGTTCAGGCACATACTGACAGATGATTGCTTCATTGCCTTCTGTATCCACAAACTGGCAGAGTTCGCAGACCGTCGGGATGGCATGCCGAGGTCCAACAAGTCGCCCGCCCGCAGCTTGGATGAGCTTGCTGCTGGCATCGATGTCGGAAACCGCAAACGAGCATTCGTAGCCCTTTCTGCCAGATGGCAGGGGCTCGCGGCGCTGTTGCAACGCTCCATGAATGCCAGCCCCCTCGATGAGATAGAATCCCGGCGGTCCCCAGGGGGAAAATCGCCATCCGAAGACGCTTTCATAGAACTTGAGCGCTCGCTCAACGTCGTCGGCTTCGATGGCGAAATGGGCGAGCTTATTGGGCATGAACTGATCTCCTCACACGTAGGAAACCACGCTGACAGCTTGACGCATACGCCGCACTGCGCCAATTTTGTCGGTGTATGCGACAACGCCTCTCCCACGCTGACGAACCCCACTATGTGATCCGCTCGCTTGCCATCGATTATGAGGCGGGCGGACATGAAGACATGCACGCCCATCCTTGGCCGCAGTTTCTCTATGCCCAAACTGGCGCAGTGCGCGCGGCGATTGAAGGACGCTTTTGGACGCTTCCAACGCGCAGAGGATTATGGATCCCTGCCCACACACCACATCGCCTCTCAATGTCGTCGCGACTTCATTTGAGAACTCTGTATATCCGTCCTGACGCGAACATGTCTCAAGGCGCATGTGTGGTCCCGGTCAGCGGACTCCTGCATGAGGCGATTCTGCGGGTGTGCGATCAGGGCGTTCTGGACGACAGGAATGAAATCGACCGAAGTCTTGCGGCGATCATCCGCGGAGAAATCAGCTTTCGCGATCCTGGACGCTTCGTTTTGTTGCAGCCAAAGGACAGGCGTGCCCACAGGCTCGCAGACTCCTTCTTCCATACGGAAAGTGCGGGCGTTCCTTTGGAATTCCTGTGCAGGAAGGCCGGCCTCAGTCGCCGCACGGCAGAGCGCGTGTTTCAAGAAGAATGCGGTCTGCCGCCAGCGCAGTGGCGCCGATTGGCGGGGCTTTCCCAAGGACTTGTCATGATTGCGGGCGGTTCAACAATCGATGATGCGGCTATCGCTGCAGGGTATCAAAGCCGCAGTGCCTTTAGCGAGGCGTTTTCGAAGGCATTTGGCTTTCCGCCCAGCGAAGCGAAGAGGCATTGAAGGTAAGCTGCCTCAGTCTTGAAGCCGCGCCCCAAGTTCCGCCTTCTGCTTACGCGTGAGGCCCGCGTAGATAAGATCATAAGAACCGGCAATGAGCTTGCGGATTTCGTCCATCGGCACGTCGGCGTTGAGGTCAATACTGATCCAGAAACGGCGGTCGAGGTGAGAGCGGTGACCGACGCCAGCATACGTTTGGCGCAGGATATCTGCGAGGGCGGGATCGCACTTCAGGATGACAAACGCCTCTCCCCGGATTGAGAGAATGGCGAACATCTTTCCCATCAGTTTGTACATCACTGCGGGAGGAGGCGCGCCACGAGGCATGGGGACGGGCTCGGCATAGGCACCACTCATCTCGTTTAGAAATGCGCTCAATTCCGCTGTTGCCCAATTGATGGGCACATCGGAAGCATGCGGCTTTCCGCGCGATTTTCCCAGACCTCTGCTAACATCGACCATCGTCTTGCTCCGCGCGGTTGGGATAGTGCCTCGTCCATTGCTCTCGAACTTTACCCAAGTCAAAGGCTTCGCCGGAACTGTGAAAGAGGGGACGCGCCAGAAACATCCGCTTCGAGCGCTTCTTTCGGATTCGCCCCATCGGCAGGCCCCGTCCTGAATCGTCCACGCAAAAGCCACTGCCGAAGCCGTGCATGACGGCTGCCTTTGCCGAATCCCCGCCCCTGCAGCCTCCCATTGAATTCCAGCGGCTTTCAGACCGTTCCCAGCCCAAAACTATCGCGCGACATTCAGACAGAGACAATGCCGACCGCCCCGACCAGTGCCGCGCCGTCGGTGGTCGTGCATGCCTAGCGGCGGGGACGAACAGCCCGGATGATCGGCTCGCCGTCACGCCACAGGCGCAGCACGATGGCATCGCGGTTGCGGGCAGCTTCTTCCAGTGCCGCACGGGCACTGGACGGGTCGGCAACTGCCCTGCCCTGTACTTCGAGCAGCCCATCCCCGGGCTCGACCTGGCGCCGTGCCGGTCCGAAGGGGTCCACGGCCGAGACAATCACCCGCACGGTCGAGGGCACATCGTCGCGGCCTTGGGGCGGGCGGCGCACCGCGCGCAGGGTCAGCCCCACAGCCACGGAGGCGGCATCGACCGGGCCGGTCGACTGGGCGCGTGCCTCTGTCGGGGCCTGGGCGACTGTCAGGTCGGCATAGATGTTCCCTCCCCGCGGAGCACGGACCCCCATGATCCGCACCCGGGTGCCCGGACGGGCCCCTGCCACTTCGCGGGCGAGATCGCGCGGATCGGTGATGGCCCGGCCCGCCCAGCTGACGAGGCGGTCACCGGGGCGCAGGCCGCCCGCCTCGGCCGGGCTGCCAGGCAGCACTTCCACCACCACCACGCCGCTGCCCTCCTGCGGGGTGGCAGGCCGCGAGCGCAGGCCGATGAAGCCGCGCCGCACATAGCCGAGGGTCGACAGGTCCTGCACCACCTGACGCGCCAGATTGGACGGCACCGCAAAGCCCACGCCCACCGAACCACCCGCTGCACCGCCAGGCGAGACAATCGCGGTGTTGACCCCGATCACCTCACCCCGGGCATTGAACAGAGGGCCGCCGGAATTACCGCGATTGATGGCGGCGTCGGTCTGCAGGAAGTCGTCGAAGCGCCCGCTCTGCAGGTCGCGGTTGCGGCCCGAGATCACGCCGACCGAGACCGAATTGCCCAGACCGAACGGACTGCCGATGGCGATCGCCCACTGCCCGACCTGAACCGCACTGCTGTCCCCCCAGCGTACCCACGTCAGCGGACGCGGCGCCCGCACCCGCAACACGGCGAGGTCGGTCTCCGGGTCGCGCCCCACCAGCGTGGCATCGAGGAGGGCGCCGTTCTGGAACGAGACCTGAAAGCGGTTGGCGCCTTCCACCACGTGGTTGTTGGTGACCACCACGCCGCTGGCATCCACCACGAAGCCCGAACCGGACGAGCTCTGCTGCAGCATGCCGCGGTGGGCGGCATCATCCGGCAGGCCGGCGGGTGCGCGCCCCACCCCGATGCCCACCACTGCCGGCAGGAGCCGCGCCGACAGCGCTGCAAAGTCCGGCTGCGCCACCCCACCACTGCCCGCGGCGGCGCTCTGCGCCAGGACCGGTGCGCCCGCCAGTGCGGCGGCGATACCTGCCGGCAGGCTGCCAGCCACCATCCATGCCGGGGCTGCGGTGAGGACCGAGCGGCGCGATGGTGCGCTGTCCGGGAGAGTCGCTTTATGATTGCGGTCTTCGCTGAAGCTGTCCATAGCCGGTGTGCTAGCGCGCATCGCGCCGGGGGTGAACCTGTCTTGTCCATGAATTCGCGGTCATGACAGTCAATTAACTAGGACGGGTCAGCAGAGCCCCCTATGCGCCCCGCAACAGACATCGAGGGATGCGGTGCCATGCGCAGTGTAGCAAGTCTGGCGGCCTTGGCCGCCGCCATGGGAATACCCGGTATCGCAGCAGCCCAGGAGGCCAGCCCACAGACCCCGCAGGTGGACGGGCAGGCCGGGGTCGCCGCTGCCAGCGGCGAGACCACGGGCGAAGACGGGCGGCGGATCTTCGCGCCTGCCTTCTTCGAGGCTGACCGGCCGTCCACGGCCCTCGACATGGTGCGCCGGGTTCCGGGCTTCTCGATCGATGGTGGCTCGGGCGCGCGCGGACTGGGGGGCACGGGCGGCAATGTGCTGATCGATGGCGCCCGGCCCACCAGCAAGGATCAGTCGGTGGGCTCGATCCTGGCTGGCATTCCGGCGGCTCAGGTCGAGCGGATCGAACTGCTGGAAGGGGCCGCGGCGGGTGCGGCGGCCTCGGGCCAGTCGCTGGTGGTCAATGTGGTGCGCCGCGCCGGCACCCGGGCAACCTCCTCGGCCGCCATCCAGCTCACCCAGCACGAGAACGGCTTCATCCAACCCGAGTTCGACCTGACCCATTCGCGGACCCTGGGCGGATTCTCGCTGGAGCTCAGTGCCGGGTATGATTTCGACAATTACAACAATCTGACCGGCTTCGAGGGCTTCCGGGATGCGCAGGGGCGGTGGCTGGAGCTCGGTCCCAATGACGACCGCCGCCGCTTCGAGGAGTGGACCGCGTCGGCGCGCCTGTCGGGGGACTGGCTCGGCAACAAGGTCAGCCTCAATGCCCAGGCGCGGACCTTCGAGTTCCGCCGTACCTGGAGCCATCAGGCCTTCGTACCCGGGGCCGGCAGCCCGTTCCGGGTCGACAGCGGCCGCGAGGGCGACGAGGGCGATTCCTGGGAACTAGGCGCCGGTCTGGAGCGCACACTGGGAAGCTGGACCGGCCGCATGAACCTGCTCGCCAAGCAAGAGGAGAGCTCGAATTTCGGGACGGCCGGCTTCAACCGCGTGGGCGTGACGCCGAGCTTCTCGCGCTTCCGCTCGTCGCAGGTGCGCACAGAGCAGATCGCCCGCGCCACCCTGGCCCGCGCCTTCGGCGCCCATGCCATCGAGTTTGGCGGCGAATTCGCCGTCAACGAGCTCGACCTCTCCAACCGGTTCGGGCTCGGTGATGGCACCCGGTTCGTCGAAACCCTGGACCCGCGCGACATCAATGACACCACGGTGAGCGAGGACCGCTGGGAGGCCTTCGTCTCCGACAGCTGGACCGTCAGCGACCGGCTGACGGTCGACGGCACCCTGACCGGCGAGTGGTCGACCATCACCCAGACCGGCGATGCCCGCAAGGAGCGCTCGTTCTTCTATCTCAAGCCGCGCCTGTCGGCCTCGTGGAAGCCGGCCGAGGGCTGGACCATCCGGGGCCGGGTGGAGCGCCAGGTGGGCCAGCTCGACTTCGGCGCCTTCGCCTTCTCGGCATCGGTGGGTGACGGCACCGGTCGGGTGGGCAATACCGAGCTCAAGCCGGACCAGGCCTGGGTGAGCGAAGTGGGCATCGAGCGGCGCTGGGGCCAGCGCGGGGTGGCGAGTGTCACGCTGGTGAACGAGGACATCTCCGATGCCTTCGCGGCCGTGCCGCTGGACACCAATGGCGATGGCCGGATCGATGGCGAGGCGCTGGGCAACCTGCCGTCGGCCAATCGGCGCGGGGTCAATGTGGAGATCACCTGGCCGCTGGAGGATGTGATCCCGGGTCTCGAGCTGTCGCTCAGCTGGCGCTGGCGCGAAACCGCGATCCGCGATCCCCTGACCGGACGGGACCGCGAGCTTGACGGCTGGGATGGCGCCAACTTCAACCCGTCCTTCGTGCAGCGGTTCCCGGAGCAGGACTGGTCCTGGGGCGCCTGGATGTGGCTGGGAGACCGGTCGGTGGACTATCGCGCCAACCAGTTCATCGAGTGGTCTGCCCACGGCGGCTGGGGCGTCTGGTTCGAGACCAAGGCCCTGGATGGCTGGACCATCGAGGCGGGCGTGGAAGACCCGCAGGGCCACACGGCGCGGCGCACGCGCACCCTCTATGCACAGGACCGCCGGGACCCCACCTTCGAACGCCAGCAGTACCGCGAGCGCAATTGGGACGGGACGGTCTATCTGGAAGTGCGGGCCGATTTCTAGGCCTGGGTCACCCGAAGCGGGTCCCTACAGGGACAGGCGGGCCACGACTGGCACATGGTCGGACGGCTTTTCCCAGGACCGGGCGTCGCGCACGATCTGGAAGGTCGCCGGGTCGAAGCCCGGCGCCAGCGCCTCGCCCGCCCAGATATGATCCAGACGGCGGCCACGGTCATTGCGGGTCCAGTCCGCCGAACGGTAGGACCACCAGCTGTAGAGCTTCTCGGTGGCGGGCCGCCCCACACGGGCAAGATCGGCGAAGCGGCCACGCTGGCGCAGCGCCTCCAGCGCCGTTGTCTCCACCGGCGTGTGGCTGACGACGTTCAGCAGGTCCTTGTGCGACCACACATCATGCTCGCCGGGTGCGATGTTGAGGTCGCCGGTCACCACGGTGCGGCTGGTGTCGGCGGCGGCATAATGGGCGTCCATCCGCGCGACGAAATCCAGCTTGTGGTCGAACTTGGGATTGGCGGAGCGGTCGGGCTCGTCGCCGCCTGCCGGGACATAGAGATTGTGGATCGTGATCCCGCCCTCGCCGCCGATCCGGGCCGCGGCCACCCGCGCCTCGCCATGGCGGCAGAACTCCGGCACCGGCAGCTCTTCCAGCGGCACCCGGGCGGCGATCGCCACCCCGTGCCAGCCCTTCTGGCCTGCGATCACCAGATGCGGCAGCCCCATGTCGCGGAATGCCTGCACCGGGAACACCCCGGTCTCGCACTTGATCTCCTGCAGGCACAGCACGTCGGGGCCGTGCTGGTCCACGAAGCGGCCGACGAGGCCGATGCGCAGGCGCACCGAATTGATGTTCCAGCTGGCGATCTTGAGCGAAGCAGTCATGCAGCGGGCTTGCCCGCCCGCGCCCGCTGCGTCCAGTGGCGGATGCACGCAGGCCCCTCGCCGCACGCACGTGGCGCTGGCCCCGGTGGTGGCCTATGTGAGAGGCATGGCCAAGGCCGATTCCCGCCCCCTGCCCGATCTGGCCGCCCTGCCCGCCGATGCGGTGCCGGCCTCCCCCCGCAGCCGCAGTCTGCGCCAGGGGGTAGAGGTCATCCAGGATCACCTCAAGCGCCTGCCGGGCAAGCCCGGCGTCTACCGCATGATCGGCGCCGACGGCGAGGTGCTGTATGTGGGCAAGGCCAAGAGCCTGAAGAACCGGGTGGCGGGCTATGCGCGCGGGATCGGCCATACCAACCGGGTCACGCGGATGCTGCAGCTGGTGGCGGACATGGAGTTCGTGGTCACCCGCACCGAGACCGAAGCACTGCTGCTGGAGGCCAATCTGATCAAGCGGCTGAAGCCGCGCTTCAATGTGATCCTGCGCGATGACAAGAGCTTTCCCTTCATCGCCATCCGGCGCGGGCACCGCGCCCCGCAGCTGGCCAAGCACCGCGGTGCGCGCGGTCCGGGGGACGACCTGTTCGGCCCGTTCGCCAGTGCCTGGGCCGTCAACCGCTCGCTGACCACCCTGCAGAAGGCGTTCCTGCTGCGCTCGTGCTCGGACAGCGTGTTCGAGAGCCGCTCGCGGCCCTGCATGCTGCACCAGATCAAGCGCTGCGCCGCGCCCTGTGTCGATCTGGTGAGCCCCGCCGACTATGGCGCGCTGGTGGACGAGGCGGCGGCCTTCCTGCGCGGACGCTCCGCCGACCTGCAGGACCGGCTGGCGGACGACATGCATGCCGCCGCCGAGGCGCTGGACTTCGAGAAGGCCGCCCGGCTGCGCGACCGGATCCGGGCGCTGGCCTCGATCAAGCAGGCCCAGGGCATCAATCCGCAGAGCTTCCAGGAAGCCGATGTGTTCGCGCTGGCGCTGGAGGGCGGGGTCAGCTGCATCCAGGTGTTCTTCTTCCGCGCCGGCCAGAACTGGGGCAACCGCGCCTACTTCCCACGCCACGACCGCGACGCCGAACCCGCCGAAATCCTCGAGGCCTTCATGGCCCAGTTCTATGACGGCAAGCCGGTTCCGGGCCTGATTCTCACCAGCCACGAGCTGCCGGGGGCCGAGCTGCTGGCCGAGGCGCTGTCGCTGCAGGCGGGCAGCAGGATCGAGCTGCGGATGCCGCAGCGCGGCGAGAAGAAGGATGTGGTCGACCACGCCCGCACCAATGCCCGCGAGGCGCTGGGCCGCAAGCTGGCCGAGAGCGGGACCCAGACCCGGCTGCTGGAAGGGCTGGCGGAGGTGCTGGGTCTGGAAGCGCCGCCCGGGCGGATCGAGATCTACGACAACTCACACATCCAGGGCGCCCATGCAGTGGGTGCGATGGTGGTGGCAGGCCCCGATGGCTTCGAGAAGGGCCAGTACCGCAAGTGGACCATCAAGGAAGCCCAGAGCAACGACGACTTCGCCATGATGCGCGAGGTGTTCACCCGGCGCTTCGCCCGCCTGCTGAAGGATGAGGACGACGGCGGCGGGGAGGCCCCGGCCTGGCCGGACCTGATCGTGATCGATGGCGGCGAGCAGCAGCTGGCGGTGGTGCGCGATGTGGCCCGCGAGGCGGGGCTGGAAGACGAGCTGGTGCTGGCGGCGGTGGCCAAGGGGCGCGACCGCGATGCCGGTCACGAGCAGATCCACATGCCCGGCAAGGCGCCGTTCCGGATGGAGCGCAACCACCCGGTACTCTACTACATCCAGCGCCTGCGCGACGAGGCCCACCGCTTCGCCGTCGGCGCCCATCGCCAGAAGCGCGAGGCGGCGATCTCGAAGAACCCGCTCGACGAAATCCCCGGCATCGGCCCCACCCGCAAGAAAGCCCTGCTGTCGCGTTTCGGCTCGGCCCGGGGCGTGGCCCGCGCCGCCCTCTCAGACCTGCGCGCCACCCCCGGCGTAAACGACGAACTGGCACAGCGGATCTTCGACTATTTCCGAGGCTAGACTGGATGCCGGAGGGGCGGATCACGGGCACTGGTTTTCTCTGGACATGCGCCGCGCCAATCTCCAACCGCGCCCCGATCCATGAACTTTGCCTCATAATCCCGTGCGGCCCCTTGACCGCGGACGCGGGGCGGCTTTGGACGGTGGGAAGATCGACTGCCGACGCCTGCGGGCGCCGGGCAGCTGCACCTGAGGGGCAAGCAAGCATGACACGGCGCGAAATCCTGACCACTTCGGCCTCGGCGGCCGCAACCCTCGGCCTACCGGGCCTGGCCCTGGCACAGGCTGCCACCGGCGATGCCACCGGCGAGACCGTGCCGGGCCGCCGCAACTTCACCGCCCTGCAGGGCCCGATGGCCGAGCGCCGGCCGGTGACCATCACCCAGCTCGGCCGCACCCGCACCGACGACTATGCCTGGCTGCGTGCCGAGAACTGGCAGGCGGTGATCGATGATCCCGCCAACCTGCAGGGCCCGATCCGCGACCATATCGAAGCCGAGAACGCCTATACCAAGCAGGTGTTCCTCGATCCCACCGAAGCCCTGCGCGAGACCCTGTTCCAGGAGCTGCGCGGCAAGGTGAAGGAAGACGACAGCTCGGTGCCGGCGCCCGACGGCACCTTTGCCTATTTCACCCGCTTCCGCGAAGGCGGCCAGTATCCGATCGTGGCGCGCCGTCCGATCGACCCGGCCACCAAGGAGCCCACCGGTCCCGAGCAGATCCTGATCGATGGCGACAGGGAAGCCCGCGGCCATCCGTTCTGGCGCCTGCAGAACTGGGAGCAGAGCCCGCGGCACGACGTGTTCGCCTATGCAGTGGACTATGAGGGCGGCAACTCGACCACGCTGCGCTTCCGGGTCACGGCCAACGGCTCGGACCTGCAGTACCAGATCGAGAAGTGCGACGGCTCGCTGGTGTGGGCCCCCGATGGACGCACCTGCTTCTACACCCTGCTGGACGACAATTTCCGTTCGGCCAAGGTGATGCGCCACGTGCTGGGCGAGCCGGGCCGCGACGTGATGATCTATGAGGAAACCGACCCGTCCTTCCAGATGGGCACCTACAAGACCTCGTCCGGCAAATATATGATGGTGATCCGGGTCCGCTCGGATGCGACCGAGGTGCACTATCTTTCGCTGGATGCGCCCACGCGCCCGCTGAGGCGGATGGCCCAGGTCCGCGATGGACTGGAATACTATCCCGATCACAATGGCGAGTGGTTCTACATCCGCACCAATGCGGACGGCGCCACCGATTTCAAGGTGATGCGCACACCGGTGACCGCGCCGGAGCGGAGGGGATGGCGTGAATATATCGCCCATGAGCCCGGGCGCTTCATCGACGGGCTTGCGCTCTACAAGGAGCACATGGTGCTCGCCTTGATGGTCAATGCGCTGCCCCAGCTGCGCGTACGCAACCTGATCACCGACGGCGAGCACGACATCACCTTCCCTGAAGAAGCCTATGATGTGGACGTGCTGCGCGGGTTCGAGTGGGATACGAAAACGCTGCGTTTCACCTACAACTCTCCCTCCACGCCCACCGAAACCTACGACTATGACATGGCGGCGCGCACCCGGGTGCTGCGCAAGCGGCAGGAGATCCCGTCGGGTCACGACAAGGCCAACTATGTGGTGCGCCGGATCGAAGCTGTCGCCGACGATGGCGCCCGGGTACCGGTCACGATCCTGCACCACAAGGACACAAGGATCGACGGGGCGGCGCCCTGCCTGCTGTATGGCTATGGCAGCTATGGCATCTCGATGCCGGCCAACTTCTCGATCTCGCGCCTGCCGCTGGTGGACCGGGGTCTGGTCTATGCCATCGCCCACATCCGCGGCGGCCAGGAACGGGGCCAGCAATGGTATCTCGATGGCAAGCTGATGAAGAAGAAGAACACCTTCACAGACTTCATCCGCGCTGCCGAAACCCTGGTGGAACAGCGCTTTGCGGCGCCGCGCCGGATCGTGATCGAGGGCCGCTCGGCCGGCGGTCTGCTGGTGGGGGCGGTGATGAACATGCGGCCCGAGCTGTTCGCCGGCGTGATCGGCGGGGTGGCGTTCGTGGACGTGATCAACACCATCTCCGACGGCGAACTGCCGCTGACCCCGCCGGAATGGACCGAATGGGGCAACCCGATCACCGATGCGGCGGCCTACGACTACATGATGTCCTACAGCCCGTATGACCAAGTGGCCGCCCTGCCCTATCCGCCGCTGCTGGCACAGACCGCGCTGTCGGACAGCCAGGTGACCTATTGGGAGCCCGCCAAGTGGGTGGCGCGCCTGCGCGCCACGGCCCCGGACTTCGGCCCCTACTTCCTGCACTGCAACATGGAAGCCGGCCACGGCGGCGCCTCCGGCCGGTTCGACCGGCTGAAGGAAGTGGCCGAGAGCCATGCCTTCGCGCTGTGGTGCGTCGGCATGGCGTAAGGCCGGGACCGGCCCGGCATGTCTAGAGCGGCGGCACAGCCGTGCCGCCGCTGCGGGCCTTCATGATGGCGTTGCTGATGCCCATGACCTCGCCCAGCGCCTTGAGCGGGCGCGGCGGGCTCTCGACCGCCTGGCCGCGGGCCAGACGGTAGAATTGCGCATAATACCAGTACGTTCCGGCAAATCCCTGCAGCATCCGCATGAATGCGATCGGGCTTTGCGGGCCAAACAGGCCGGGCCGCTGCTGCAGGAAGGTTTCGGGGCTCGGCAAGGCGTCGATCCGGCCGGCCAGCAGGTCGTGCACACAGGACGGCACCGCCACCAGCGGGCGGGCCACGCCGATCACATCCACACCTTCGCCCAGCGCAGCCTCCATCCCCGCCCGGCTGCGCAGGCCGCCTGTCAGCATCACCGGCATCTTGACCTGGCGGCGCAAGTCGCGGGCGAACTCGAGGAAGTAGGCTTCCCGCGCCAGGGTGGAGGCGGCCTTGACGGGGGCGGCGGCCCCATCTTCCAGCCCCTTCATTCCCATCATTTCGGGCGCCTCGTAATTGCCGCCCGATATCTCCAGAAGGTCCACGCCCTCGGCTTCGAGCCACAGCGCAACCTGGCGGCTGTCGTCCACTGTCAGCCCCCCTTTCTGGAAGTCGGACGAGTTCAGCTTCACGGATATCGGGAAGTCCGGTCCCACGGCAGCCCGCGTGCGCCGCACCGCTTCCAGCAGGGGCCGGGCCCGGTTCTCCAGCGCCCCGCCCCAGCGGTCGGTGCGCTGGTTGGCCAGCGGGTTGAGGAAGCTCGACAGCAGATAGCCATGGGCGCCGTGCACCTGCACGCCGGTAAAGCCGAGGGCCTTGGCCCGCGCAGCGGTGGCCGCAAACGCATCCAGCACGGCTTCGACTTCGGCATCGCTCATCGCCACCGGCTCGCCGAACTGGCCGCCAGGCAGGCCGAGCTTCACGGCGGACGGGGCCTTGGGCGCAGGGTTCACCAGCTTCTGGGTCTGGCGCCCGGCATGGGAGATCTGGGCCCACAGATGGGTGCCACCGGCGGTGCCGGCTGCGGTCCAGGCCCGGATGGCGGCGGCCTCGTCCGGGGTCGGGTCGCGGTCCAGCACCACATTGCCCGGGCGCTCGAGATGATCACGGTCGATGATGACATTGCCGGTGATCAGCAGACCGCACCCGCCCGATGCCCACAGCCCATAGAGCCGCGCCATCCCCGCACCCGGCATCCCGGCACTACCCGCCAGTCCTTCGGTCATGGCCGCCTTGGCCAGCCGGTTGGCCAGTACCACCCCGCAGGGCAACTTGAGCGGCGTGGCCAGTGTGATCTGCGTTTCCATCCCGAGCACCTTGTCTGTTTGTGTCCGCTGCGTCGCGGAGCCGTTGCCCCCTGCTGCCAGCGGGCGGCGCCGCGATCAAGGCACTTGCCCGGAGGAGCCCGCGCTGACAGCGCCTGCCCGCTCCCGGCAATCACGTCCGGGCGAGTTGCAGCCCCATCTTCCCACAGGCCTTGCTCACTGCCCTGCAGTGCGCAACGATCCGGCATCAGCGCCGCGGGCCCGAACCGCAGGCCGGCACCGGCGCGGCGCCTGAAGGGACTGCACACGTGACGACAGGGCCTCGGACCATCCATGCGACCTTTCAAGCCGACGGTGGCGAGGGCATCCTGTCCCATGGCCCGAAAGCTCATGGCCGGGAGCTTGCGCGGCGGTCCGTGACCGGGCTGCTGGCGGGCGGCATGCTGGCAGGTGCAACCGCTGGCCTGGCCGCCGCTCTCCTGCCAGCCCCTGCTGCTGCCCAGCAATGGCCGTTCTGGCCGGGTGACCGCGAGCAGCGCCAGAAGCGCGATGCCGAGCAGCGCGCGCGGCGCGAGCGCGAGCAGCGGGCACGGGCGCGGGCCCGCGCCTGGTCTGTCACGGTGCCGCGGGGCGGAGCGGCGCTGGACATCCTCGATGCCCTGCCCTGGGTCCGGATCGGACCGGCAGCGGATGTCCATGTCTATGAGATCGGGTTCCACCGCTGCCCGCCGTGCCAGGTCTTCTCGCGCAGCGGGGCCGGGCAGCTGGTGGACCTCGGGATCGAGGTGCGCTCCCTGGTGTTCGCGCCGCCGCTCGGCACCTCCGACCGGGGGCGCCCGGCCACGGCCAACGAGCTGGCAGCGGTGGAGGCGATCTATCGCAGCCGGTCGGTGGCGGACATCGAGGCCTTCTATGCCGACCGCACTCTCACGGCCTTCGTGCGCGCGCGCGAAATCGACCCGCCCGCCCGCGGGGCGCCGCCACCGGCTGCGGTGGAGGAGGTGCGGGCCAGCCTGCGGCGGATCGTGCCGATCCTGGATGCGGCGACGGACGAAAGCTGGGGCTTTCCGGCATTCCTGTGGCGGTCGCGCCCTGGGGAGGTGAAGGCCGGCTTCGGCTGGGGCAGCGGCCGGGTTCCAACGCCGCTAACGCAATTGGGCCGCGCCCCGTCCCGGGGCTGAGCAGCTGTCTGGCTGCGCGCCCTATCCCAGGCGCAGCACCGCCGCCCCTGCCAGAATCCACCCCGCGCCCGCCAGGCGCAGCCGCCCCGGCCGCTCGCCGAGGAACACCACCCCGAACAGCACCGCCCAGGCAATCGAGCTCTCGCGCAGCGCCGCCACCAGGGCAACCGGCGCCTGCGTCATGGCCTGGAGCGCGATCCCGTAGGCCACGGCCGACAGCACGGCCCCGGCAAGTCCCGGCCCGGCCCGCCGGGCTGCCCCCCGCAGCACCGCCGGTCCCAGCACCAGTCCGAACACCGCCGTATTGGCGATGGCGCAGACACCCAGCAGCGCCAGCGTATAGGCGATGGCATCGCCGCTGGCGCGGGCACCGGCTGCATCCACCAATGTATAGCTGGCGATGGTGAGGGCCGCCGCGCCCGCAAAGGCCAGCCCCCGGACCTGCCCGGTGCGGAACGCCGATGCCGCCACCAGCAACGCCCCGCCCGTGACACAGGCCAGGCCCGCCCAGCCCGCAGCCCCCGGCATCTCGCCCGGCCAGACAATCGCCGCGACGGCTGCCAGCGCCGGGGCGGCCCCGCGCGCCACCGGATAGGCCAGGGTCAGGTCGCCATGCCGGTAGGACAGCGCCGTTGCGAGCGTATAGGCACAGTGGATGGCGGCGCTGCCGAGCAGGAACGGAAAGGCCGCAGACGATGGCAGGCCGGTCACCAGAAGTCCCGGTATCGCCACCACCAGCGCCATGGCCGACACAGCAGCCGACATCGCCACCGGATCGCTATCCCGCTTGACCAGCGTGCTCCAGCCCGCATGCAGCAGGGCGGCCAACAGGACGGACAGGAACACAGACAGTGCCACGGCGCCCTGATGGCACGACCCGGTGCCCGCCGCCAAGGCAGGTCACGCCAGTTGCCCGATCAGCCCCTCCGGGGCCCGTCAGGGCAGCCGCTGCCAGGTCAGCGTGCTCCAGCCTTCCTTGCGGAAGCGGCGCACCAGGATCAGGCCCTTCTGGCGATAGGCGCGGCGGATGGCCGGCTCCTGGTGGGTGAGCAGGCCCGACAGCACCACATGGCCACCGGGTCGGACCGCCTTGCAGATGGCGGGTGCCAGCCGCACCAGCGGCTTCATCAGGATATTGGCGAACACCAGGTCGTAAGGCCCCTGCCCCCGGATCACCGGCGCCGACAGCCCGTCCACCGGCCAGGTCCGCACCCGGTGCGCCACCTTGTTCATGCGGGCATTGAGATTGGCGATGAAGGCCGCGCGCGGGTCGATCTCCGCCCCGACAGCCTTCGCGCCCAGCTTCGCGGCGCCGATCGCGAGGATCGCCGAGCCCGCCCCCACATCCAGCACCCGGCGCGGGGTGTTGCGGCGGCTGGCCAGCCAGTCGAGTGCCTCGAGGCAGCCGAGGGTCGTGCCATGGTGGCCGGTGCCGAACGCCTCGCCCGCATCGATCACGATCTCGACCCGCCCGGTCCGGACCCGGCGCCGGTCATGATCGCCCACCACCTTGAACCGCCGCACCGGCACCGGCGGCAGGCCCTCGAGGCCGATCTTCACCCAGTCGGCCTCTTCCAGCGGAGCGATCCGCGCATCGAGTTCGGGCACAGCGAGCGCGATCGCCCCCACGCCGGTCTGGGCCTGCGCCTCGCTATAGGCATAGGCCTCCATCCGGTACTGGCGCCGCTCCAGCTCCCACCAGCCCACGGCCCCGAACCCGCCGATGGATTCCAGCAAGGAAGAAGCGGCCTCGATGGCGCCGCGCGAACCGGTAGCGAGGATCACATGCATGGCGGCGGCCCCTAGCGCGCCAGACGGTTGCAGGAAAGAGTGCTTGCTGGTGGCGGCTGGCGGTGTGGTCTGCTGTGGCGAACAGGATGACGACCTAGCGCCGCAGGATCGCACAACCACAGGCGGCCGGACGACCATGCGCTGGCGGAGCCTGTCGGGGAATCCGCCAACGCACCTGGTCGCCTGCACCAAGGCCGCTGTCCGGCATGGCGTTCCGGAACAGCCTTTCAGTGGCGATCTGCTACAAGCGCACTTGACCGAGCCTGCATGATCCCACCTGATGGCGCGCGGCGCACCGGCTGCCCTGGTTGGGACGGCCCCTTCGCAGCTGCCTCGGTTGACCTTGAGACCGGGCGAGTCTATCAGCGCACCTCTGCAAAAGCTGCGCGTCCCCACCGACCGGTTTCCGGTCGATCGGGGGCGCGCCGCTTTGCGCGGACAAATACCGGCTCCACTGCCCTTCCAGGACAGATCAGGCGGGCCGGACCAACAGATGGACCGCACGGCGCAGATCCGGAAGCTTGCTTCTGGTGGGGCTGTGAATGGAGAAACAAACGTGGCCCGCATAGCTGGCGTGAACATCCCGTCGAACAAGCGCGTCGTGATCGCGCTGCAATACATCCATGGCATTGGCCCGGCGAAGGCTCAGGAGATCTGTGACAAGGTCTCGATCGCTGCCGAACGGCGCGTCAACCAGCTGACCGATGCCGAAGTCCTGCAGATCCGCGAAACGATCGACAAGGACTATCTGGTCGAGGGCGACCTGCGCCGCGAAGTGGCCATGAACATCAAGCGCCTGATGGACCTTGGCTGCTATCGCGGCCTGCGGCACCGTCGTGGCCTGCCGGTCCGCGGTCAGCGCACGCACACTAATGCGCGCACCCGCAAGGGCCCGGCCAAGCCGATCGCCGGCACGAAGAAAGCCACCCGCAAGTAATCCACGCGCGCGGCTCCTTCGGGGCCGGCCTCTCAGAAGACAGATACTCCGATGGCCAAGGAACAAACCCGCGTCCGCCGCCGCGAGCGCAAGAACATCGCTTCGGGCGTGGCGTTCGTGAACGCGACTTTCAACAACACCATCATCACCATCTCCGATCCGCAGGGCAATGTCGTGTCGTGGTCGTCGGCTGGCATGATGGGCTTCAAGGGCTCGCGCAAGTCGACCCCCTATGCCGCCCAGGTGGCTGCCGAGGATGCCGG